>CAIPQU010000049.1 GCA_903867305.1 uncultured beta proteobacterium
ATAAGCCGCTGACTTAAAGCCCAAACGGTTCATCCCTGAATTTAGCTTTAACCATACGTCACAATTTTGCCTAAAAGATAATTGACTCTCGGAGGATTGTTGTTTTAACCAATTCAACAGATGAGTAACCTGCTCTTCGTGATGAATAACGAAATCACAACGCAAGTGCAAGACCTCATCCAAATCTTGCATGGAGAAAATACCTTCTAATAATAAGATTTTCTTCTGCCACCCAAGTTTTCTGGATAAATCGGCATGTTCGATATCTAATAAAGCTAAACCTTCACTATTTGAAAACCCTTTTAATGCGGCCTCCATTGAATGTCCGTATGCGTTTGCTTTGATTACGGCCCATGAAGGTCGTTGATGGCTATATTTTTTTGCGATACTTAAGTTTTGACACAGGTTCTGTGTCAAAATTGTTGCTTGTATTGGTCGATGCATCATTTTCAGATTTAGGAAATATTTTTATGTTTGACATATCATTGTACGAATGAAACCTGGTTTTTATTCTATTATGGCAGCGCAGTTCTTTTCCTCGCTCGCCGACAACGCTCTACTAATTGCTGCTATCGCTCTTTTAGTTCAACTTCAATCTCCGGATTGGATGACCCCATTACTCAAACTGTTCTTTGTACTATCTTACGTTGTTCTTGCTGCTTTTGTTGGTGCTTTTGCAGATTCCCGCCCTAAAGGTAGGGTTATGTTTGTGACAAACTCTATCAAAATCATTGGCTGTTTAACGATGTTGTTTGGTATGCACCCTCTTTTGGCGTATTCCATCGTTGGTTTTGGAGCCGCTGCATACTCACCTGCAAAATACGGTATTTTGACAGAACTTCTTCCCCCAGAAAAGTTAGTTGCTGCCAACGGTTGGATTGAGGGTTTAACCGTATGCTCCATTATTTTGGGGACAGTTGTTGGTGGGCTATTAATCAATCCAAAAGTTGCAGCAACTTTACTTTTGCTTGACTTCCCATTAGTCGACACGCATATTGACACCGCCCCTGAAGCTGCTATTACTTTAATTGTTACTTTATATTTAGTCGCCGCAATCATTAATCTACGGATTCCCGAAACGGGTGTTGTCTACGAAAAACTGGCAAAAAATCCCGTGACCCTCGTAAGAGACTTTAGTCATAACTTCATGACGCTATGGAATGATCGGATCGGTCAAATTTCTTTAGCGATTACTACACTATTTTGGGGTATTGGCGCAACGCTTCAATTCATCATTTTGAAGTGGGCTGAAAGTAGTTTAAACATGAGTTTATCTGAGGGAGCCATTCTGCAAGCGGTCGTTGCTTTTGGCGTTGCCGGTGGTTCAATTTGGGCGGCGTGGCGTGTGCCCCTTAAAGAGTCATTGAAGGTTCTTAAATATGGTGTATTTATGGGCTTTTTAGTAATTATTCTTGCCGCTTTTAGTAAAGATAATTTTCATGACTATGTGATCAACCTTGGATTTTTACAAGTTCCAAGTTACTTAGTCTTTACCTATATCTTCCTAATTACGATTGGATGGATGTCAGGTTATTTTGTCGTACCCATGAATGCCCTTCTCCAACATAGAGGCCATGTACTATTATCTTCAGGTCACTCCATTGCGATACAAAACTTTAATGAAAACTTATCTGTTTTGATGATGCTTGCCATATATTCACTATTAGTATCCCTCAATATTCCAGTTCAGGCTGTTATCTTAATGTTTGGTTGCTTTGTCATAGTGACCATGTCATTAGTAATCTTTCGTCATCAACAAAATCAAAAAGAATACGACTCACTTCATCTCATTGGTGAGGAAAAAGTGCTTCATCCAACCTAAACCATCGTATCTAAGAAAACATTTCTAGCAAAAATTAAATCTGTCCAAAGTTGTTGTTTTTTTAAAGGATTTTGATACAAATCTTTTAAGCCAAATGTGGCGATAACTGGAATCTCCTGTTGTAATGCATTCGTTGTCTCAAAGAGAATTTCACGAAGCTCGTGAACCAGTGATGGCTCCCCAGAAAAAAACTGGCTAGATCGATCACCAAAGCTAATCAAAAAATCACCCCGAATATCCTCAGCATTGACAGATTGATCAAAAGTAATGACTTGTATCTCTACACCAAAATTTTGAATCATTTTTTGAATATGTTGAAATAAGGACGAGAAAGAAGATACATCATCCACAACCAAGGTCCATATTGGATAGCTTGCAGCCATGTTTTTTATCTCTTTTTTAGAGGGCGAATCGATCATTGGAGTAAGCTTCTCAGATGGTTTTAACCTCCAAGTACTAATTCCCATTTCTTTCAAAATTAATGCTTTATTAACCATAGATTAGTTTAATATTTTTTCCATCACTAATGCATCTTCTCTTTGGCTTTGATCATGATCTTTTTTCGGATAATAGCCTTTTCTTGCACCAATTAAAAGATAACCTAATTTTTCATATAATGCGACTGCCGCAATGTTACTTCTTCGCACTTCTAACAAAATTTTGGCATAACCATTGTCATTTCCAGTTTTTTCAATCGCAAGCAAGGCTCGCCATGCGATATGATTTCTTCTAAATTGGGGATCAATGGAAATATTTAATAAATGAAGCTCATCAACACCGGGCATCAAAATACAATGCCCAAGAACCTGATGTTGATTATCTTCCCCTACCAATAGATAATTCCAATATTTTTCATTAATGCAATCGATGAAGTTTTTTTTCGTCCAAGGATTCGATTGTGAGAGCTCTTCAATAGCCATTACGCTGTCTAAATCCGTGGTTTGCATCACTTCAAATCGAAAGTTCATCATCCTATTCGGAAAGCCCTCATTAATATTTAGGCACCAGCCCTTTGAGCAATTGTAAGGGCAACTTGATCTCTAACATACAGTGGTTGACAATCCTTTGGCAAAAATAAAGTCATATTGCTTTCTAATGAGGCTAAATGTCCAATTCCTAAGGCATGTGGTGTTGCTGAGGATATTTGAAAATTGGTTTGATCAATATCTTTTGATGCTAGATAGGTATCCATGTCATAGCAAAAATATTGGTCAACTGTATTTATTTGAATATCTTGAAGATCCATCAAGGTAATTTCACCTTGGCGCTGAATACGACCTTCAGAGGTAAATCGATAACTCGCTTGATAGATTTGCGACATTCGAGCATCAATCATGACGTGATAGTGCTTATTCGTTGAAAAGCCATTAGGATCTTCGGCATATTGATAGGCAATCATTCCATCAAGACTCGGAATTGGAATCAAGGGTTTATTTTGTGCATACGCTAAGCCTTGTGCAACTCCCATACCCAAACGTATACCTGTAAATCCTCCAGGACCTTGAGAAACAGCAATGGAATCAATGTCCTCAAAAGAGCAGTTAGCCTCTAATAGCAGATCTTGGATCCAATTTAAGATGACCTGACTGGCTTTATTCCCCACTTTTTCATGTCGATAAATATGATGCCCATTCGGTAAAAATAAAGCCACCGAACACCACTGGGTGGAAGTATCGATGGCTAATATGGGCATCAATTTAAATCAAACTCTCACGAGTTTTAGATTTCCTCATAAAGTGGTAAGGTTAAAAACTCCTCAAAATGTTCTCCGGTAGACATCTGATCAAAGATTTGTGCAGCTCGATCCCAGTGTCCAATAGCGCCGGAACTACTGACTTTCACAAGTTCTTCTTTAATGTAGCCTTTAACCATTTCAACAGTCACTTTACGACCGTCATCTAAAACTCCTTTAGGTGAACGTATCCATTGCCATACTTGTGAACGACTGATTTCAGCCGTAGCTGCATCTTCCATCAAGTTGTGAATAGGAACGCAACCATTACCAGCTAACCATGCACCTAAATAATGAATACCAACGTTAATATTCATTCTTAGACCAGCTTCAGTAATTGGGGTTTCTGGTTGAAAATCTAACAAATCAGAAGCCTTAACCTGAACTTCAGGTTTTTGCTTTTCAAATTGATTGAGTTTGTCACCTAGAACCTTTTTAAATTCAATCATAGCGGGTTCTACAAGCCCAGGATGGGCAACCCACCCGCCATCATATCCATCTTCAGCATCACGCCTCTTATCGGCAATAATCCCGCCCATCGCAATGGCATTCTTCTCAGGATCATTCTTAATTGGAATCAAAGCACTCATTCCACCAATGGCTGGAGCACCGCGATGATGACAAATCTTTAAAAGCAACAATGCATAAGCGCGCATAAATGGAGCTGTCATCGTAACTTTTGCTCGATCGGCTAAACAGAAGTTCTTATCAACTTTGAATTTTTTGATACAGGAAAAAATATAGTCCCAACGACCAGCGTTTAAACCAGCACTATGTTCACGAAGTTCATAGAGAATCTCATCCATCTCAAAAGCAGCCAAAATCGTTTCAATTAAAACAGTGGCTTTAATCGTGCCACGTGGCAATCCTAAAGCTTCTTGAGACATAATGAAGATATCATTCCATAGACGTGCCTCTTGATGGCTCTCCAATTTCGGTAAATAAAAATAAGGGCCTGCGCCACGTGCTAATAGCTCCTTGGCGTTATGAAACAAAAATAAAGCAAAGTCGAAGATGCCGCCTGAAATACGTTTGCCATCAATCGTGACATGTTTCTCTTCCAAATGCCATCCTCTAGGACGAACCTGTAAAACAGCAATTTTTTCATTGAGAGCATATGTTTTACCATTTTGCTCAAAACGCAGTTCACGTTTAATTGCACTACGTAGATTGATTTGACCTTGAATTTGATTTGACCAACTAGGGCTATTCGAGTCCTCAAAATCAGTCATATAAGAATCTGCGCCAGAGTTGTAGGCATTAATCACCATTTTGGCATCTACTGGTCCAGTGATTTCAACACGTCGACAATGCAAAGCTGGCGGAATAGGAGAAATTTTCCAATCCCCTTCACGAATCGCTTTTGTTTCTGGTAAAAAATCAGGTATTTCACCAGCATCCAAGCGTTTCGTGCGATCTTCACGTATTTTTAATAACTCTTGACGACGAGGCTCAAATGCGTGGTGTAATTTTGCTACAAAAGCTAAAGCTTCAGGTGTTAAAACGGTAGCAAAATCTGATGTAACTTCAGCATGGATTTCCATACCATGAGGGTAATTAGACATTCTTTCTCCTAGGAATCAAAAAAACAAATTCATACTTAAACGGGCACAAAGACACATTATGCCAAAAAGATAGCGGCGCAATTAAAACTCAGCGACCGATTTATGACAAACTTTCAATAATATCTGGCGGCGCCTGCACCAATTCGATTAAAACTCCATACCCTGATATTGGGAACTGCTCGTTACTTTTTGGGTGTATAAAAATAATATCGTGACCATCACCACCTCGACGGATTCCACCAGGTGCAAAACGAACCCCATTAGCGGTTAACCACTCGACCGCAACAGGAAGATTATCAATCCATAAACCTATATGATTCAGTGGGGTGAGGTGAACAGCAGGTTTTTTATCAGGGTCTATTGGTTGCATTAAATCAAACTCAACCCCATGCTCTGCGCTCCCTATGGAAAAAATGTCCTCATCGACATTTTCCTTTTCGGAACGAAAACTCGATTTAAACTGAAATCCCAACATGTCTTGCCAAAGTTTTTTTAATTCTTCTTTGTCTAAAGAGCCTATAGCGACTTGTTGAACGCCTAATACGCGAAATGGTCTTTGCATCATTACTCCTTGTGAAATCGAATGATCGGTTGGTCTACGCTTAAACTCTCGCCTTTATTGGCCAAAATTTCTGCAACAATGCCCTCAGTTTGAGCTAACATAATATTCTCCATTTTCATGGCCTCAATCACCGCCAACTTTTCACCAGCTTGGATCTTTTGTCCAACTTGAACAGAAACTTCAGCGAGCAGGCCCGGCATCGGTGAAAGCAAATACTGTGACATATCCGGCGGAGATTTAAAAGGCATAAGCTGTTGAAGCATGGCAGCAGACCTCGGCATCACCATCGCTTGAAACAATATGCCATTAAACATGATTTGATAAAAAACCTCCTTACGCTGAACCTGCATCACAATAGATTGGTGATTGACGATCGCTGTATAAATGAGCTCACCAGGGTTCCATGAACTAGTAATATCAAACTTTTTCTCACCAATTATCACCAAGTCAGACTCTGCATGAACAACCAATTCCAGATCAATAAAAGATTGATGACCATGCTTACCTAACGCCACGGTAAATTCCGTTGGAATTTGATATGAATGCCCCTCTAATTGACCACTAATATTGCCTGAACGATTCATATATTGATGATGAATCGAGGTTACTAAAGCACACAACAAATCTTGAGAAGCCTGATTCATGGGAGCACCATGAAACCCGTCTGGAAAGTGTTTAGCAATAAAACCCGTATTCATATTTCCAGATTGAAAATCAGGATGTTGCATCAGCGTTGCTTGAAATGGGATATTTGAGTCAATACCTTTAATCACGAACTGATTCAGGGCTGTTTGCATTTTCAAAATTGCTTCTTCACGGTTTGCACCGTGGGTGATCAACTTTGCAATCATTGAATCGTAATACATGGGAATCTCACCACCCTCATATACTCCGGTATCAACCCTAACACCTTCAGTCGTTGATGGTGGTCGATAGGTCACCAACCTACCAGTTGATGGTAAAAATTGACGATATGGGTCCTCTGCATTAATACGGCATTCGATAGCCCATCCATCTCTTTTAATATCTTCTTGCTTAAAACCAAGCTTTTCACCGGCGGCAATCCGAATCATTTGCTCCACTATGTCTAATCCTGTAATCATCTCGGTAACGGGATGTTCGACCTGTAGACGAGTATTCATTTCTAAGAAATAAAAGGATTGATCCTTACCAACGACAAACTCCACCGTTCCAGCAGATTGATATTGGACAGCTTTAGCCAAAGCAACAGCTTGTGCTCCCATTGCTTGACGGGTCTGTTCGCTAATGAAAGGTGAAGGAGCCTCTTCGATCACTTTTTGATGGCGTCGTTGTATCGAACATTCTCGCTCCCATAAATAGACCACATTACCAAAACCATCACCGAGGACTTGTATTTCAATATGACGTGGCTCTTCTACAAATTTTTCAATAAAGACTCGATCATCACCGAAAGAGTTTCGTGCTTCATTCTGACAGGAGCTAAAACCCTCGAATGTCTCTTTATCTGTATAGGCAACTCTTAATCCTTTACCGCCACCACCAGCAGAAGCTTTAATCATGACGGGATAACCAATCTTTTTTGCAATCTCGACAGCTTGGTCGGGAGTCGCAATAGCCTCGTTATATCCAGGAATTGTGTTAACTTTTGCCTCTAGAGCTAATTTCTTTGAAGCAATTTTGTCTCCCATCGCAGCAATGGAATGTTGTTTAGGACCAATAAAAATAATGCCTTGTTCCTCAACGAGGCGACAAAATTCCTCATTTTCTGATAAAAACCCATAGCCTGGATGAATGGCCTGTGCCCCTGTAGCTTTGCATGCATCGATGATGTTTTGCATGACTAAATAAGACTCTCTTGAAGGCGCTGGACCAATAAAAAAAGCTTCATCTGCCAACTCTACATGACGTGCCTCGCGATCTGCTTCCGAATAAACTGCAACAGTCTTAATACCCATTTGCTTTGCAGTTTTAATGACTCGACAAGCAATTTCTCCACGATTTGCGATTAGTATTTTCTGAAACATGAATATCTGCCCTATCTCTTAAAGTGGAATGTTGTCATGTTTGCGCCATGGATTTTCAAGCTCTTTATTTTGTAACATCACTAAAGATCTTGAGACACGTTTACGCGTCTCGTGTGGCATGATGACATCGTCGATATAACCTCTTCTACCCGCTACAAAAGGATTTGCAAACTTCGCTTTATATTGTGCTTCACGAGCAGCCAACTTTTCTGGATCGCCCTTTTCATCGCGGAAAATAATTTCCACGGCACCCTTCGGGCCCATGACTGCAATTTCAGCGGATGGCCAAGCAAAATTTACATCCCCACGAAGATGCTTCGATGACATAACATCATAAGCACCACCATAAGCTTTGCGTGTAATCACGGTAATTTTTGGAACGGTACATTCCGCATAAGCAAATAATAGTTTTGCGCCATGCTTAATAATTCCACCATACTCCTGAGAGGTTCCTGGCATAAATCCAGGTACATCTACAAATGTCACTACCGGAATATTAAATGCATCACAGAACCTAACAAAACGAGCAGCTTTAATTGAAGACTTGATGTCTAAACAACCGGCTAAAACTAGCGGTTGGTTAGCAACAATACCAATCGAGTGACCATCAATACGACCAAAGCCAATAATGATATTCTTGGCATAATCTGGTTGCACTTCAAAAAACTCACCATCATCTACCGTTTTAAATATCAACTCCTTCATATCGTAAGGTTTATTAGGATTGCTAGGCACTAAGGTATCTAAAGATAAATCGATATTTTCAGAATTAGATGTGCCTGGACGATGTGGTGGCTTTTCACGATTGGACAAGGGTAAGTAATTAAAGAATCGACGAACCATCATGATCGCTTCAACATCATTCTCAAAAACCCGATCACAAACACCTGACTTGGTCGAGTGCGTTAATGCACCACCGAGCTCTTCGGCAGTTACTTCTTCATGGGTCACTGTTTTTACAACCTCAGGACCGGTGACGAACATATAGGATGTATCTTTGACCATAAAAATAAAGTCGGTCAATGCGGGTGAATAAACTGCGCCACCAGCACAGGGTCCCATGATGAGAGAAATTTGCGGGATGACACCCGATGCAGTCACATTGCGTTGAAAGATTTCGGCATAGCCTCCTAGAGAAGCTACCCCTTCCTGAATTCTTGCTCCTCCAGAATCATTTAAGCCAATCACGGGAGCTCCTACTTTCAGTGCCTGATCCATAATCTTACAAATTTTTTCAGCATGTGCTTCGGATAAAGAACCTCCAAAAACAGTAAAGTCTTGAGAAAATACAAATACTAAACGACCGTTAATCATGCCGTATCCAGTGACAACACCATCACTCGGAACTGTTTCTTCAGCCATATCAAAATCCGTACAACGATGTTCAACAAACATATCCCACTCTTCAAAGGAGCCCTCATCTAACAAGAGAGAAATTCTTTCACGAGCCGTGAGTTTGCCCTTTTGGTGTTGTGCCTGAATCCTCTTTTGGCCTCCCCCTAAATAGGCTTGGTCACGCTTAGCTTCTAATTGACGAATAATATCTTTCATCTAGATTCCTTTGATGGGGAAAGGTTTTTAAATATATCTAAAATTTTTCTAGCCGCTACTGAAGCAGCAATCACACCTGCCTCCACGTCTTTTTGGAGTTCGGGCAACACTTTAGATACCTGTTCATGTGCTTTAAAATCTTGAGCCAAACCTGACTCAATGCGATCCCATAACCAAGTTTTTGCTTGACGTATACGACGCTCTGCAAATGCTCCATTCGATTTTTGGATCGTTTCAAACTCAGTAATTTTGTGCCATAAGGAATCTATACCCTTATTTTCTAAAGCACTGAGAGACATCACCTGTGGTTGCCAAGTTTGTGGATTTAATCCTGCATGATCAGGGTGACCATGTTGGGTAAAGATTCTCAAGGACCCAACAATGTGCGCTTGGGCTCGCATTGCCGCATCTGGGTCAAGATCGACTTTATTAATGACCACCAAATCAGCAATTTCCATTACCCCTTTTTTAATTGCTTGTAAATCATCGCCAGCATTAGGTAATTGCAATAAAACAAAAATATCGGTCATACGTGAAACAGCAATTTCACTTTGTCCAACACCCACTGTTTCCACCAAAACCACATCGTAACCAGCTGCTTCACACACGAGCATCGTCTCACGAGTTTTTTCAGCGACACCCCCCAGATTTCCTGACGATGGGGTAGGTCTGATAAAAGCCATCGGATTGACTGATAAGAACTCCATGCGAGTTTTATCACCCAAAATAGAGCCTCCGGAAATACTTGAAGATGGATCAATCGCGAGAACCGCTACTCGGAAACCTTTTTGAATTAAATATAAGCCCAGAGATTCAATCAAAGTAGATTTACCAACCCCTGGAACCCCAGAGATACCGACCCTTAAGGACTTTCCTGAAAAAGGCATCAACTGATTCAAGATCAGATCCGACTCCTGCCGGTGCTCCTTCTTTGTTGACTCTAGTAAAGTGATGATCTTGGCAAGAGCGCGTCGCGAAAGAGCTGTACCCTCTTCACGACCACTAAATAGGTCTTCAACCAAAGGGTGATGACTTGGCATCATTTATGGATGATTTTTCTCTACAGCTTGGCGGATATGTTCTAAAACATCCTTCGCTGATGCTGGAATCGGAGTCCCTGGGCCATAAATCCCCTTAACACCAGACTCATAGAGAAATTCATAATCCTGTTTCGGGATGACTCCTCCGACAAATACAACAATATCTTTACCACCTTGAAGTTGTAGTTCTTTAATAATGGCAGGCACTAAAGTGTTATGCCCAGCTGCCAAAGTAGAAATCCCCACTGCATGAACATCATTTTCAATAGCCTGACGTGCACATTCATCTGGGGTTTGAAATAAAGGCCCCATATCAACGTCAAATCCAAGATCAGCAAATGCCGTAGCAACCACTTTTGCACCACGATCATGTCCATCTTGTCCGAGTTTTGCAATCATCACTCGCGGTCTGCGACCATGGTCTTCGCCAAACTGAGCAATTTCTTGTTGAAGCTTTTCCCATCCTTGGGCTGAGTCATAAGCGGCTGAATACACTCCTGTTACCTTTTGAGTATCTGCACGATGTCGGCCATAGACTTTTTCTAGAGCATCAGAAACCTCTCCGATGGTTGCTCTTTGCCGAATCGCAGCAATGGTTAATTGCAATAAATTACCTGTTTGATGCTCCGCGGCATCCGTTATTGCATCTAATGCCTGTTGCACTTGATGCGCATCTCTAGATTGCTTGATTTGTTGTAAACGTGCAATTTGATTATCGCGAACTTGAATATTATCAACAACGCGAACATCTACTTGACTATCCGTATCTAACTTATATTTATTGACTCCCACAATAACATCACGGCCTGAATCAATATTGGCTTGTTTTTGCGCAGCGGCAGCTTCAATTTTGAGTTTTGCCCAACCAGTTTGAACTGCTTTTGTCATGCCGCCCATTTTTTCAACCTCTTGAATAATCTCCCAAGCCTTATCTGCCATATCCTGAGTGAGCTTTTCCATCATGTATGAACCAGCCCAAGGATCGATAACGTTTGTGATGTGTGTTTCTTCCTGAATAATTAGTTGAGTATTTCTGGCAATTCTTGAAGAAAATTCGGTAGGCAGAGCAATCGCTTCATCAAACGAATTGGTATGGAGGGATTGAGTTCCACCAAATACTGCAGCCATTGCTTCAATACTCGTTCTAACGATGTTGTTGTAGGGGTCTTGTTCTGTCAAAGACCATCCTGAGGTTTGACAATGGGTGCGCAACATCAGGGACTTTTGGTTTTTAGGTTGAAATTCTTTCATAATGCGCCACCATAAAATGCGCGCCGCTCTGAGCTTGGCTACTTCTAAATAAAAGTTCATGCCAATGGCAAAGAAAAACGATAACCGACCCGCAAACCCATCAACATCCATCCCTTTTGCGAGAGCTGTTTTAACGTACTCTTTGCCATCCGCAAGAGTAAATGCAAGTTCTAAAGATTGATTCGCCCCAGCCTCTTGCATGTGATATCCAGAAATTGAAATCGAATTGAACTTCGGCATATGCGTTGCGGTGTATTCAATAATATCGCCAATAATGCGCATCGAGGGCTCTGGGGGGTAAATATAAGTATTACGAACCATGAATTCTTTTAAGATATCGTTCTGAATAGTTCCTGATAGCTGCTCTTGCCCAACACCACTCTCTTCGGCAGCCACAATATAACCAGCTAGAATCGGTAAGACAGAGCCATTCATGGTCATTGATACGGAAACTTTATCAAGCGGTATTTGGTCAAAAAGAATTTTCATATCCTCGACCGTATCTATCGCAACGCCGGCCTTGCCAACATCTCCAGTAACGCGTGGATGATCAGAGTCATATCCGCGGTGGGTTGGTAAATCAAATGCCACAGAAATACCCTGCCCACCTCCTGCTAAGGCTTTTCGATAAAATGCATTAGACTCCTCTGCGGTTGAAAAACCGGCGTATTGACGGATCGTCCATGGTCTTGCTGCGTACATCGTCGATTGAGGACCGCGTAAAAAGGGTTCAAATCCCGGCAAAGTGCCTATAAAAGGGGTATTTACCAAATCTTCTTGGGTATATAAAGCTTTTAGATGGATATCATCTGGTGTATTCCAACCCAATTGATTCGGGTCATCATTTGGCGAGGATTTTTTCGCAGACTTGTTCCATTCATCAATTGTCGCTTTATGAAAATCTGGCCATGATTGATAGGGGTTTGAGGAATCAGACATAAGATCTTTCTTCATTTTGAGTAATACATTGGATGTATTCAAGAGAACTTTCATAAGCATACCATTGACAAGATAATAAATAAAGTATCAAATGAATTCATAATTATGAATTCAAAATAAATAATTAAGCTTTTTAAAGATATGAAATGAAGTATAGTACTTAAATTTTTTATATATAAATCAATAATTTATTTAATAAACCAAAAATAATTTACATGATAAATACCCAATTATTAGCAACTAAACCTCTCTATGAAGAGGTGGCAGATATGATTCGAGAAAAAATTTTTCATCATGAATTACCTCCAGGTAGCTGGATTGATGAGAAATATCTCACCCAACTATTTGGTATTAGTCGAACCCCTCTTCGAGAAGCGATTAAGGTATTAGCCTCTGAGGGTTTGATTACGATGAAAATTCGAAGAGGGGCTTACGTCACTGAAGTTGATACGGAAGAAATTACTCAAATATTTGAAGTGATCGCACTTCTCGAGGGTCAAGGCGCAAAAACCGTTGCCATGAGTGCAAGTGAACAGGAATTGGAGAATCTTGATTCCATCCACTTGAAACTTGAAAAAGCAGCGGCAGACCGTGATATAGATCGATTTTTTGAGCTTAATCAAGAGTTTCATGACAAAATTCAGGAAATAGCCGGTAATCGATGGATGAGAAAAGTCATCAGTGATTTGAGGCAAGTATTGAAATTACAACGTCGAAATTCACTCACAAAAATCGGCAGATTAGAACAATCTTTACAGGAGCATCGTCAAATACTTTCGGCGATTATAGCTAGAAAAGGTGATTTATCAGAGGAACTCATGATTAATCACCTTCAGCAGGGAAAAGTTGCTGCGGTTTAAGCTTATTTTTGAACCACAAAATCACCAGGTAAAGAGGCTATATAAGCGGCTAAATCCTTTAACTGAGCTAGAGTAAATTGTTTCACTTGCCCACCCATAATGGCATTTCCCCTGCCTACTTGAGGATTATTATCGACCTTGTAAGACTTAAGGGCATAGTAAAGATAATCCTCATGCTGTCCAGCAATCTTTGGATAGTTTGGCGCAATGGGATGTTTTAAATCAGGGCCATGGCAAGAAGCACAGACATATTTTTCGGCTAAAGCTTTACCAGCTTGAACATCACCTGCAAAGGTGTAATTAGAGACAGCACAAATCACTAAGCATGTCATTAAGGGAATGATTTTCATGATAAACCTTTCAAATACAAAATTATTTCAACTTATTCGGAGTAGTAGATGCAGTTTGAAGAGCATAGTACTCAGCAATATCAGCCATGTCTTGGTCAGATAAAGATCCAGAAACACTGCGCATTGTTGGATGCTTACGCTCACCTTTTTTATAAGCTTGCAATGCAGAAACAATGTATCCAGAAGACTGTCCACCAATCATAGGAACAGTATAAATTTCAGGAACAGAGGAACGATAGCCTGGAATGGCATGACACCCGACACACAGTCGAACCTTGCTAGCGCCTTTTTCTGGATTACCCTGAATTTCTGCTGCTTGGGTGCTAAAAGTGATGGTTGATAAGATTAAAGATAACGAGAATATTATTTTATTAGATGCTGTAGCTTGGCTTTTCTTCATATTGGTCAATTTAATTGATAAAACTTTGTAAGATAATAGTATAGAGGATAACGAAGAAATTCTTTTCCATTTTGTTAAATATCAGTGCAAAATCAAACTTCAAATCAACAGGAAATTACGAATGACCGATCCAAAGACAAGTTTTCAAGGCTCCGAACAATATGTCGCAACGGATGACCTAAAAATGGCAGTGAATGCAGCAATTACGTTGCAACGCCCCCTTCTCATTAAAGGCGAACCCGGAACCGGTAAGACGATGTTGGCTGAAGAAGTTGCTGCTGCACTCAATATGCCCTTACTTCAATGGCACATCAAATCTACAACGAAAGCTCAACAAGGCCTCTATGAATATGACGCAGTTAGCCGTTTACGAGATTCACAATTAGGCGACAATAAAGTCCAAGATATTCAAAATTATATTGTGCAGGGTGTTCTGTGGCAATCTTTTGATGCTGATCAGCCTACAGTATTACTGATTGATGAGATCGATAAAGCGGATATCGAATTCCCGAATGATTTACTCAGAGAATTAGACCGAATGGAGTTCTTTGTTTATGAAACAAGGAAAACGATTCGAGCAAAACATCGCCCTGTAGTGATCATTACCTCCAATAATGAAAAAGAATTACCAGATGCATTTTTAAGACGTTGTTTCTTTCATTATATTTCCTTTCCAGATCCCGTAACAATGCAAAAAATCGTGGATGTTCATCACCCTAATATTAAAAAAGACCTATTGGCTGCCGCCCTTCAGTCCTTTTATGAAATTCGTAATCTCTCAGGTCTTAAAAAGAAGCCCTCTACTTCTGAGCTGATTGATTGGCTTAAACTATTAATGGCAGAAGACATTACCGCAGAACAATTAAAATCCGCTGATGGTAAAACTAATACTCCTCCATTACATGGAGCTTTACTAAAAAATGAACAAGATGTTCATTTATTCGAGCGACTCGTGTTTATGAATCGACAAAATCGATAAGATTTTCATGTTAATTGATTTCTTTTTCGCTCTCCGAAAATCGAAGATTCCAGTTTCGATTAAGGAGTTTTTGACACTTCTTGAAGCTTTAAAAAAGAACGTCATTTCCCCTTCGATTGATCAGTTCTACTATTTATCTCGTATAACGCTCGTCAAAGATGAAAAGTTTTTTGATCGTTTTGATAAGACCTTTGGCGCTTATTTCAATGGTATCGAAAATCTGATTGATCTTTACCCTGAGATCCCTTTGGAATGGTTAGAGGAAAAACTAAAAAGGGAACTGAGTGCAGAAGAAAAATTGGCACTCGAAAAATTTGGCAGCATTGATGAGCTAATGAAGCGTTTTAAAGAGTTACTTGATGAGCAAAAAGAACGTCATGAAGGTGGAAAAAAATGGGTTGGTACGGGGGGTGCTTCAGCCTTTGGTAACAACGGCTATCACCCTGAGGGAATAAGGGTTGGCGGTAAATCTGCAGGTAATAGAACAGCCATTAAGGTCTGGGATGAAAGGAATTTCAGTGATTACGATGACTCTTTAGAACTAGGCACTAGAAATATAAAAGTCGCACTGCGTCGCTTGCGTCGCTTTGCACGCCAAGGATTAGAAAACGAATTTGATTTAGACAACACAATTACGGCAACTGCTGTCAATGCTGGATTCTTGGATATCAAAATGCGTCCAGAACGCCATAATCAAGTAAAAGTTTTATTACTGATGGATGTTGGTGGGTCTATGGATGATCATATCCAGCGTGTTGAAGAGCTTTTTTCTGCGGCTAAAAATGAATTCAAACACTTAGAACACTTTTATTTTCATAACTGCCTTTACGATTATGTTTGGAAAAATAATCGTCGAAGAACTATGGAAAAAATGTCAACGATTGATCTGATTCGTAAATACGGGGCTGACTATAAACTTATTTTTGTTGGTGATGCAACGATGAGCCCTTATGAAATTTTAGCGGTGGGTGGGTCAGTAGAGTATTCTAATTCCGAGGCTGGTGCAGTTTGGGTTAATCGTATGCTCGACCATTTTTCACATCATGCTTGGCTCAATCCTGAACCAGAACAAGTTTGGCAATACCGTCAATCTGTATCGATCATTAAGGATTTAATGAGAGGTAAAATGTATCCTGTAACTATCAGTGGCTTAGAAAAAGCCATGCGAGAACTCTCTAAATAATTTACCTTTCATCAAAATCTTGTAACAAACTTCCAATCCAAAAGGCATCGATCATGAACTCTTCATCTGCAATTGATTTACGTTTACAAGAACTAGGTATTCAACTGCCATCAGCCGGCTCTCCAGCAGCAGCGTATGTAATGGCAAACCAAGTTGATCATCTCGTTTACCTATCAGGCCACATCGCCAAAAAAAATGGCGGGGTCTGGACTGGTAAATTAGGTCAGAACATGACTACTGAAGAAGGCAAAGTCGCCGCTAGAGCTGTCGCCATTGATTTATTAGCAAGTCTACATCACCATCTTGGAAATTTAGATCGTGTGAAAAGAATCATTAAAGTGACTAGTCTGGTGAACTCTACTACTGACTATATCGAACATCACTTAGTTACCAATGGTTGCTCAGAACTTTTGGTTGAGGTCTTTGATGCCAATGGTAAACATGCACGAAGCGCTTTTGGAGTAGCTCAACTTCCACTAGGAGCTTGCGTGGAAATTGAGATGATCGCTGAAATTAAACCCCAAAACTAAAACATCTAGTTACACTTGCTTTAAGCTAGCCTCTTTGAGTTTAGGATCGATCGCATGACCTTTCCTTGCTCTTTGCGCCTGAAAACTCATGAGTGTTTTATAGGTAATATGCACGGAAGTCGGTTTGCTGGCTCGACCGATACCATCCATCAGAAGACCTGAACCTCCAAAACAGATTGCACTTTGTAAGCGCTCTTTTGGCTCCAAATCCATCAAAATAACCCCTTTACCACCGGCAGCTAATCGTTTTAAATCAGAAAGCTCAAAAGTAAGTAGGCGTCCATTCGCTGATAAACAAGCGACCATGTTCATACCCTCTCGGATAACTTGCATGGGCAATACAGTATCACCACCTTCAAATTTTTCATTCATTCCAACAAATGACTTACCAGCTTTATTTCTGGTAACCATATCGCTAACATTTGCTAAAAAACCATTACCAGAAGCCATTGCAATCAATAGTAAATCATCGCCATTTCCAGCATAAAAGGAAATAATTTGAGTACCAGGAACTAAATTAATTAGGGAAGTAAATGGTGATCCATCTCCTCTTGCACCTGGTAAATCGGCGACTACAACGGTGTAAGCGCGTCCATTACTGCCAATGCCAATCATCAAATCGACAGTTCGACACTCATAGATAGCAAATAAGGCATCGCCAGATTTAAAGGCAAATTGTGCTGGATCATGACCATGACCCTGACGCGAACGAACCCATCCTTTTTGGGAAACCACTACAGTGATCGGTTCATCAATCACCTTAGTTTGGACGATACTTCGCTTTTCTTCTTGAATGATGGTTCTACGATCATCTCCAAAGGTTTTAGCATCAGTTTCAATTTCTTTAACAATCTTTTTACGCATTAAGCTATCACTCGATAAAAGATTTTCTAATTCTGTTTTTTCATGTTGAAGCTCACTTAACTCTTGTTCAATTTTGATAGCTTCTAAACGCGCCAATTGTCGGAGTCGAATTTCTAGAATATCTTCTGCTTGTCGATCAGATAGTTTGAAAGCTTCCATCAAGTCTGCTTTAGGCTCATCACTATTACGAATAATCTGAATGACTTTATCAATATTGAGCAGCACTAATTGACGACCTTCCAAAATATGGACCCGGTCGTTAACTTTCATTAATCGATGTTGAGTTCTTCTGGTAACCGTCTGTATCCTAAAACCTACCCACTCTTGGATGATCGATAAAACACCCTTTTGTTTAGGGCGACCATCGGTTCCTATCATCACCAAATTGATCGATGCATTGGATTCCAAGGAAGTATGGGCTAAAAGAAAGTTTGCAAACTCTGCTTCATCAATATTTTTTGTCTTCGGTTCAAACACCAATCGAACCGCAGCATCTTTACTGGACTCATCACGAACACCATCAAGTAATGCTAAGATCGATTGTTTTAAAGTATTTTGCTCAGTAGTAAGTGTTTTTTTGCCAATCTTCACTTTCGGATTGGTTAACTCTTCAATTTCTTGCAACACTTTTTGAGTTGAGGTATTTGGGGGTAATTCATTAATTACCAGCTTCCACTGACCACGCGCCATCTCTTCAATGGACCAACGCGCTCTGACTTTTAAACTCCCACGCCCCACCTTATAGATCTCGGCAATTTCTACAGGGGAGGAGATAATTTGTCCACCACCTGGAAAATCTGGCCCTGGAATAATTCCAAGAACCTCATCCTCAGAGATCTTTGGATTTTTTAGGACAGCAATACTCGCTGCTGCAACTTCACGTAAATTGTGGGAAGGTATCTCAGTGGCCATACCAACCGCAATACCGGATGCACCATTGAGCAAAACAAAAGGTAATCTGGCCGGAAGCAAGGCTGGCTCGTCAAATGAACCATCGTAGTTCGGAATGAAATCGACTGTTCCTTGATTGATTTCATCAAGCAACAAGCTAGAAATCTTGGTCAGACGCGCTTCGGTATATCGCATAGCTGCAGCACCATCACCATCTCGGGAACCAAAATTACCTTGACCATCAATTAAGGGATAACGCAAGCTAAAATTTTGCGCTAATCGAACGAGTGCGTCATAAGCTGATTGATCACCATGAGGATGAAATTTACCTAAAACATCACCAACAACTCTGGCACTTTTGACTGGCTTTGAATCAAAACGCAAACCCATTTCACTCATCGAAAATAAAATACGACGTTGCACAGGTTTTTGTCCGTCTGCAAGCTCTGGTAAAGCACGACCTTTGACCACACTAATAGCGTAATCTAAATAAGCACGCTCAGCATAGTTCGCTAGCGTCAAAGAATCTTGAGGCTCAGGAGGTAAATTCGAAAATAAATCTGGTTCTTTATTGGACATAATTACTTTGTTCTAAATCATTAGATATCAGCTTCAACTTCATTACCATGCTCTTCGAGCCAATTTTTTCTTGCGGATGACTCTGACTTACCCATGAGCATATCCATCATTTTATTGGTATCGGCTAGCGTAATTTCTCCAGTAAGGATCGGCAATAATCGTCTTGTGTCTGGATTCAAGGTCGTATCCCATAACTGTTCTGGGCTCATTTCTCCGAGCCCTTTAAAACGTGAGATTTGCCAACTACCGGCTTTTAAACCATCTTTGATTAATTTGTCTTCAATCGACGTAAGCTCTGCTTCATCAAGAGCATAGATCTTTTGCGCAGGCTTTTTACCTCGAGCAGGAGCGTCAATACGATACAACGGTGGACGTGCGACATAAATATGCCCACGTTCAATCAATTTTGGGAAATGTTTAAAGAATAAAGTTAGTAATAGAACTTGTATATGTGAACCATCAACGTCCGCATCAGAGAGAATGCAGACCTTACCATAGCGAAGATTACTCAAATCTGGATCATCCATGGCACCGTGTGGGTCAACACCAATTGCGACAGCAATATCATGCACTTCATTATTGGCAAATAAACGATCACGTTCTGTTTCCCAGGTATTCAGTACTTTACCGCGCAACGGCAGAATTGCTTGATACTCTTTATTACGCCCCATTTTGGCGGAACCACCAGCAGAGTCACCTTCGACGAGGAAGATTTCATTAATAATGATGTCTTCACTTTCGCAATCAGTAAGTTTCCCAGGTAATACAGCTACCCCTGAAGATTTACGTTTTTCAATTTTCTGACCAGCGCGAGTTCTAGCCTGAGCTTGTTTAATGACAAGATCAGCCAGTTTTTTTCCATAATCCACATGTTGATTCAACCATAAATCAAGTGCTGAACGAACAAAGCCAGATACCAAACGAACAGCATCCCTAGAATTCAGACGCTCTTTAATTTGTCCTTGAAATTGAGGATCCAATACCTTTGCAGAGAGAACAAATGAAGCCCTTTGAAATACATCATCAGGCATCAATTTCACGCCCTTGGGCAATAATGCATGTAATTCGATAAAACTTTTTACGGAGTTATACAAACCTTCCCGTAATCCACTTTCGTGTGTTCCGCCAGCAGTTGTTGGAATTAGATTGACATAACTCTCACGAACCGGACTACCCTCTTCAGTCCAAGCGACAATCCAAGCCGCACCTTCTCCTTGAGCAAAGCTTTCTTCACCTCCGCGTTCTGGATCAGCATAATGCTCACCATCAAAGGCCGGAATGATTAATTCACTATGACCCGCTTGTATCATCGCCTCATCTAGATAACCTTTGAGACCTTGTTCGTAATACCAAGATTGTGTCTCACCCGATTTTTCTTGAATAAGAGTTACTTTTACTCCAGGCAATAAAACCGCTTTTGATCTTAATAAACGCTGAAGTTCAGTAAGGGAAATTTGTGAGCTATCAAAGTATTTCGCCTCGGGCCAAACTCGAACAACCGTACCTGAAGTTTTATCGCCAGCAGGTATTGGTTTGGTCTTGATTTTTTCAACTAAAAAACCATGCTCAAATGCTAATGTGGAATATTGTTTATCGCGCCAAACTTGAACTTCAAGACGATTTGATAAAGCATTGGTTACGGAAACACCAACACCGTGTAAACCACCAGAAAAAGCATAAGCACCTGCAGTACCTTTTTCAAACTTACCACCGGCATGAAGTTGTGTAAAAACAATTTCTACAACTGGAACTTTTTCATCAGGATGCATCCCTATAGGTATGCCCCTACCAAAGTCTTCAACACTGACACTTTGGTCAGTATGAATCGTCAAGATAATCTCTTTACCATGTCCACCAAGAGCCTCATCCGACGCATTATCAATCACTTCTTGAATAATATGAAGGGGATTATCCGTTCTGGTATACATCCCCGGTCGTTGTTTGACGGGCTCAAGTCCTTTAAGGACCTTAATCGATGATTCGCTATATTGTTCTTTACGTGTTGCCATAGTAGAGAATTGTATCTTGAATGTGAAACACCCTAAAAAACTTTATTTTTAGGGATAACAGACAAGTAACCTTATCAAGAATAAAGCTCACAAGATAAATGTAGGATATTGAATATAAAAATGCTTTATAGATCAATTACTTTGATAAAGTACCTAGAACAATTACAATATGATTTTAAGTCCCTGTAGTTCAATGGATAGAATAAGCCCCTCCTAAGGGCTAGATACTGGTTCGACTCCAGTCGGGGACACCACTTTTTTTTAATTATTCTTGCGATCTTATTTTTGTAAATAAAAAAACACCGTGTGTCAATCTATATTGGAATAAAAAATACAAATACTTATCCACAAGAATTGTGGATAAGTTGCATTAGAAACATAAAATAGTTAGTAATATTGGGGATGTAGCTGACTTGCTAATTTTTTAAGCAGCCATAAAAAAATATTTGATGAAAATAAAGATCATGAGTTTGATGTTAAAGACTAATGAAAAAAAACTAGGGTAATTCCTTAAGAGAAAAAATTAATATGATCCAATTTAAAATGAATGTAAGTGCAAGATCTGCCCTCACTGAGATTATTGAGACAGCTTATAGGAATATTCCATCTGATCTAATGCCAGTTTTTTTTATGAATGAAGTCATTGGTCACGTCAGCCCACAAATATTTTCTGCTTTGCAACAATTTTTAGAAAAAGATGATCAAGATTTGCAATTAATTCACTGTACTAATCAAAAAATTATCATTACCCAAGCACCACCCTATCAACTCAGTATCGAGTTACGCATCATTGCAGAGTATTTAAGGGATATACAGATCATCAAAGGATGGCGAGGTGAAGAGTTTTCTTTTATTGATGAACATCAATTGGAAAGGTTTCGAGTTGAGAGAGTCTTTTTTCGAACTCTTGGTTTTCATAGTCGCGCAGTTCATGTCAATGGATATCAGTCGAAGGGAAAGTTATGGATTGCTAGAAGAAGCCATACAAAGCAAATAGATCCAAACCTTCTTGACAATATGACGGCTGGCGGTGTGAGTGCTAATGAAACACTCTTCAACTGTGTCATGAGAGAACTTGAGGAAGAGGCAGGCATTTCAGCAGATCAAGCTCTGCAAATTAACCCAATTAGCTCAGTTACTATCCGTCGAGGAATTCAAGATGGCAGCCTTCACCACGAAACTTTATATACCTATGATTTAGAGATGTCTGAAAAAATTCAACCACTCAATCAAGATAATGAAGTTAGCGAATTTTATCTAATTGATTTTGAAGAAGCGCTTCATTTTGTTTTGACTGAGCAATTTACCATCGATGCTGGAGTAGTCACTGCTGATTTTTTATTGAGACATTGCTAATCGCATCATCACATGCTCAATTCCAGCTTCCATAAAAGTTTCGGAAGATGCGACAAATCCTAATTTTCTATAAAAAGATTGACTAGTAAGCTGTGCATGAATTTGACACTCAACAGATCCCATTTTTTGGGCTTGAGCAATTAATGCTTCCATCATCTTGTATCCGTAACCCTGCCCACGTAAACTTTGCACAACACATACTCTACCAATGCAAAAAATATTAGATACAGGACTTTCCTGAAATAAACGTGCCGTCCCACCCACTTTTCCAGAAACAAATAAAACAGCATGTAATGCTATAGGATCATATTGATCTTGTTCTATATCGAGTGGCACATTCTGCTCTTGAACGAATACCTCTATACGAATAGGTAGTGCATAAATCTCTGCAATTTTCCAAGGAAGAAGCTGGATTTCCATATTGTTTTTTAAAAATTTGCCTTGAGTGAATAAAAAAAGCTATAATAACTCTTTATTCCCTGATAGCTCAGTCGGTAGAGCGACGGACTGTTAATCCGCAGGTCCCTGGTTCGAGTCCAGGTCGGGGAGCCAAAAACCTTATGGGATATTTGCTTTAGCACTGACATAATTTTAGCATCAGTCCGATGCTCTTTTATGGAGAAGCTAACCTGGATTCAGGTAATTTAGCATCAAATTCAGTTTTATTCCCCCCTTGCAACGGGGTGAAAAGTTCAATTTTTCAACGCTAGCAGATACCTTCATGGTGAGCTATGCCGGTCGCGATCTTACCTTCGGTAGCAAACTACATTTTTTTTACAGAACACATTGGTCATTTAATTCCTTCAGAAATTGATTCTGATCATGACGGATGATTTTTTAAAATTACACAATTAGTATTAAAATTTCACTTTCAAAACTACCATGAGGTAATAAAAAATTCCAACAGCAATCGTTACTGCAATCGCACGCTGTGATGTTGTTCTCGCCACAAAAAATAGCATCACTGCATTAATTACAATGATCCCTATAACTGAAAGGGGGAAAATAATTATGCCAAAAACCATTCCCCAACCTTTATCCTCCATCAAATTGATCACAGATGTAATAAGCAGAAGAAATCCAAGACAGGCGCTGTCAATTAAAAAGATAGCAGCTAGTCTTTTAAAAATAGATTCGTTTTGATAAAGTTTTCTGATCGTTGAAATCATCAAGCTTTCTCAACTACAGAAGGTAATTTAATAATAAACTTAGCACCACCGCCTTGGGCATCTTCATAATAAATATTACCTTCATGCCTACTCACAATATATTTACAAAGCCAAAGACCTAAGCCCATTCCTTCTTTTTTAGTCGTACTCAAAAGTTCAAATAGATGTGTTTGAAATTCAGGTAATACCCCAGAGGCATTATCTAAAAAGCTAAGCTCTACCAAAGACTCTATTGCCCTAGCTTCGATAGAAATTCGCTTCTCTATTACTTTAAACCTTTCAAAAGCTTGAATGGAGTTATTCAGTAGATTCAGAATAACTTGCTCTATATCGCTTTGATTAACATGAATAAATAAGCTCTCATCTATTTGAACTTGAGTTTGAATTCCTTTGGAAGTCAAACTGGGATTGGCAATTTCAAGCACCTTCAAGATCAAGTCTCTCAATTGAACTTTATTTGTATCAAGTTCTTTTTGACTAAATATTGACCTCAAGGTCTCGACAATTGTAGATGCCCTTTTATTGTCTTTCTCCAAAGAATCGATAACTTCTTTTCCTACTTCTGTTGTTAACAACCCCTGCTCTAACTTGATCTTCAAAAATCGAATATTTAAATTGGATGCGCCAAGGGGTTGATTCAGCTCATGGGCTATTGCTGCAGACAGAGCTCCAGTTGCTGCAGTTTTATTAGCCTTGATTAAACTTGCAGTAAGTTCCTCGTTTTGAAATTCTAGAACCTCAACTTTATTTTTTTCATTTAAAGAAAAAATGCTGATAATAAAATCAATAATAGCAATAAATATTGCTGAATAAAGTATCAAAATAATCCATCGGAACACAGTATCATACTCATAAAACGAAACCTGATTCTGTGAGATATATTTTAGAAATAAAACTCTAAATAAAGGATAAGAGCCTGTGACTCCACACTGAATCATCAACAAATATCGTAATTTTTTTACAATAACTGAATGAATACTTATGTATACAGGATGAATTTCTATGAATGCCCAAATAGATAATATGAACATTACTGTAGAAAGAACCCATTTTTTATTAGCTTGTGGGTTATAGCTAATAAAGATTTCATAGCAAAATGCAAGAACAAACACCAAAGCTGAAAGTCCAGAAATAACACGCAATGGTAATGCGATGTGCCGCATATTGATATTTCTAGATTCTTGTTCAACATTCATATGTATGAAAGATTTAGTCTATTCCCGCATAAGGACCAGCTAGTTTTATCCAATCATCAGAACAATGAGGGTATTCTTGAATACATCTCTCTACCCAGTTATTTAAAGAAATATTTTTGGCCATCTTTTTGGTAATACCAATATCCTCATCAGACATATCGACCTGAACTATTTCATATTTTTTTAGGTTTACATGAATCTTGTCCAAGCATACAAGCTTGAGTTTCTTTTCGGAGTAATTGAGAGTATTTCCAAATATTCTCAGTATGTTGATTAAAGGCCTCTTGAAAAATTAACTTCTGTTTTTCATTCAACTGATTCCATTTATACAATGTAATTGCGTAGCCATTAACACCATTATTGAATGTAAATGGGACGTAATACTTAATATAGTTCAACCAACCAGCAGAATTAGCTGAAGTTGCACTAGTAATTGCACAATCAATGATCTGATTTTATAAAGCTTCTCTCGTATCTTCAAAGGGCAGGATGACTGGTATAGCTCCAAGAGCTGCAATAAATTTAGTCATAGACTCACCTGCCACCCTTACTTTGTATCCATATAAATCAGATAATTTTTTTATGGGTTTTGAACAAAAAAGCTCTTGAGGACCAAATGCCCATAATCCCAAAAGTTTGACATGATATTTTTCTTGGAGATTTTTATCTACTACAACAGAGTAAGCTTTTGATAATTCTCGCCCTTTTTCATCGCTAAGATTCAAACCAGTTAAATCAAGACCATCAATCGTTATTTCATTTTGTATATTTTGAACAAAACGAAGTGAAATTAAATCAAATACTCCTTCTTTCATCATTGGAAGTTGATAAGTATCTTTTATACCTAACTCATCTAAAGATTTATATTCAATTTCGATCGGTAAGTTAGTCATGCTTTGAAGCGAAGCAAAAAAAGGTTGCTCAAGCTGAAGGGTTATAAGTCCGGTTGAACTAGGTTGACCAGCCACCCTAAGTTTAATAACAGTTAACTTCTGCCATACCAAAAATGCTCCAATCACAATGAAGATTGCAAATAAGATTCGTTTCATAATTTATGGGGGATCTTGATCTATGACCTTGATATTACCAACTTTAATATTTAGTTAATCGCTGGGAACATCACCAGCCTTTAATCCATGCTCCTTGATTTCATCTAAAGTAGGAATTTTCTTTGTATATCTCTTACCTAACCAGGCATATTCATTACCAAATAATCTAGCAATTGGTGAGTATTCTTCCGGAATAATCCGACGAGTGGCAGGATCAAAAATTCGGTCATCAATATGTATACCCAATACCTCTCCTAACACTAAGGCGCGCCGTTCTGATAAATCTTTGATTTCAAATACCTTGCACTCTAAGCTCACTGGTGATTGCGTAATTCTTTTCACATCAATATGTTGCGATGGACTTAAATCAATCCCAGCAAAATCGATTTCACTCACATCATCCGGGAAGTTTGCAGATGCAATATGCATTGCACCAATAATATTTTTATCAACCATGTTGACGACAAACTTTCCAGTACTGCGAATATTATTAATCGTATCTTTACTTTGACCAGTTGGTTTGTGACTAAACCCAAGGACTACCAGTGCAGGATCTTCTGAAAATAAATTAAAAAAGCTAAATGGAGCAGCGTTATGTAATCCCTCTTTATTTCTAGTGGTGATAAATGCGACTGGCCGTGGAATGACGAGCGCTGATAAAAATTTATAGCGATCGTATTGCGAGAGTTCGCTAATTGTTAAGTCCATTATTTGTCCTAATTCAAAAAAGCTATTTAGATTGATTGTAAAAATTTAATAACGCATTGCGCACTTTCCAGCGGCTTTTCTATAAATGGAATATGTCCACCATTTGGAATTTCTTCATAAATTGACCCTGCAATATTTTCAGCAATGACATGACTCAAACTTGAGGGTATGAAGTGATCATTATCTGCACACATCACTAAAGTCGGGCAATGAATACTGCTCAGTTGTCTAGTGAGGACTGGAAGCTCCCCTGATGCAGGTCGTCTACCTAAACGGAGAATCGCATCTAAAAATCGCATATATAAATCACCAGAGTTTTGTTGCACGTTCTTTTTACTAGCCTCTAAAACCTTTTGTCCGGCTTCTGTTTCTAAAAACTCTCTAGTCATAATCCAAAGACCCATAAATTCAGCCATTTCTTCACCCATACCTAACTTTGGAATAATTTTTTTACGAAGGGCGTAATTCATTTCCACAGACTTAGTTAGCTCAGAAAAGCCTCCTGCGATTATCAGAGAAGCCACTTTATTCGGATGTCTCACCCCCATCGTTAAAGCAACTGTTCCGCCTAAAGAAGAACCAAGGACATGAGCTTTGGGAATATTAATAGCATCTAACAGAGCGGCGTAGTCATCCGCCCATAAATCAGCAGAATAATCAACATCATCCTTCCGAGATTTACCGATCCCACGAGGATCAACTAAGATCGTTTGGAAGTGTTCACGTAGCAAAGGTTCTCCTAGTCGGTAATAGGTGTTATCTAAACCCAATCCAGGAATCAAAAGGAGCGCTGGACCTTGTCCATGAATTTCGTAATATATTTCTGTGTTATTGACTGCAATATGTGGCATTTCAATATCTCCAATTAATTAGTGTTTTTTTAATCATAACGTAAAGAAAATTTATTAAAAAATTTTAATAAATTATGAATTAATTAAGGAAAACCCTAAGTCAAGTCACTTAATATTCAGATTTAAGTCTGCTATGATAATTTCACGACTATAAAAATTACACTGAGGCAATCTATGAAGTTCAAAAAAACTGGTAAAAATTTTTCTGCTCTTTTCTTAAGCATTGTTTTATTTTCTTTTCATACAAATGCACAAAACTTAACACCTATTCGAGTTGCTTACGTTCCTGTCGCTACTTGGTTGCCTTCATGGGTTGCCAAAGAAAAAGGTTTTTATGAGAAGAACGGACTAAGTGCCACCCTTACCCCAATCCAAAATTTATCCCTTTTACCTTCCACGATGGGAAAGCAGTTTGATTTTGCTGCCTCTACGGCGCCAGATTTAATCAAGGCTGCTGCAAATGGTATTGATGTGATGGCAGTAACTGGTGGAGTGGTTGAGTCATCATCCCACCAATCCATGCAAGTGGTCGTTAGAAAAGATTCTGGAATCACTAGCGCAAAAGATCTTAAAGGAAAAATAATTGCTACTCCCAGTACTGGAGCCATTATGCATGTGGCTACTCTTGCTTGGTTAAAGAAAAATGGAGTTGATCCAAACTCCATCCGTGCAGTGGAAGTTCCTTTTCCGAACATGGTCGATCAATTAAAAGCTTCTCGCGTAGAAGCCCTAGAACTTTTGCAACCATTTGTAGGTCAAAGTTTAGCGCAGCCAGAATTTATCGGAATTGGTAACTCGATGCTATCTGTTGATGACCCTGTATTGTTTGTTTTTTGGATTGCCAATGGCACTTGGGCAAAAGCCAATCGTGATACCGTGAAAAAATGGAATCAATCCATTGCAGATGCTAGAGAATTTATTGAAAAAAATCCTGCTGAGGCTCGCCAAATTTTAGGTAAATATACCAACTTGCCCCCACCAGTGACAGAAAAAATTCCTTTACCTTTCTACGACGCATCCTTAAAACCTAGTCAAATTGATGTTTGGATAAAAGTATTAAGAGATCTAAATCTACTAACACTTCCTGTAGATGCTAAAAATATTGTTTTAACTAATTAATTCTGTGGGCTCGATATATTCATTAAGAGATGTTTCTCTTGAACTTCCGTTTGGAAAAAATTATCGCAAGATTCTACAGAATATTCACTTAGATATATCTGCTGGAAAAATCTATACGATTGTTGGTGCCTCAGGATGCGGTAAAACATCACTATTAAGAGTCATGGGAGGTTTAACATTAGCCTCTTCTGGTAGTGTATCTTACCTATCTCAATCGGTTAAATCGCCTCCTCCAGGTGTGGCATTTGTTTTTCAAGACTATGCAAGTGTTCTTTTACCATGGAGGACCGTAGAGAAAAATGTTTCCTTAGGGATTGAAAGTAAGCTTTCTCCAGCAGAGTGTGCAAAGCGCGTTAAAGATGCTATTGCTTTAGTAAGGCTTACTGGAAGAGAGTCCGATTATCCGTGGCAACTTTCAGGTGGTATGCAACAAAGAGTACAAATAGCTAGAGCCTTAGCTACTCAACCTTCAGTACTTTTGATGGATGAACCTTTTGCAGCACTTGATGCGATGACAAAAACTGGCTTACAAGATGAATTACTTAAATTACGAGATCAAACCGGTGCTAGCATTGTTTTTATTACGCATGATATAGAAGAGGCGATCTATCTCGGCGATGAAGTTTCCTTAATGCAAGGACCTCCTGGCGCAATCATTGAACGTATCACAATTGATTTACCCTCAAATAAAAATCAACTTGATACTCGATCATTACCTCAATTTTTAGCCTATAGAAAACATATTTATGACGCCATTGAGGATCGAAAATGACTTCATCCGCTCTAAAAGGTTTGGGTGGAGTAGTCTTTTTTTTATTGGCATGGGAGTTATTCATTGATTCTGCAGTGATTCATTTTGAATACTTACCTCCGCCAAGCAAAATATGTATTGCTTGGCTATCTTTAGTTCAACAACAAAAATATTGGCTTGAAATTAGCCATACTCTCTTTGCGGCTGTTTTAGGCTGGCTCATCGCCTCTTTTATTGGCATCGTATTGGGGGCAGCTTTAGCTATATCAAAACGTTTTCGCCAATTTAGTTTGACTACGATTGAGGTTTTAAGACCCCTACCTGGTGTTGCCTTTGCCCCTGTTGGTCTTCTCTTATTTGGGTTTTCATTAAATATGGAATTAACAGTCATTTGTTTACCAACTTTGTGGCCAATTTTAATGAATACAATGGCAGGAATATTGAATTTATCAAAAAAACTAGAGGAAGTTGTCAATATTCTTCATCTAACTCCAACCGAGGCAATCCGTAAAATTTATTTTCCCGCAGCGGCAACATCCGTATTAGTTGGTTTACGAATAAGCCTGTCTTTAGCTGTAGTCATGGCAGTTGTTGCCGAAATGATCGGCAATCCTGAAGGATTAGGTTATGCCATCGTTAGAGAACAACAAGCTATGAATCCCAATGATATGTTTGCTTATATCTTTACGGTTGGTTGTATTGGCATTTGTATTAATTATTTATTAAGCCAATTAGCCATTTATATATTGCCGGGTCAATTCTTAAGAAAAGATATTGCTCAAACAATCTGAAAATGATAAAAATATCACATTACTTTTCTTTATGTATTGGATTGGTTCCTTTAGTACTCCTTTTGGGTTTATGGCAAATATTTTCTGATAAACCATCACCACATTTCCCAGCCCCATCATATTGGTTCGTTGCTATTCATCAAATCTTTATCAATGGGCAGTTGGTGGACTCCATTTGGAATACTATCTGGACTTTTTTTGTTGGATTACTAATTGCAGCCTCCGGTGGTTTTGTTTTAGGTATTCTCATCGGCATGAATACTTCAGTAAAAAATTGGACTTCATATCTTCTTGAGGCTTTTCGATCATTACCCCCACCCGTGATTATTCCAATTGCCGTTTTATTGATGGGATATAGCTCTTCCATGAAAATTGCAGTCATTGCAATCGCGACTCTATGGCCTATCTTATTAAATGTGATTGCGGGTGTTTCTCAAATTAGTCTCAGCGTCATCGACGCGAGTAAATCTTTACAACTATCACGTAAAGATATGTTGATAAAAATTGTATTTCCTGCAGTATTGCCATTCTTTATTTTAGGTATTCGTGTAGCAATACCATTAGCGATTGTGATCACCCTTTTAATAGAAATGTTAACTGGTATGGTTGGACTAGGAGGCATCATGATTGCCGGTCAAAGAAACTATAATTCTGCTCAAGTATTTGGAGTTCTCGTGATTGTTGGATTAGTTGGTTTAGCGATTAATCTATTCAGTCAACTCATAGAAAATCGAGTGCTAAAAAATTGGCCGCCTAAGAAGTCACTTTAAAGAGGATTAAATATGCTCATTCCACAAGGTAAAAGTTCATTTAACGAAGGCATTGAAATATCTAGAGTTGGTGGATTAATTCAAATCATGATTGCCAGAGAAGATGATATGAACCGTATGAATTTACAAGTCCTTCATCGATTCCTTGAGATTGCCAATTCGTTAAAAGAAGATTCGACAGCAAATGTTTGCATCATCACTGGAAAAGGTCATAATTCCTTTTCTTTTGGTCTTTTAAATCCTGCACTCAGAGCAAGTATGTCTAAGGACGAAGTTGTTCAATTAGTTCGTTTTGCGAATGAGGTATTTAATACGATTGAGTCCCTACCTCAAATTATTATTGCTGCAATCAATGGTAAGGTGATAGCTGGTGGCTTTGAGTTAGCTCTTGCATGTGATATTCGATACGCAGCAGATCATGTCAATATGTCTATGCCCGAAGCAGCTTGGGGGGGCTTCCCTGGAGCAGGTGCACCAGTTCGTCTACCCATGATTGTTGGAGCAGCGCGTGCATTAGAATTAATTTGTACCGGCAAAGAGGTTTCAGCTATTGATATGGAAAGATGGGGAATTGTCCAGGCAATTTATCCTCAAAATGATTTTATGAATCAAGTACTATCTGTCGCTCATAAAATCAACTCTAGTGGACCATTAGCTACCAAAGGAGCAAAACGTATTATTCGACAGAGATTAATCCAAGGATTTCATGAAGCATCAGAATTATCAAAAGCCTTACGTCATTCTTTAGAATGGAGTGAGGATGTGGCAGAAGGAATGAAAGCACATTCACAAAATAGAGTACCTCAATTTAAAGGAAATTAGGAGAAAGTATGACTATAGCAAATGTAAATGGCACTAGTATTGATTATGAAATTCTAGGGCAAGGTGAACCAGTATTATTGATCCCCGGCTTAGGATTAGATAAAACATATTATCGATTGGGTATACCGTACCTTTCAAAATTTGTAAAAACTATTGCGATCGACCCCCGCGGTGTTGGACTTTCTGATAAAACCCTTCAAGTCTTTACTGTAGGCCAATGGGCTGATGATTTTGCAGCGTTTATTGATCAATTAGCCTTAGGCCCTGTTCATGTTATTGGCTCTTCTTTAGGCGGTTGTATGGCGATGGCTTTAGCAGAGAAATATCCTGACAAAGTGAAGTCACTAATTCCTATTGGTTCTTTCTCCGAATTAGATTTAGGCATAGAAGCTAACTTTCGCCTGCGCATTAGTTTGATTAATCAGTTAGGCATGGGCGAAGATATCGCCACTCACATGGGTTTATGGACTCTCAGTAGAGCTTTTTTTGAAACCCCTAGAGGTCAAGAAGTCTTTAAATTAAATAAACAAAACATTAATAAAAATAGCCCTGAAATGTATAAGGCTCTGATTACTTCAATTTTAGAGTTTGGCAAAAAATTACCTGGCCAAGAAAATGATCCGTTATTCACAACTAGATTAAAAAATGTGAAAGCAAATACACTTGTGCTCACAGGAGATGATGACCACTTTATTCCAGCGTCTCATAGTCAGCGAATTGCGCAACATATTCCGGGTGCAAAATATATCGAAATTATGGGTGGAGGACATATTCCATTTATCCAAAAACCTAGAGAAACTGCTCATGCTGTTTTAGACTTTTTGATAAATTTAGATTGAGTATATTAACATCGTTAATTGTAGTAAAAACAAACAAGTCCATAGTAAAAGCCATATTCCTGAACTTTTACTATGGGTATTTGCTAGTGAACATTATTAATAGAAGAAATTAAAAATGATCCAAATCATTAGATCCATTCCATACTTGATGTCAATTTTATTAGGAGTATTTGTAATGATTAGTTGTTCTACACAACCCTATGTAAGCATGGATGCTAAAAAGGAGTTGGCACCTACCGGAAAACTACGCGCTGGGATGAATCTTGGTAATACTCTGTTTACGCAAAAAAGTAATTCGGGAGAACTGCAAGGAGTCAGTGTTGATCTGATGCAGGAATTAGCTAAACGATTAGGTGTTCCACTGGAGTTAGTTATTTATGATGAACCAGGTCAAGTAGCAGAAGCCTCTGCTAAAGGTGTGTGGGATGTTGCCATTTTAGCAATTGAGCAAACTAGAGCAAAAACCCTTACATTTTCGCCAGCAATCACTGAAATTGAAGGGGGTTACGTCGTACACCAAAAATCTTCAATCTCACGCATTGAACAGGTTGATGCCAAAGGAGTAAAAATTGCCGCTCCGGTAGGTGCAGGTTATGAACTTTATTTAACTAATGCATTGAAAAATGCTTCCATTGTTCGTACAAAAAACTTTGCTAACTCGATTGAAGTCTTCAATCTAAAACAAGTAGACGTTTTAGCAGGCTTAAAGCCTAATCTGATGGATTCAATGAGTAAGTTTCCAGAAGGCAAATTGTTAGATGGACATTTCATGGTGATCAATCATGGCTTTGCAACACCTCGTGGGAAAAATGCTGCGGACGAGTATCTACGAAATTATGTAAAAGAACTAAATGAGTCGGGTTTTGTTGCTCGTTCTATCGAAAAAAATAACATCAAGGGATTAACCGCGGTCAAAAAGTAAATACTTTTTATTTAAATCTATCGCTCAATACTTTTCCCAAGTGATGAGCCAATCAATTGACATCAATGAACTATCCATAACTAATCTATCTTTATTTTTCCATCGGCGACAACACGTTTCCACAAATTGAAATCTTTTTTCATAGTTACAGAAAATGCCTCTGATGGGAAAATCGAAGGCGTAATGCCAAGACCCGCTAACTTTGTCCGAACATCGGGTTGCGCTACAACTTTTTGTAATGCATTATAAAGACGATCACTTTTATCTTGGCTTAACCCTGCTGGACCTATGATCCCCCACCAATTCAAAACATGAACTCCAGGTATCCCAAGTTCATCAAACGTTGGTAAATCAGGAAAGTCTACAACTCGCTTTGGGGAAGCCACGGCTAATGCTCTTAATTGATTATTCCTTACTAAAGGCATACCTGAGGCAGTACTTCCAAAGATTGCATCAACCTGCCCACTAATCGTGTCTGTCATAGCTGGTCCAGCACCTTTATAAGGAATACTAATAATATTCAATCCTGTCTTGATACGAAGCAGTTCAGCTCCTAAATGGCCGAGTGAACCAGGTCCTGAATTTGCAATATTAATCGTACCTAACTTTCCTTTTAATAGAAGTTCTGACAAATTTGAACTACCGCTGGCTTGTATAAATAATACAAACGGAGCTGATCCAAGCATCACAGCAGGTTTAAAATCCTTCTCAGGATCATATCCAGAAGAACTCCCATGAATAGCTGTGTTCAGTAACAAAGCCACATCCGCAAGCATCAGAGTGTCACCGTCTGGTAAAGAATGAGCCAAGTAGGAAGCACCGACCGCTGTGTTAGCTCCACCTCGGTTAGAAACCACTATCGTCACCCCCAGCTCTTGAGATAGATAGGGAGCGAGTGTTCGAGCAATAATATCAGAGGACCCTCCAGGCGCATAGGGGACTATAAGCTGAACGGGGCGTGAAGAATATATTTGCGTTTGAGCAATGGTAGGTAATAACACCGCGGTAAAACAACATCCAACCAATATTTTACGAATCCAACCTGTATTCATCTTCATCATTACTTCTCAATATCATTACGAATATTCATTTATATATCATCTCTCATCTTCTATGAAGTCGGTTATAAGGATTCTCCCCACTCTAAAGATTAGTAAGAGATCTTCTACCCTAAAGATATCTCACTAAAATACTTTAGACTGAATGATCGGCATCTTTCAAACGTTCAAAGGCTAATTCAGTTGCTTTAACAATACCCATATATCCTGTACATCGACAAAGATTCCCTGCTAATTCATTACGAATTTGCTCTTGATTTTGACACTTGCCGCGCAAAATTATATCCCTAACTGTAATCAACATACCAGGAGTACAAAATCCACATTGCAACCCATGTGCTTCAGAAAAGCATTCACGAATAACTTTCATGGCCTGATCATCGTCGAAATCTTCAATCGTTCTCACAGCTTTACCAGACACAGCAAGCGCTAAAGTAATACAGGAACGAACTGGCTCGTCATTGACAAGAACAGTACAAGAACCACAAACACCAAGTTCACAGGCTATATGAGTACCTGTAAGGTGTTTAGTATTTCGCAAAAAATCGGCTAGAGTTGTACGATCTTCAATCTGCTCTGCGATATTTTTATGATTGATATTGACTGAAATTTGACCCATTATTGTAAAACCCCCATCACAGCACGTTTGATCATTGATTGATGTAAATTAAACTCATAAGATAACTTATCATGAGTGGTATGTTGAATAAGATCTTCTTCTAAAAGCTCTTTTAATTCATTATTAAATCCCTCATTTCCAATAAAAGCTTTAGAAAATTTAGCAGATAAATTTGGTAGAAAAATGGGTTTATCACCAGCAGCGCCTAAAACGATATTAGAAATTCCCAAACTCGGATCAATGACGATTGCCGCGATCGAATGAGCGAACTCTCCTACCTTATGACAAAACTTCAGATATGACCAACGGGCATTCGAAGAAAGCTTTGGAATTAAAACTCCTCTTAATATGTCGGATTCCTCTAGGCAAGTTTGCATTAGACCATTTTGGAAATTTGCCAACGGCACCTGTCTCTCATGATGCTGATTCATAATGATGGCTTTTGCTCCAAGAGCTAACATGGCTGTTGGCCAATCTGCTGAAGGGTCTGCATTAACAAGACTACCGCCAATGGTACCTTTATTACGGATTGCTCTGTAGGCGATTCCCTGAGCAACATACTGTAAATAACCCTGAGTATGATCTTCAATCTTTCCGTCCTCGATTTGAGAATGAGTAATTCCAGCACCAATAAAAAACTCATCGTCAATCGAATAAGACTTTAATAAATCAGGAACTTGAGAAATATCTATAAGCTCCTCATTCAATACTAAGCGAAGATTCATCATTGGCACCAAGGATTGACCTCCAGCAATATACTTAGCATTCCCGGCGAAGGACAGATTCAGAGCTAAAGCATCATTCATATTTTCAACAAAATGATAATAGAGTTTTCCCGCTTTCATTGAACCTCCTGAAATGAAGAAAAGTTATTTTTTTTAGCTTTCATGATTGCTGCATATACTCTTTGAGGAGTCATCGGTGTTTCGTTAATCTCTGCATTCATTGATTTCAGAGCATCTCGAATGGCGTTTGCTATAGCTGCAGGTGGTGCAATTGCGCCACCCTCACCCATCCCTTTCATTCCATACTCAGTATGTAATGATGGTGTTACCATATGATCAATTTTGATAGCAGGTATTTCTGGAGCACCTGGCAATAAATAATCTGCAAAGGTTGTTGCTAAAGGTTGACCATTTTCACTATAAGGAATTTCTTCATAAAGTGCCGTACCAATACCTTGAGCAATACCCCCAATGATTTGTCCATCTACGATAAGTGGATTCACCACGGTTCCACAGTCTTCTACAATTCCGAAATCTAATATATCGACCTTACCAGTATCAGGATCCACTGCTACAACGGCAACCTGTGTTGCATAAGTAAATACTCCTGTATCAATATCTGGCTCATAAGTTACAAGTACCTCTAATAGTGGATCAAGATCTTTAGGAAGAGCATCTTGTCGTAGATGAGCAATTCGAGCAACTTCACTAAGTTGAATTGAAGTATTGGGCCCATAAATTAGGTCTTCTTCAAATCGTAATTCATCTTTTTGGCAATTTAGTAAATGAGCCGCAATAATTGCTATCTTCAATTTAAGTTGTCGACATGCCTTGGCAACTGCACCACCAGCCATGACCATACTTCTCGAGGCAAAAGTTCCCATACCAAATGCACTTGTTTGAGTGTCACCGTGTCGAATACTGACATGACTAGGATCAATCCCCAATTCTTGATGAGCAACCTGCGCTAAAGTAGTCTCCATACCCTGACCATGAGATACGATACCGACAGAGATAATAAGTGATCCATCAGTCATCATTCTTGCACTAGCGGTCTCGTATCCTGGAATAACAGGAACACCACGAGATACCCATTCACCACAACCATGGGCTGTTTGCTCTGTAAACGAAGCAAAACCAATCCCTATCAATCTTCCATCAGACTCTGGAGTTTGTTGACGTAAACGTATCTTATCAAAACCAATTAGGTCCACAGCTCGACGAACTGATTCTGCATAGTTGCCACTATCATAAAATAAATTAGTAATATTGCGATAAGGCATTGCCTCTTCGGGAATCATATTTTCCATTCTTACAATATAGGGTTCACGCCCAACCGCATGAGCAATTTCATCAATGACTCTCTCAATCGTAAAACATGCTGCTGGTCTAGCCACACCACGATATGCACCTATTGGAGATTTATTAGTAGCTACTGTATAAGTTCGTACTGTGTAATGGGGTACAACATAAGGCCCCGGTATATTTCTAGAAGCCATTCCTGTTTCCATAAAAGGGCCATTAGGCCAATGGGAATAAGCTCCAGCATCGACATATATATCAACATCTAGCCCTAGAATTTTTCCTTGGCTATCGGCATATGCGGTTACTTTATGGTGATGCTCACGACAATGAATCGCCGTCATGATATGTTCACTTTTATCTTCTACCCATCGAATTGGTTTCTTTAATTTCAAAGCAAGGGCTACAACCATCAACTCCTCAGGATATAAAACACGCTTTGCGCCAAAAGCTCCGCCCATATCGGGTGTAATAAGATGTAATGTATTTTCATCAATACCTAAGGCTTGAGCCATACCTACACGCGTTTGATGAGGTGATTGCGAACCTGTATATACGATTAGCTCATTCAGTCGATGATCCCATATCGCTAAAATAGCTCTACCTTCCATCGGAACAGCAGACTGACGATTCATTTTAAATTCACGCTGAATCGTAACACTCGCATTTTGACGAGCCGCCTCTATATCTCCATAATGACTATGTTTCGCAACATAAATATTATCTCCCCACTCTTCTCTTATTAAAGGGGAATTTGGGCTTGTTGCCGCTAATAACTCAACGATTGCTGGAAGCTCTTGGATATCTACTTGAACAGAGTCAGCGATGTCTTCTGCAATCGAACGGTTTTCTGCAATGACCATTGCAATAGGCTCACCCGCAAAACGAACTCGATCAGTTGCCAAAGCGGGATGCTCAGAATATTTAAAGCCATCTACTTTAGGAACGGCAATGATAGGCTTCAGATTAGGAAAATCACTTGCCTGAAAAACTTGATCTTTAAACGTCTCAGGAATATAAATACTTTTAATATTGCCATGCGCATATGAACTTCTGACAAAAGCAACATCAAGAATCCCAGGGAAATGAATATCTGAAACAAACTGTCCCTTACCATATAAATGACGTTCATCTTCTTTCCTCTTTAGTCTCGCTCCAACACCTTTTCCGGGTTTATCCAATTTTTATATCCTCATCTGTCAATTCTTATTTATTTTATAAAACAAACTCTCATAGAGGCTTAAGACCCATCTCCTTAACTAGCTTGTTATATTTTTCAATATCACCATGACGCAGTGATTTAAATTCATCTGGTGAGGTTAAATAGGTTTCTGCACCAAGTGTTTGAATATGTGAAATCATTTCTGGAGAGTTCATTGCTTCTTTAAGTGCGATGTTGATTTTAGTAACAATTTCTTTAGGTAAATTCGCTGGACCTTCAATACCCATCCAAAAATTCATTGTTGCACTAGGAAAACCAGCCTCTTTAGCTGTTTGCACATTAGGAAGAGTTTGAGATCTTTTTTCCGACATCACTAAAAGAGGTTTTACTTGACCGGATCGAATAAATCCAATTGTCGAGGGTAAAGAGTCAAACACCATAGAGACTTGCCCAGAAATGACATCTGGAAATGCCTGACCAGAAGATTTATAAGGAATATGGACCATATTGATATCTGTCGCATTCATTAAAATTTGACCAGATAAGTGACCGCTACTTCCAGGACCAGCTGAAGCATAACTGAGCGAGTCTTTCCCACTACCCTTAGCATAACTTATAAGATCAGTTAAAGTTTTAATGGGTAAATTATTATTGACTACTAAAATATTCGGCGTAACAATGATCGTACCAATAGGAGTGAAATCAAGGTCAGAGTTATAAGAAAGACCCCTTATTAATACTGGAGCAACGGCAACCATCGGAGGACTTGTCAATAAAAGAGTATAACCATCGGGTTGTGACTTTGCTACATATGCCGCCCCTATAGTCCCACCTGCACCACCTTTATTTTCAACAACAATCGTCTGCCGTAAAGCATTACCTAAAGCCTGACCAAGTACCCTACCAATGGTGTCAGAAACTCCACCGGTTGCATACGGGACAACAAGTGTAATAGGTTTCACAGGGTAACTAGTTTGAGCTAGAACCTCAGAACAAAAAAAACATATAACACTCAATGTTATAAAAATTCTTCGAAGACTCATTTGTTTGTATTTGATAATATTTAACATAAGTTACCCCATTATTTATTAAGTCATCGTTAATCAGATTGCAGCTATTGCGGTGATTTCAATTAAACACATAGGATCATTCAGCTCTACTTTACCGCAGCATCTAGTTGGGGTTTCATTAGGAATGACCCAAGAATCCCATACTTTGTTCATTAATGCAAAATCATCCATAGTTTTTAACCAAATTTGTGCAGAAATTAAACGGGATTTATTCGATCCTGCTTCTTTTAATAAGGCATCGATTTTTTCTAATACTTGACGTGCTTGATCCGCAACATCAGTCTGTCTATTATCAGGAACCTGACCAGATATATAAATAATTCCATTGTGTATTAAAGCTCTACTGCGCCTTGCATTTTGATCTATACGAATCATTTCACTCATGTTGAACTCTCCCTATTAAATTTTGCTATTTATAAATTCCATATGCTCCACCACCAGCGGTTTCCATCAAAATACGATCTCCTGCTTTAAGGATTTTAGGATCCGTTGGATCAACATCAATGTCATTAATTGAAAGTCGTCCTTGCTTTCCAGAACCACCGCCGGCTAAACCAGCAGGGACGGACTTTAACTGGGTCATTAAAAAAGACGCTGTTACATTTTTGGCATCTGCTAATAATTCAAACTCAAAACTAATTCCATGGCCGCCATGATGAAGTCCTTGACCACCGCTATTTCGACGAATCTCACGACGAAGTACTTTGATTGGGGCTGAACTTTCCATGACTTCAATTGGGGTATTGCCTAAATTACCTGGAAATGACATGGCAGAAAAGCCTGCTCGACGGGCAGTCGCACCTTGACCCGCATTTAAAAAATTAACCACAGCAAAACGTTTCCCACACCACTCTCCAGACATTGTCATTGAAGAGTTTGGAGATCCACCAGCCCAAACTTTATTAGGTAGAACATCCGATAACGCTTTAAAAACTGCAGCAGGAAGAAGATGTCCTATGGCACTTCTTCCACCGGATGCAGCAGGGAAAGTTGGATTAAATATAGAGCCTAGGGGCGCAAAGGTTGAGAAAGGAATAAAACATCCTTCATTATTGGGTATATCGGAGCATAGTAGAGCTTTTAATCCATATACGGTGTATGCAAAAGTATAAATTGGTACCACATTTACGGCTCTTGCTATTTGTGGACTTGAACCTGTAAAGTCAATATGAATGCTATCTCCTGTCACATTCAACTGACATTGAATGATGATAGGCTCTTCAAAGCCATCATGTTGTACGGTGGAAGAATAAACGCCATCAGGAATTGCTCGAATTGCTTCACGCATAGCAATTTCAGAACGTTTACGTAATTCCGCTCCAAGAATTTTTAAATCTACAACATGCAACAAATCTTCTAATCGTTGTGACATCATTTTGCAGGCAGAAACTTGTGCCCATATATCTCCCATGCCTTGATCAGGTACTCGAATATTTTGAGTAATCATTTCGATGAGTACCTGATTCGGATGACCTGCATCAAGTAATTTCATCATCGGAATCTGAAGTCCCTCCTCGTAGATTTCACGAGAACTATTACTTCTAAGTTTTCCACCAATATCCGGTAAATGTGAAACAACAGCAGCAAAAGCAACTAAGGAATTCTGATAAAAAATGGGCATGACAGTTGTCACATCATGGATATGACCAGAGCCTTTCCAAGGATCATTAGTTATAAAAACATCTCCAGGCATGATGGTATTAGGTGGATACTTTTCAAGAAAATGACGCACCGTTGCAGGTAAACATCCAATAAATCCAGGTAAACTCATAGTTGACTGTGCAAGTGATCGGCCTTCGGCATCAGTCAAAACAATGGCAAAATCGTTACCGTCACGTACTAATGTCGAAAAGCAAGTTCTGACAAAGGCTGCAGAAGCCTCATCTACAACACTGATGAGACGTTTCCACAATATCTCAAGCTCAATTGATCCTAATTGGCGATCTGTCTTGACATTAATACTTGAATTATTTTTATCTAATATTTCCATTTACTCAAACTCCTTGAGTGTGATAGATACAGTAAGGTCTGACAAAATCTCGACCTCTGAGATGATGGGGACCACGATCGTTGATTCACGCTCTTCAAGAATTAATGGCCCATTTAATTTCTGCCCAGCTTTAAGTGAGTAACGGTTATAGACATTTACACGTCCATAAGCTTTTTTTATCGGTTGATAAATTTCCCTAGTCTTGTGCTTAGCATCAGAAACACTAACACGACCATCTCCCCATTCAAAGTGATGTCCTATTGTTTGCTCCATCCCCGTCAAACGCCAAGTAATAATTTGTGGATGAGCATTCGGCACAATTCTTCCATAGAGTTTTTGATATTGTTCTTCAAACAGCTCAAGAATTTTTTGACCAGTTTGAGTATTGAGTTCCTGCCAATCAAGTGCAATCGATATATCAGCACCTTGTCCGTAATAACGCATTTCAATACCAATTTGCCAGGTTATATTTTGGGCATTTGCCATAATAAGCTCTGACTCAGATTCAACTTTTAGATTGTTTAAGGCCTGTTGAATCTGAGGCCAATCACAATGAGCTAAAAGTTGAGGATTTGACCAAGCACGATCAGATCTTGCAGGTGCTGCCAGCATTCCCAAACATGATCCAGCACCAGCGGCGATCGGAATCAAAACACGCGGTATACGAAGATTTCTTGCTACTTCGACAGCATGAACGGGTCCCGCACCTCCAGTGGCAACCATCGCAAAATCTCTTGGGTCATGACCATTTTCAGCGATATGAATACGCGCTGCACTTGCCATATTTTCATTCACAATATTATAAATTCCCCAAGCCGCATCGGTCATTGATACTTCTAGTTTCTGAGCCAAATACGTCATTACTATCTGAGCTTGATCAATATCAAGCTTCATCTCACCACCTAAAAAATTATCCGCACTTAAATATCCAAGGAGCAAGTCAGCGTCAGTGACCGTAGCATTTTCTCCCCCTTGACCATAACAAACTGGACCAGGTACAGAGCCAGATGACTCTGGACCAACATTTAAAAGACCCAATCGATTAACTGATGCGATTGATCCACCACCAGCTCCAATTTCAATTAATTCAATACTAGGAATCAAAATAGGTAATCCAGATCCTCTTTTAAAACGCTGCACACGAGCACATTCAAAATAATGAGCAACTGGAGCCACTCCGTCAATGGCTACACAAGCTTTTGCAGTTGTCCCACCCATATCAAAGGCAAGCACATGCTGAACATGGTTTTGTCGTGCAGTATTAAGTGCTGATAACACTCCTGCTGCAGGTCCAGACTCTAAAAGAAAAATGGGGGTTTGTGCAGCTGTTTTTGCAGAAGTGAAGCCACCACTAGAAATCATGACACGTAAAGGAACACCTTCTTGTATTTGATCAATACGATCTTCAAGTTCCTCAAGATATGAAGCAACAATTGGTTTTACATAAGCACTCGCTACAACCGTGGAAGTTCTTTCATATTCCTTGATTTCAGATGCAATTTCAGATGATAGGGAAATTGAAACATTAGGTAAGGCATGTTGTAAATATTCCCCCATCAATTTTTCATGACCATCATTAATGTAAGAGTGTAAGAATGAAACAGCTACTGAATCAACGTTCATCTTTTTTAACGCTACTGCAACTCTACCCATTTCTAGTGGATGTAAAGGATCCATTACGATTCCTTGTGCATTCATTCTTTCCTGAACTTCAACACGACAATCGGCGTCAACCAATGGTTTAGGTAAAACAATATCTAAATCATATATGTCATAACGCCATTCACGACCAATGTCCAACATATCCCCCATCCCCATGGAAGTAACTAAGGCAGTTTTTACCCCCTTTTTTTCGATGAGAGTATTTGTAATCAAGGTTGTACCATGAACTATTTCAGTTAATCGAGGTGTGGAAGAACCAAGTGAACTTTTTACCTGCTGTAATAAATTGAGTATCAGACTCGAAACTGCCTCCCCAGGATCCGAAGGTGTCGTGGGAGTTTTGCCTACCCAAATTAAACCATTGGATGCAATAGTTGCAACTCCATCCGTAAAGGTACCTCCAATATCAATGGCAATTCGCAGCGTATCATTAGAGTTAGAAGCATTTTTCATAGGTATAGCATTAAGTCCTTATTTTATATTCCAGCTTTTATCTCAATAAGCAATCGTTATTAAACGTTCTTCAGTCATTTCACGAATAGCATAAGAAGGACCTTCACGTCCAAACCCACTATGTTTTACACCTCCAAATGGCATTACATCAGCCCGAGCACTTGAAGCTTCATTAATATGAATACCACCAAATCTTAATTGACGAGAGGTTCGTAAAGCTGTTGAAAGATTGCTGGTGAATAAACCAACGGCTAAACCAAAAGGACTATCATTCGCTTGTCGAACAGCATCATCGAGTGAGTCATACACTAGAATACTAATGACGGGCGCAAAAATTTCTTCACAATATACGCGCATATCTTTTTTCACATCAATTAAAATTGTCGGCATCATGACATTACCTTCACAAGTTCCCCCAGAAAGAAGTTTTGCTCCTGAAGTTATTGCCTCATTAACAAATGTCATGGCTCGCTGTGCCTGACTTCGACTGATCATAGGGCCAACAATTGTCTCTGGGAGTGATGGATCTCCAGCTTTTGCTAATTTTGTGGCTTCAATAAATTGAGGAATAAAAGTCGATGAAATCCTACGATCGACAAACAAACGCTGTACTGAAGTACAAACTTGACCGGCCTTACGAAAACCGGCATTAATAATTTTAGGTATTGCCATCGAAATATCAGCATCATGACAAACAATCGTACTAGCTATACTTCCTAACTCTAATTGCATCCCCCTTAATCCAGCCGATTGTTGAATTTCAAGTCCAACGCGGGTACTACCAGTAAAAGCATAATATGCAATTCTTTGGTCTAAGAGTAGTTGTCGACCAATACTTGCTCCAGACCCATTCACCAGGGCTAATAAAGTAGGTGGTAAACCAGCATCTAGTAGAATTTTGCATAACTCTACGGCAGTTAAAGGAGTTACTTCAGAAGGTTTCAGGATGACGGCATTTCCACCCGCCA
>CAIPQU010000050.1 GCA_903867305.1 uncultured beta proteobacterium
ACAAATAGGAGGATTCCATGAAAAAGTTCATTTTCGGAGTTATCACTTTAGTTGCTCTTACTTCTAGTTCCATGAGCTTTGCTTGGGATCGCGATGATGGATGGAGACATCATGGAGGCTATCGTGAGCGCAGTTATGTTGAACATATTAGGCCATCACCTTTTTATATGTCGATACCCAGGCCCTATTTCGCCTCTCCAAGAGAATATGGTGAACAACCTAGGGGCTATTATGGTCATCGCTATCAAATTCAACAACCAGTGATTGTTCCCTATCAATACCGCCATCGGTCACATTACTGATTCGATGTAGAAAAAATAAACCACCAAGGTGGTTTATTTTTATTAGACACTTTATAGATCGAAGTTGTATTTTAGGCTAACCCAAAAGGTTCTTGGGGGAGCAGGTAAATAGTTATAAGCATTTCCTCCTATAGCTAAATTATTAGATCCATAGACCGCATAATTTACGTTACTCACATTTTTGATAGTGAATCTTGCTTCCCAAGTCTTAAGCCGATATTCGGCATAAACATCCCCAAATGCATAAGATGGCATTGGGTTGTAAGCATTTTGTAAATCAAGATCATAGTACTGTGAAGCTACATAGTTGAAGACTCCACCAATTGCAATTTGATTGCTTGCTTGATAGCGTGCATTCAAATTAAACAAATACTGTGGAACTAACGATACAAAATATCCAGTGTTCACCCCAGAAGTATAAACAGCCCTTTGGTATCGAAACCCAGCACCCAAATTCAAATTTGAGGAGACTTTCGTAGTTCCATTGAGGTTCATACCAGTTCTGCGGATATCTGCATCATTAATATTGGTTTGACTATGAGCAATAGGATCATTAAATAATCGAATTTCATCATGTGAATCTGTTTGAAAAATAGCTACATTCAATTTAGATTGCCCATAAGTGAAATCTCCGCCAAGCTCAATCGTCTTATTAATTTGAGGCCGGAGAATGGCACCACTCGTAAAATTTAGCCCTGTGACAGGGTTATAGCCAAAATATTCATCTGTATTTGCAAATCGATAAGATTGGTCATATTTTGCATAAAGTCTTTGCCCAGGTAAATATCGGTAGTTCAAGCCAAAATCATACGCATTTGCAGAAAAACTTGTTAGATAATTACCATTTGTAATCGGGTTATAACTTGCGTCAAATGAGTTGGCTGTTGTCCAAGAGATATCTTGTTTTTGATGCCTTAATCCAGCTAGTATTTCGAAAACATCGTTAATCGGTAGTCGCTCCATAAAATAAATAGATTGATTTTTAAGATTGACGTGATTTTGTGAAGGTGTATCGGATTGAATACCTCTACTACCGTCTGAATTGTTGTAATCAACCCCAATAATAGAAGATCCCCAACGGCCCCAGTTAGCCTTTATTCGCGGGGTTAAATCAACTTGTCGTTTATCATATTGAATTAGGCTCAATCCAAAAGATTCATTGTCATTACTTAAGGCCGAAGAACTTCCATAAGCAGCTTCCATTTCGAATAAAAAATTACTGCCGATCGATTTAGAAATACCCGCTCTTGCAATACTCCCATCTTGAACTAAGCCATTCCCTCGCTTTACCGCATTTGAAACATAAGGACTTCCCTGACCTACTTCAAGTCCAGAAATAAAATAGGGGTAACTAGTTTGCATATGATAAGCATTAGCTTCTATAAATACTTTATCTAACCCACCTAAATTTTGAGTTAACCTTCCATTAAATGTGTTTGATAAAGCATCAGAATTCTCTCTCCATCCATTTGTTTTAGAAGAATTAGCGAATAAAGCAAGGCTCGTGTCATTTTCTTTTTTCAGTAACGAAACATCAGCAATTAAGGTCCCATAACTTCCATATGAAATAGAAGCTTGGCTCGGCTGATGTGCACCCTCTTTAGTAATAATGTTAATTACCCCGCCGGTTGCATTGTTACCAAATTGAACGCTGGCTCCACCATTAATAATTTCAATGCGTTCAATTGAAGAAATGGGAATGGTGTTTAAAGGTGCAGAACTAGAATCAATCGGATTTAAACGAATACCATTTAGTAAAACTAGAGTGTTACTTGAGGCGGTAGAACCATATCCTCCTATATCGGGGGTGGCGCCTATCCCTAATAAAGTTGCACTTTGGTTACTCATAGAGACATTACCAATTTGCTGCAAAATCTCTGCAAGATTAGTCGATGTCGATTCTTTAATCTGCTCTTTTGTGATGACTTGGATATTGGCAGGAATTCGCTCAATGTTCTCTTCAAATCGTGAGCCAGAGACAACGACACTTTCTAAATTTGACTGAGCTAAAGCAGATTGACTAAATAATGCTGTTCCAACGAGTAATGCACAGGCGAGACGAATCATTTGATGCTGATCAGGCAATTTCTTGAATTGTTTCATGATTTTTCCAAAACGAATACATTCACTGACCCGTTCCCCGACAGGTACTGGAACTAAATTACTTTGTCACTTACCCCGTAACAAGGTAATACTTGTGGGGCCGGTATCCGGGCTCACATTCACTCAAACCGCCTTCCCAGCTATAGCCAGTGGCAAAATGGTTGAGTCGCCAAACCCTCTTGGCAGAATGCTTACCGTTGCGGGGGCAGCTCAGGCAGTCCTTACTTTTACAAGCAAAAATTCCTGATTCCCGTTTAACTACGACTTTAGAATCAAATCGTGAGCACCTCACTCCCCGAATTATATACAATATCAATATGGATGAAATAAATAATGATTTAGATGACATTCAATCACCCTCTCTTTTGCAGAGGATGGATGTGCTTTCTTCAAAATTAGAAGTGCTTCAACATGAAATCCAAACCTTAGTGCAACAAAAATCTTTTATGGAAATAAAGATTTCTGATGCCCAAGGTCGAATTCAAAAAATCCTTAATAAACTGCCCCAAGCAACTGACACACGCCAATTGACATTATTAGATAACTCTTCTGAGACAACCCATGAGTGAACCAAAATCCGTTCGTGTTGATGTTGAACTCGCTGGCCAAAAAATGGCTTTTATGACTTCGTTTGAAAACGAAGATAAGTTAAAGATTGCGGCGCGGGCTGTGAATGATCAAATTGCTCAAATTACTTCTGGCCCTAACAAAAGTATTGAACGTGCGGCTTTAATGACAGCAGTCAGTTTTGCTGCCCAAATTCAAGATTTAAAAGAACAAGTAAAAATCAGTAATGAGCCAGGAGTTTCCTCAGAGGTGATTACTGCGCTCACTAAAAAATTAGACGCAATCGAACAACAAATCGATAATGCGTTAGACTGTCTATCCCTGCCTGGTTCGCCAAGGTCAATAGTTCCTTGAACCGATGCTAACGCATATGGCGCTAAATATGCATAGTGGGCGAGCGCGCCTTGTTTTTATAGAGTATGGCTTTAGGTTATATTCTCCCTGAAAATATTGATGTGCCCAAAACTATGCTATCGCGCCGACTTGAACTCTCTGGGTTCAGGATGACGACCTAGCGGCTAAGGCGGGGACCTTTTTTATGAAAGAAGTTGTTTGACTACTCTACAAATTATTTTACTGCTGTGTCTTGGTTCAGTAACCGGTCTCGTTGCAGGCCTTCTTGGTATCGGTGGTGGAATGATTATGGTGCCATTTTTAACCATTCTTTTTCAAAACTATAACTTTCCTCAAGAGCATATTTTGCACATGGCGATTGCAACGTCTATGACAACCATCTTATTTACCTCGATCTCTTCAGTTCGTGCACAAAATAAGAAAAAGACGATTCGTTGGGATATTGTGATCGCTCTAGCACCCGGTATTATTTTTGGTGGAATCGTTGGCGGTGGAAAAATCTTCGCGATCCTTAAAGGTCCTTGGCTCACGATATTTTTTGCCAGCTTTCAGTATTTTTCTGCCTACCAAATGCTTGCCAATAAAAAGCCAAAGCCCTCGCGTACCCTCCCAGGAAAAGCCGGTCTTTTTGGGACGGGTAGTTTAATTGGCTCAGTTTCAAGTCTAGTTGGTGCGGGTGGGGCATTTATATCGGTGCCTTTTATGACCTGGTGTAATGTGCCGATCCATAACGCTCTAGCCACATCTTCTGCGTTAGGCTTTCCGATCGCAACAGCTAGTGCAATCGGATATATCATCGGTGGCCTCAATGTCGAAAACTTACCTAGTCACACCTTAGGATATATCTTTTTACCCGCACTTCTATGTATCTCGATAATGAGCATGATCACGGCCCCTATAGGAGTTAAGATTGCCCATCAACTCAATACAACGCAACTGCGCAGACTTTTTGCCGTGGTGCTGATCTGTATAGCGAGCTACATGCTCGCGAAAAATGTCTTTGGTGTGATCTAAATAACTCCTGAAGATTGCAACAGAGCAATTTGGTCTTCAGATTTGTGTAATACCTTTTCTAGAATTTCTTGGGTATGCTGGCCAAGTGCCGGAGGGGGGATATCATAAGTAATCGGTGTTGCTGAAAACTTCATTGGACTACCCACTAATGTAACCTTCCCAGCAGCGGCATGAGGTAACTCAATTTGCATCCCACGTGCCTGAACTTGAGGCTCTTCAAATACTTCTGCAATCGAATTAATCGGACCATTGGCAACCCCAGCATCGTCGAGTAGCTGCACCCACTCTTTGGTGGTTTTTTTGATAAAGATCTCGCCTAAAATTTGGGTAATCTCTGCACGGTTATTGACGCGCTGACCATTCGTTGCAAACTTGGGATCTTTTGCTAAATATTGGCACTGTGCAACTTCACAGAACTTATTAAATAAATTATCGTTACCACAAGCCAAAATAATGGCTCCATCCGCTGTTTTAAAGGATTGATAAGGCACGATATTGGGATGCGCATTTCCTAAGGCTTCAGGTGACTTGCCAGTAGAAAAATAATTCATCGCTTGATTAGAAAGCAAGGCTACACAAGAATCTAATAAAGCAACATCAATCCATTGCCCTTGCCCAGTAACTGCACGATGTGCGATGGCAGCACATATGGCGACAGTGGCATACATACCAGTCGTCATATCAATAATGGGCACTCCAACCCGTTGTGGGCCTCCGCCAGGCAAATCAAGACGCTCACCAGTGATGCTCATTAATCCACCCATACCTTGCGCCATAAAATCATAACCAGGGCGATCTTTATATGGGCCCGTTTGACCAAAGCCCGTCACTGAACAATAAATAATGCCAGGGTTAATACGTTTGATATCTTCGTAGCCTAAACCGTAACGCGCCAAATCCCCAACTTTATAGTTTTCAACAATGACATCAACTTCTTTTGCCAGCTCACGCACTAACTCTTGACCTTCTGGACTTGAGATATTAATCGTGATGGACTTCTTACCACGATTCGCAGCGCAATAATATGCAGACTCTTTGGTGACTTGACCATTTTGATCGTTTAAGAAAGGTGGCGCAAATGCTCGAGAATCATCTCCCTTAACAGGCCTTTCTACCTTAATCACTTGAGCCCCTAAATCGGCTAAATTTTGGGCCGCCCACGGACCAGCTAAAACTCTCGATAAATCGAGTACCTTAATATGAGATAAAGGACCTGACATGATTTCCTCTTGAAATGAAATGTTTAAAGCATTTTAGATACTAACCGTGAGTAGATCACCTCACCATTAACAAAACGTTCATGATTATCCTCTATTTTGTCTAAGTCATAGAGGTAATTCACCATGAATCCAGCAGATTGACGCAATCCTTTTTTCGATAAATCTGCTGCCCAATTGATACGGTATAACTGCGCACCATTTCCCAAATGAAACTTCGCTACCGGATTACCACCTTTTTTCACAGAAAATTTAGCCAGATAAATGGCACACAAACCCGATAATGCTTTCTTTTCTTCTTCAGAAGCTGTCTCTGGATGCCAACCCGATGATAATTTCTCAGGCCAAGATTGTTTTTTTAAATTAATCACGTCTAAGTATGTGTTAACTTTGTTGAACGCAGAAGAAGCATCAGGGACCGTCCCCCCTAAAGGGGCACCTGCAATCACCCAATCCATAAATCCTGGAATTGGTGAAAGGGTGACAAAAGTTTTTAAACTCGGAAACTCAGCTTTTAAATAGGTTGCAACACGCTTAATTAAAAAATTACCTAATGAGACACCCTTCAAGCCAGGCTCACAATTACTTATGGAGTAAAAAATAGCGGCTTTAAACTGCGATGAATCAACGGTCTCCGATTTTTTATTGACGAGTGGCCCAATGGCTGAGGAGATCTCTGGGACTAATGCCACCTCGACAAAGATTAATGGCTCATCTGGCAATTGGGGATGAAAAAAGGCAAAGCAACGACGATCTGGCTGCAGTCTTCTTCTTAAATCATCCCAACCATCTATTTCATGAACCGCTTCATGCTGAATAATCTTTTCTAAAATATGCGCTGGTGACCGCCAATCAACCCGATGCATTTTCAAAAACCCCGGGTTAAACCAAGAAACAAACAAATGATGTAAATCAAAATCTAATGGCTTGAGCTCAGGCTGCTTATCTATAACCTTGATCAAGTGTCTTCGCATCGCCACGATTTCTTTGGTACCTCCATCAACGCGATTAATTCTGCGGAGTAACTCTTGTCTTGGAGATTCAGTAACTTTCGTTAAATGAATGAGGTTCTTACCAGAAGGATCTTTGACGTAATCTTGGGCAACCTTTAATACTGTTTCAGGGTCTGGGTTGAACTTTGTCGCAAGCGCGTGGTAAAAACTCAATCTTTGCTCTTCATTCAATAATCGATACTGACTAAAAATATCATTGGCCATACTCGCTGAATTGGCTTCACCGCGCTCGGTAAGAATTTTTTTTGCCGCATTAATGGCTCGAGAGAGAGATCTTACCTGTGATATTTTTTCTAAAATGGTCATGCGAAACCTTCATCAAAAAAGAATAAAAATTATAAGTAAATCTGTAGCTTTAAAAATATATTAAATCAAATCAGGAACTTGATGATACTTTCTGAACACGCATCATCAAATACACTCCTAAAATGATCATTGGCATTGAAAGCCACTGCCCCATGGATAAACCAAGCGACAAGGTGCCTAAAAATCGATCAGGCTCTCTCGTAAATTCTGCTAAAAATCGGAAAATTCCATAGCCCAACATAAAGGCCCCTGAAGTCTGGGCGAGTCTTCGAGGATGACGTGAATAAAGCCAAAGTAGTATCCCTAGAATGATGCCTTCCCCAGCAAACTCATACAACTGAGAAGGATGCCGAATGAGCTCATCTCCTGCTTGAGGGAAAATCATTCCCCAAGATACATCCGTTGGCCGCCCCCATAATTCACCATTAATAAAGTTGCCAATCCGGCCAAATGCCAAACCAAACGGCACTAGAGGAGCTACCATGTCGGACACCATAAAAAACGGCATTTTTCTTTTTCGACTAAACCACAAAATTGCAACTAAAACACCCAAAAATCCACCATGGAAAGACATTCCGCCCTGCCATACTTTGAATATATCAAAAGGATTTGCTAGATAATGACTCGGAAGATAAAAAAGGCAATATCCTAACCTTCCACCACCAATCACTCCTAAGACGGCATAAAAAAGTAAATCTTCAAGATCTTCTTTGACGAATCCCTGACTTTTCATCTGCGCTTGATCGACACGCACTCGGCCTAAAAGTAAATACTGAATAAAAGCGAGTAAATACATCAAACCATACCAATGAACCGCAACTGGACCTAGCTGTATGGCAACCGGGTTAAATTCCGGATGAATCATGCAGCCCCTTTTTGGTCATGATTAAAAAGCTCTAATCCCATCGTTCTATATTGTTTGTATCTTTCTCGACCAGCAAGTAAGTCTTTTTCCTCTACAGAAACTACCTCAATAACTCTCTCAAAACGTTCAGAAATGATTTCAATATCATTCAAAAACTGCTGCCCAAGGTGAATAAAAACGTCTTGATGTGGAATTTGAGAAAAAGATTCAACATCAAAAGTCTCACTTAAAACAATTGGCGTAAAAGAAGCAGATTCTTCATCTAAAAAACAATGCGGCAAGAACTCATCTGCACTAAAGGTCCATAACATCTTATCTAGGGACTGAAGGATTTCTTTTGGACCGACGATAACGATATTCTTTAAAGGGTCTTTTCCCTGAGAAATAGAAAATATCTTTCTCGCTAATCGACAGGTGTAAGTTACTTTATCACCAACTTGACTATGGAAATCAACTCTTGCCACTCTGCCACTACTCCTTCATCAAATATTCAGTCAACAAAGGTACGGGTCGACCAGTAGCACCCTTGGCTGCGCCACTTTTCCAAGCAGTACCAGCAATATCTAAATGGGCCCAATCATAGGCATGTGTAAAACGCGACAAGTAGCAAGCTGCAGTAATACTTCCCGCTGGACGGCCACCAATATTTGCGAAATCAGCAAAATTAGACTTTAATTGGTCCTGATAAGCATCATCCATCGGCATATGCCAAACAGTATCTAATGTTGCTTGTCCTGCATGTTGAAGAGCTTTCACTAAGTGTTCATTTTTACTGAATAAACCTGTATGAACATGACCCAAGGCAATCACACAGGCACCAGTCAATGTTGCTATATCAATCACTGCTTTTGGCCGGAAACGTTCAACATACGTCAAGGCATCACACAAAATCAGACGCCCCTCAGCATCGGTATTGAGAATCTCAACAGTCTGACCAGACATCGTCACAACGATATCTCCAGGCCGTGTTGCTTTACCAGAAGGCATATTTTCACAGGTGGGTATGACGCCAATGACATTTTTCTTTAATTTCATTTGCGCTATCGCTTGCATGGTACCTAATACCGAAGCAGCCCCACACATGTCGTACTTCATCTCATCCATTCCTTCACCAGGCTTGAGAGAAATACCACCAGTATCAAAAGTGATCCCTTTACCAACAATCACAATCGGCGCCTCTTTTGAAGCTCCACCAAGATGGTGCATGATAATAAATTTAGGCGGGTGGTCAGATCCTTGCGTTACGGCTAAGAAAGCCCCCATTCCTAATTGCTCCATTTCTTTACGCTCTAATACTTGGACTTTGAGTGCGTGCTCTTTACCAACTGACTGTGCTGTTTTGGCTAAATAACTTGGAGTACAGTAATTAGGGGGCAAATTCCCGAGATCTTTCGACAAACTCATTCCTTGCGCAACTGCCACTCCAATGCGAACAAACTCTTTAAGCTGTTTTTCCATTTTTTGAGTCGTCGCTAAAGTAATCGATTTCAATGAAATCGGAGCTTCCATCGGTTTGGTTTTAAATTGTTTAAAGCGTAATCCAAATCGATAAGTAGCTTCTTCCACGAGTTGTATCGTTTGACGGATCACTAAACTATGGAGAGACTCCTTTTTCAATTCTAAATCTTGTTCAAGTAACCATAAAATAGAACTTGACTGAGTTCCCATAACAACTCTTAAAGCCGCTCTAGCCGCTTTTGAATACTCAGTTAATAATTTGTTTTCTGTAGTCTTATCAGAAACTTTTGTATGCTCACCCAACCCGACCAACAAAACACGCTTAGCGTGAATTCCTTTGAGTTTCCATGACTTTTGTTGACTCAACAAGTAGGTTTCACCAACTTTACCTGTAAAGTCTTTGCCTGAAATAGCGGAATCGATAGCGCCATCTAATAGTTGATCTAACTTCTCTAATTGCTTTGGTAAGCGAGTTTGAGTGTCGCTAGGGGTGTGGGGAAGGGGTAAAATAACACAATCAACTGGCAACAACAATTGCGCTGTTAAACGATTTTGACCTTCAGGAAAGACTTTCGTGATAAATTTAGTTTGCATTTCAATCTGCCATCAAATGTTATTGAAAACTCCATTATCCATCTAAAACAAAATCATGATTTTTGAGCAATCTTTAAGAAGAGAATTATCCTACACTACAGGTGCAGTTTTTCTCGTCTTAATCACCATCATGATGACTACACTCGTCATCCGTATTTTAGGCTTCGCTGCCTCCGGATCAATTAACCCTAAAGATGTTCTCGTTCTTATTATGCTTGCGGTCATTGGTTATATTGCCATCATCTTGTCTGTTTCGCTGTTCGTAGCGATTATGATGGTTTTAATCCGTTGGCATAAGGATTCAGAAATGGTCGTCTGGTATGCCAGTGGTCTCAATCTCAGAATGCTCTACACCCCAGTCCTGCGCTTCTCCATCCCATGGATCATTGTGATTGCAGTGATGGCGATTTTTGTCTGGCCTTGGACGAACTCAAAAACGACTGAAATAACTCAAAAATTTAAAGGTCGAGATGAAACCGCAATGATTCTACCGGGACAATTCATCGAATCTCTAAACTCTAATCGAGTTTTATTTATTGAGGGTATTGATACTAATTCAAATAAAATCCAAAATCTTTTCGTTTCAGATTTCAAAAATGATCGACTTACTGTTGCCATGGCGGAATCAGGCCGTATCAATTTTTTAGACAATGGGGTCAAGCAAATCAAAATTGAGAATGGTCGGCGTTACGAAGGTCTACCATCCAAAGGTGACTTTAAAATCCTGGAATTTGAAGGTTATACCGTCGATATTGAAAAAAAGCCCCCAAAACCGATTACCTTTAGTCCTAAAGAATCCACCAGCTTATCGCTTTTAGAAAACCCTGACCCTGTTGCGATGGGTGAAATTCTTTGGCGGATTGGCTTACCCCTCATGGCATTTGGACTAGTCATGATTGCCGTCCCCCTTGCCTATGTGAATCCTCGGCGTGGAAACTACATCACGCTGATCTATGCGGTATTTACTTACCTCATCTACAGTAATGTTCTGAATATTTCGCAAACCTTAGTTTCCGATGGTAAAAAAGACTTTATCAGCAGTTTTTGGCCAATCCATGCTCTCGCAATAGTGATCGCCTACTTATTGGTTCAACATCGAATCAACCCATCGATTGCCTGGTGGAAACGACAAATCCCCGGCGGGTACAAACTCTAATGTTTTTACTTTTTCCTAAAATTTATGAGAGATATTTGGCTCGCCAAATTTATGTCAATTTTTTATTTATTTTATTTGCCCTGATTTCGTTATTTATTTTCTTTGATTATTTAAATGAGCTTAATAATCTTCGTGGTGATTACACAAACTATCTCGCATTGGTCCACATCCTTTTAAAGTCACCAGCACGCTTAGTTGAACTCATCCCCATGGCTGGACTGATTGGCACCATCTATGTTTTCGCTCAACTCGCTAGCCAATCTGAATTTACTATTTTGCGCATGGCGGGACTCAATATCCCTAAAGGACTATGGACCTTATTTAAAATTGGTATCCCGATCCTTATCGCCACGTTTGTTCTCAGCGAATGGGCCGGTCCTTACTGCGACAATCTTGCCGAAGAAATGCGTTCAACTGCCTTAGGGGAGGCTTTAGGAAAAAATTTTAAAACAGGTACCTGGATCAAAGATAAATTAGAAAGTTCGGATGCAAAAGGTCCTCGTAAATTAGGTATGCGTTTTGTGAATGTCGGAAATATCCAAAACCGAGGCGAAATAAAAGGAGTCCGAATGTATGAGTTTGATCAAAATCGCTATCTTTTAGTCATTCGGGAAGCAGAGTCTGGTAGCTATGATGAGCGTGGTTTTTGGAACCTCAGAAATATTACCGAAACCAGGGTTGTTGAAGATCGTAAAGTAGACCCACTAGACACATCGTACCGAGCCATTTCCACGCACTTTTCTGAACAACGACTAAGATCTCAAGTTACCCCAGAAATTCTCAAAGTTCTTCTGATTAGCCCAGAGAGGATGTCCATCATGAGTCTGTTTCGTTTTATTCAGCACCTTCAAGACAATCAACAAGATAGTCAAAATTACCAATTGGCGCTTTGGAAAAAAATTGTGTACCCCTTTACGATTTTCGTGATGTTTTGCTTAGCACTGCCGTTTGGATACCTCCACGCCAGGTCAGGTGGTATTAGCCTGAAAGTGTTCGGTGGAATTATTTTAGGTATTAGCTTTATCTTATTTAATACCCTCTTTTCGCATATTGGGCTCCTAATTGCGTGGTCACCATTGTTTACGGCCATTCTGCCTTTAAGTATTTATTTGGCTTTAGGTTTTGTTAGCCTTCTTTGGGTATCCAAACGATGAAAGCTGTGATCTTCTTTGGACATGGTGCCCGCGATCCTCGTTGGAAAGAGCCCTTCGATCGTCTCCTCTCTCTTTGGATCGAAAAATTTCCTGAAACTACAGCTAAATTAGCTTTTCTGGAAATGATGTCTCCATCCCTTCCAGAATGCATAGGATCTCTGCATCAAGCAGGAGTCCATCAAATCCAAATTATTCCGGTCTTTTTTGGCCAGGGAGGACACTTACGGAAAGACTTTCCAGTGATTCTGGAAGAGTGTCGACGTCTTTATCCCGAAATAGAGTTAAGCAATTCTTCGGCTGTTGGTGAAAGTGATGCTGTCTTGCAATCGATTGTTGAATTCACCGCCAAATCGATAGACTAAATCAGTCCTGTTTTCGATCACAGCTTTTGAAAATACCTCACCAACCATCAGGATCGTTGGTGCCCCTTCTTGCCCCCAGCCTTCTAGACCGTTACGTTGAAGATCTTCCAAAGTAGTATATAAATGGTTTTCCTGGGGCAAGCTAATGGCCTCAATCACAACAACTGAGGTATGTTTACTTCTCCCACTCTCTATCAATTGCTGAGCTATCGCCGTGCAATCTTTTCGCCCCATGTAATAGATTAAAGTATCAGCATTTAGTTGTTGATCCGTGATTTTCGTTTGTGATGCTATCGATGCTGTTACAAATACAACGCTGCGCGAAATACCATGTAAGGTTAATGAGTTCTGAATACTAAGCATTAAAAATAAAATGTGGAGTGCTGCTCTGTGGTCACCAAGTTACTTTGCTGCCAGTTGCGGTGGAGCGCGAATCTCCATAATTCGGCAGTACATCGAACAACAGCAAACACCGGATTAAATTCTAGAACGGCTTCGCCGTCCACGCTATCCTTCCTCGTCCTAAAGGACGGGGTTTGTCGCGCATTCGATCAATTGTAATACCCTATTTGCGTTCAGCCTCTATGCCTCTCCCAACCTCCGTCAAGCCAACTAATAAGCCTACCAAAGCTCCAGCAATAGCATAGGTAAAATCAAAGTAGCTCATCATTTCTATCAACCCAAACTCAAAATATCGAATAGATTACTATTGTGCATAGTAGTAATAAGATTTACAAATAATATACAGTCGTTTTAATATATCTTTATAGATATATAAAGGAGAAAGTTCGATGAATTTGCACCAATTTCGATTTGTGAGGGAGGCGGTTCGTCAAAAATTTAACCTGACAGATGCGGCAAAATCACTTTTCACCTCCCAACCAGGGGTGTCTAAAGCCATCTTGGAGCTTGAAGATGAGCTTGGTGTAGATATTTTCAGAAGACACGGGAAAAGAATTCGTGATTTGACCGAACCAGGTAAAAAAGTCCTTCAATGTGTTGAAAGGATTCTGAATGAAGTCGAAAACCTCAAAAAAATTGGTTCAGAATATGCTTCAACCGATCAAGGTAATTTTGTCATTGCGACTACCCATACCCAAGCAAGGTATGCGCTACCTCAAGTGATTTCTGAATTTACAAAACGCTTCCCTAAAGTTCGCGTCAGTATTCAACAAGGTAGCCCCGCTCATCTCGCTGAATTAATCCTCAGCGATCAAGCGGATATCGCGATTGCTACCGAGGGTTTGTCCGAAATTCAAAATATTGTCTCTTTGCCAGGCTACCAATGGCAACACTCTGTAGTCGTGCCCCATGGTCATCCGCTCTTAGCGAAACGCCCTCTCGCTTTGGAGGATCTGGTTCAGTATCCCATCATTACCTACGATATTGAATTTGCCGGTAGGAGGAAAATTGATGCAGCATTTGCTAAAAAGAATTTAATCCCCGATGTGGTCCTAGAAGCAATTGATGCCGATGTGATTAAAACTTATGTAGAAACTGGTTTAGGAGTTGGCATCGTAGCAGGGATGGCTTTTGAGGCATCAAGGGATACGGCCCTAGAAATGCTCCCAGCAGGCCATTTATTCGGAAATAATACGACGCGTATTGCTTTAAAAAAAGATGCCTATTTACGATCTTTTACATACACTTTTATTGAGTTATTCGCCCCAAGCCTGACCAGAAAACTCGTTGATCAGGCTTTACAAAGCAATGAACTATTAGACGATGAAAACATCAACTATGACATTTAGTGAAAGATGTATGGCTTTTCTTTGAAATAAAAGCAACATTTCATTAAAACACTTGACTAAAAATATAAAAAAGCGAGGCTGATAAAAACATCGCTGCTGGCAGAGTTAAGATCCAAGCGAGTGCCAAACTCCGAATCGTATCGAACTTCATACCAGAACCATTGGCCGTCATTGAACCCGCCACGCCAGAAGTTAAGACTTGTGTAGTGGATACAGGCAAGCCATAAATATCAGCAGCCCCAATCGTTAGCATGGCAACTAATTCTGCGGAAGCCCCTTGACCATAGGTGAGATGCGTCTTACCAATCTTTTCTCCAACGGTAATCACGATTCGTTTCCAACCCACCATCGTGCCAAGACCTAAAGCAATCGCAACCACCACCTTGACCCATAAAGGAATAAATTTCGTTGAATCATCGGTCTGCTTTTTAAATGCCGCTAAATGATCAATCGTTACTTTATCTAACTTCGCATACTCGATAGGGTCTTTTTGTAACCAGCGAATCGTCTCAGAGGCAAGATACATATCATTCCGGACGTTTGACACTGACTCAGTTGGCACTCCTGCAAATGAACCACTATCTTTGACTTGTTGAGCAATTCCTCGAGCCATATTCGATAAAGCCGGAATCACACTAGGATTCATTTGACGAGTGCGCACATAGTCGGAAAGTACTTGACGATTATCGATCACTTCTTTCGCCATCGACGCGGGCGCTACTACATCTAATTGATAGCTAGTTTTTTCTGCAAGTGCGACATATGCTGTAGCCTCGCTAGTTGTCATCGCGGTATTTAAAGCATAAACGGTCGGTACGCACCCAATCAAAGTGAGCATGATTAACCCCATACCCTTTTGACCATCATTTGAACCGTGGGCAAATGAAACTCCCGTGCAAGTTAATACTAACAAACCACGGATCCAAACTGGGGGAACTTTACCTTTTTTAGGCTCTGTAAATAAACCTTTGTTTTTAATAAATACCTTCATCGCTAATAAGAATAAAGCCGAGGCAACAAAACCAATTAAGGGTGATAAAAGCAAAGAGTACCCAACTTTAGTAGCTTGCGTCCAGTCAATTCCACTAGTGCCATCACGTCCATGCATCAAGGCATTAGCGACACCAACACCGATAATTGAACCAATTAAGGTGTGGGAAGAAGATGCTGGTATACCCAACCACCAAGTCCCCAAATTCCAAATAATTGCGGCAATCAAAAGGGCAAAAACCATAGCAAACCCAGAAGCAGTACCGACTTGTAATATAAGCTCAACGGGCAATAAGGAAATAATTCCAAAAGCAACTAAACCGCTAGAAAATAATACGCCTAAGAAATTAAAAAAACCTGACCAAACCACTGCAAAGCTTGGGGGTAAGGAGTTCGTATAAATAACGGTAGCTACTGCATTGGCGGTATCGTGAAAACCATTCACAAACTCAAATCCAAGCGCAATTAATAAGGCCACCCCTAACAAAATAAATGGCACCCAATTTTTCACCGTTTGACCATGTGAAGTCGCCTGAACATCAGACGAGATACTCAATACGGTATAGATCAATGCAACAAGTATCAACCCAATGAAAACAATGACAGTCATCAACGTTGGCTTGTAATCAAGATGCGAATGAGCTAATTCTTCGAGTCCTGCTTTGGTAGAAATTGAGCTCATTTACTTCTCCATGTATGAGTAGTTTTGATGCTAAAGTACAAAATTAATGTCCTAAAGAAATGACTAAAAATCCTCATATCAATAAAGGCTTTATGTAATCACTACTTAATCTAATGATGAATAGATGCATATTCTTATCCCCTAGTTGCTTATCATTTAAACGCGAGTAAAGGATCGATCGCTTGATTTAAATCAAATGAGTTCATGGTTTTTAAAAACAGTTTTTAAATTTAGAAGATTTAAAACCATTAAAGCCAGAAAAAATATAGCTCTACGGTATTTTTGTTGAAATGACTTCTGAGTTTTAGGCGAAACAGAAACTTTAGTTCCATGTATCATCAAGTCATAGCTCAATATTTAAATCTTTCAAGGAATTTGTAATGCTCCCCAATATTCAATTAGACGATATAAAAAATACACCTCGAAATCTACAAGACTATGCAGGTAAAAGTCTATTAATCGTTAATGTGGCAAGTAAATGTGGATTTACCAACCAATACAAAGGCCTTCAATCTTTATACGAACAATATCAATCAAAAGGGCTTGAAATTTTAGGTTTTCCTTGCAATCAATTTGGATCTCAAGAACCGGGCTCTGAAGAGGATATTCAAAATTTTTGTGAAACAAATTACAAAATTACTTTTCCGATGTTCGCCAAAATTGATGTCAATGGGGCAAATACTCATCCACTGTATGCATTTTTAAAACAAGAGTGCCCAGGTATTTTAGGAACTGAATCCATTAAATGGAATTTCACTAAATTCTTTCTTAATAAAGAAGGTAAAGTGTTGAAGCGCTATGCTTCGAATGATGATCCGGCTTCCATTGCAAAAGAAATTGCATCACAACTTTAACTAATTACTCCTTGTTTTAAAAGATTCCTCTTATCCGAGGTCTTTTAAAACAATCACAGTGTTCGTTAAGAAACCGCCACGCATGAGAGGTTCAATTCGGTACTGCACCTGAAACTCTTGATCGGCTCCATTAAAAAGTACTGTCTGACCGTGATGGGGTAATGGCTTGTGGTGCAACGCATGCATGATCTCATTGAGTGAAGACTCATCCGGAGATGAACTTTGAGAGATATTTTTTCCAAGACTCCAAGTTTCTTGCCCAAATAATGGTGTCAAAGAATCTCCCAACAAAGCCTCCGTGGGCGGGTTCAGATAAACAATTTTCCCAACTCGATCGTGGACAATAATGGCATCTTTAATCACACTCATCGTGATTTCATGAGCGATTTTTTGCTGACTACTAATGATATAAGCCTGAATCATTTGTTGGATTTGATGAAATAACACTTTCTCTTCATCTGTAAGTTTCTTGGGCTTATCGTCAATCAAGCAGATGGTCCCGATATTAAATCCGTTTGCCGTTTTAATAGGAATACCAGCATAAAAACGAATTTTGGGGCCTCCAGTGACTAGGGGGTTATCTGCAAATCTAGCATCTTCAAGAGCATTAGGTATCTCAAATAATTCATTTTGCAAAATAACATGCCCACAAAAAGAGATATCCCGCGGGGTCTCAAGCGCATCTAGTCCTTGGCGCGACTTAAACCATTGACGGTCGGCATCCACTAAAGAAATTAAAACTGTTTTCACGTGAAACACTCTTTGCGCTAGATTTGTCATCGAATCTAAAATCTCATCAGGTTTAGAATCCAATATTTCCAGGCTATATAAGTCCTTCAGACGTCCAATTTCATTTTCTGGAAAAGATGGCTTCTGCATTTAACAACCTTTAGTATTAAATAGGATTTTCGATCACGAAAGACGCTTTGTTATCTAATAATATAACCCAAAATCATCTACTTACGCATTGGTAATTGCGTTAATCTGGAAAAAATAATGAGGATTTTGGAAAAAAGCCCAACAGAAGAAGAGTTTTCATTGATTCGTTGTGTGGTGCCGCGGGTCGGACTCGAACCGACACACTTATTAGGCGGGAGATTTTGAGAGCCTCGTGCCCACTGTACAAGTCCGCAAATAAAGAGTCTTAGCTTGGCATAAATCTTTGTGCTACATTTTGTGCTACAACTGAAAGCTTATAAAATAAGGCTTTGTGGGCTACTTATTGTCTATTTTAACCATATTTTATAAGGCTTGAAATCAATAAATTTATTGTGCTTTTACGAAGGTATAGGTTTATGTAAAAGTATGGTTTTTTACTTGGTGTAGGTTGGTAAGGATTTGAAGGATTTGGTGGCTTATATAAAAGTAGGTGTTTGGTATTTAGGTACAGAAATGCCACATTAAGTGGTGATTTTGTATTATCACCTTTTGTTCCATTACCAATACCAACAAGTGGCATTGGTGAAATAGATGTCTTATGCAGATGGTTGGGCCACAGATTCCTGCACATCTTGCTTTTTTAGAGATGATGTCGCCTTCTCTTCCCGACTGTGTTGGTCAATTATGTCAACAAGGTATCAATGAGATTAAAGTGATTCCGGTATTTTTTGGTCAAGGCGGTCATTTACGTAATGACTTTCCAAAAATAATGGCAGAGTGCCGTGCTCAGTTCCCTGATGTTGCTTTAAGCACGTCTTCTGCAGTTGGAGAGAGCGACGGGGTCTTGCACGCGATTATTGATTTCACGATGGATCAATTCGTCTAATTTGTCTTGCTGCTCTTGTGCAACCCTGCTAAATGCTTCGCCAATCATGATGATGGTCGGTGCATCTGCATGACTCCATTGATCTAAGATTCCGTTTTGTAGTTCACCTAAATACGTAAATAGCTTTCTTTCTTTTACTGTACTAATCGCTTCAATCACAACAACTGGGGTGAGCTTTGATCGGCCCAGCTCAATTAACTGACCAGCAATTTTCTCGCTATCTTTACGCCCCATGTAATAAATTAATGTGTCTGCTTGTGGTATTAGCTGGATATCTGATGTCTCATTCGCTTTTGCCATTGTGACAAAAGCAACACTACGAGCAATCCCTCTCAGGGTGAGTGAGCTTTGAATACTTGCTGCTGCTGCAAGAGCGCTCGTAACTCCCGGAACAACCTCAAGCACTATCCCATGCTCTTGTAAAGCGGTCATTTCTTCATCCGCTCGACCAAATATCATCGGGTCGCCACCTTTTAATCGAACGATGTGCTGATATTTCTGGGCTGCATCAACCAATTGTTTATTAATAAATTTTTGCGCAGTAGACAGTTTTCCGCAACGTTTGCCAACGGCAACTAACTTTGCCTGTGGGCATAATTCCAACATACTAGAATCTACTAATCCATCATAAAATACAATTTGTGCCTGAGCTAATAACTTAGCTCCGCGCAGTGTCATGAGGTCACAGGCACCGGGTCCTGCGCCAATTAAATATACTTTACCTAGTTGTGTGCTCATGATGTTTGACTCGATTGTCGAATCATCCCTGCTGCAACGGTATGGTTGCTCACTTCATCAATTAAGATGAATGCCCCCGTGGACACCGAGGTATCAAATGCATCTGCCACGATGTTCTTTTGCAAATGGATTTGCACTCTACCAATATCATTCATAAGAATGTTTTCTTGATACTGCTTATTGGTCACAGTGCTCACGTCAAAAACGTGATCTATCAATTTAATTTTTGCAAAGACTTGATTAGTCGTTTGTCTTAATATGTATTTGCGTTGCATGGATAGTGGATCACGATTTAACCAACATATATCCGCTAATATCTGTTTTGTAATCAGTGATTTACTTTCCTTACGATCGAGCAACATATCGCCTCTTGATATATCTAAGTCTCTATCTAATTCAACAGCTACAACTTGTCCTGAATGGGCCTGCATAACTGAATTATCATCCGATTGGTTTAATAGATGATTTGCTGTATGAATATGTTTGATAACCGCTTCATAACCAGCTGGCTCAATTCGGACTTCTTGTCCAACTTTTAATACGCCTGCTTCTACCCTTCCTAAATAACCTCGATAATCTTCACTGCTACATCCATCTTGGCGCGCAACTAATTGCACTGGAAAACGTAAATCACTGGTTTGATCACTTAACTGTGCATCTAATTCAATTTGTTCTAAATAAGCGAGTAAGGTTGGGCCTTTGTACCAAGGCGTTCTTGAACTGGGCTCTACAACATTATCCCCAAGTAAGGCTGCCATCGGAATCATCGTCACTGGCGGTAACTTTAATACCTGTTCTAGTTCTTGAATAGCTTTACATACTTTTTGATAATGCGTTTGCTCAAAATTACATATATCCATCTTATTGATTGCAAATACTAGATGCTTAATCCCCAACAATTGAAGGATGGCACTATGTCTAATTGTTTGTGGCAATAATTGAATTTTTGCGCTGTTTAAATCAAGTCGACTGATATCAATCAGTATCACAGCCGCATCTGCCTGTGAGGCTCCTGTAACTAGATTGCGGGTGTACTGTTCATGTCCAGGCGCATCAGCAACAATGAACTTACGTTGCGCTGTTGTAAAATATCGATATGCAACATCAATCGTAATCCCCTGCTCTCGCTCTGCTTCTAAACCATCAGTCAATAATGCCAAATCAATTGCAGCGTCACTAGATGTTACGCGCGCATACTTTGTTCTACCTAAAGCAGCTAATTGATCTGTTAGTATCGCCTTCGTATCAAATAAGAGTCGTCCAATGAGTGTGCTTTTCCCATCATCCACACTTCCCGCTGTAATAAATCGTAATAGTCCTATGTGCATTAAAAGTACCCCTCTTTTTTACGTCTTTCCATAGATGCTTCGCTGGTTTGATCATCCATACGCGTCGCACCTCGCTCAGTAACTTCAGCAATAATGGTTTCGGCAATGATGTCCTGCGGATCATTTGCAATACTCTCGACTGGACAGGTACAGCTAATATCGCCTACCGTTCTAAAACGTACTGCAATGGTTTCGCTTACATCATTGTCTTGCTTAGGAGTCAAAGGAGTTACTGGTAATAATAATTTACCGCGCCGTACTACTTCACGTTGGTGACTGTAATAAATCGATGGCAAGGCAAGGTTCTCTCTTGCAATATATTGCCAAATATCTAACTCTGTCCAATTCGAGATAGGGAAGACGCGCATATTTTCTCCCTTAGATGTTCGTGCATTATATAAATTCCATAACTCAGGTCGCTGTGCCTTTGGATCCCATTGCCCGAACTCATCTCTAAATGAAAATATTCTTTCTTTAGCTCGCGCTTTTTCTTCATCTCGGCGTGCGCCACCCATTAATGCATCAAACTCATATTCCTCGATTGCCTCTAACAATGTCACGGCTTGCGCTGCATTTCTGGAAGCTAAGGGATGACTCAATTTCACGCTTCCTCGACGTATCGATTCTTCAACATGCGCCACAATTAATTGTGCTTGTGTTTTTTTGACAATTTCATCACGAAATTGAATCACTTCTGGGTAGTTATGTCCAGTATCTACATGCAATAAGGGGAATGGTAACTGTATTTGACGAGCACCAAACCAAAAGGCTTTTCTTGCCAAGTGATACAGCACAATAGAGTCTTTACCGCCAGAAAATAATAGCGCAGGATGGCTACACTGCGCCACTACCTCGCGAATAATATAAATAGATTCTGCTTCTAAATAATCTAAATGTTGGTTTTGTATGTTTGTTGTCATTTTTGCAAACTCTCTGTTACATGTAGTCCACACTCTTTACTGTCTTTTTGTAACCACCACCAACGACCGGCGCGAACGTCTTCACCTTCTCGAATAGCCCGTGTACATGGCTCACATCCAATGCTTGGATAACCTTGTTGATGCAATGGATGGATCGGCACTTGTCTTGTTTGAATATATGCCCACATTTCTTGTTCTGAGAAATCAAAAATTGGGTTAAATTTTGCAATACCTCTTGCAATATCTTTTTCTTCAAACAATAATTCTGTACGTGTAACGGACTGCTCTTTCCGTTGTCCAGTTAACCATGCTTGTGCACCGTCTAATGCTTTTTGTAATGGCTTTACTTTACGGATATCACAGCAGGATTTTTTAGCATCTTCTGATTCATAAAAAGCATTCAATCCAACTTGTTCGATAAATTGTTTGACTTGCTCTTGTTCGGGCTCAATACTGCGTATCTGAATCTTGTAATGACTCTGAACAGCTCCATGCATTTTGATACTTGCTTCATGCAGTCTTCCAGTATTGAGGGTAAAAATTTCAATCTTGATATTTTCGCGAGCAATCGCATCGGTAATAACCATATCCTCTGCCGCTAAACTAGTGGCAAATCGCACGCGTTGATAGCGACTCGATATTTCAATCAGGCGCTGATGGAGTTTTTCGTAGAGTTGGTCTACTTGCTCGCCGCTTATCTGTACTGGGGGGATTTTCCATAACTGCGGCTTCATCAAACCGCCCCTTGAAGTAAAGTTCTAACGCCGCGCCAGTCGTTTTGCATTTTTACCGGAAAACGTTGTAACTGTGCAATGGCTACATCAAGTTGTTGATCTTCGCGCAATACAAATGCATCAAAGCCAACACGGGCCATTTGGACAAGTTGATCAATTAAGACATCACCTATCGCTCTGAGTTCTTTTTCCCAGTGGTATTGCTCACGTAAGATGGTTGCCGTGCTAAATCCTCGTCCATCCCGAAATATTGGGAAATCAACAGCAATTAAGCTCCAATGTGACATACCATGTTGAATAATTGCTTGGTCTTGCACCACATCATCAGTCACGCTAAAAAATATACCCAATGCCATATTAGTACTTTTTTCTTGCAGTTCTTCTTGATGATTTTTCCAGTATGCATACGATACGATCACAGGTCCTAGCAAGGAAAAATCTTCAGGTAACGCATCATCTCTTAATAAAGTCCATTCGTTATCACAAATCTTCGGTGCCACATTTTTTGGGTATGCAATGTATTTAGACATACTCAGTTTCCTTCTGGTCTTTTTGATAAACAGACTCCTTAAAGGGCTCAACACCGAGCCTTTGATAGGTCTGAAAAAAGCTTTCTTGATTGATACGATGTTGCTCAAACACAGAAATAATCTGTTCAATCACACCGGGTACTTGCTGTGCACTGAACGATGGCCCTATCACCTTACCTATCGCCGTCTCATTACCTTGTTCTCCACCTAGAGTAATTTGATACCACTCAGATCCATCTTTATCAACGCCGAGTATGCCAATATTAGCGACATGATGATGGCCGCAGGAATTGATGCAACCGGAAATATTAATACTTAAATCACCTAAATCAAATAAGTAATCAAGGTCTTCATACTGCTGGGCAATGGCTGCTGCAATTGGTAATGACTTCGCATTGGCAAGGGAACAAAAATCACCACCCGGACATACGATCATATCGGTCAGTAAGCCAATGTTTGCTTGCGCTAAACGGTGTTCTTTGAATGCTGTAAATAGCGCATATAAATGCTCTTGTTCAACATGCGCTAATACTAAATTTTGTTCGTGTGTGACTCTGATTTCTGAAAAACTGTATTGTTTCGCTAACTGCGCAACTGCCAACATTTGCTGTGAGCTAATATCACCCGGTGCAGTTCCTTGATGATTTTTTAAACTAATGACAACACTCATGTAGCCAGTAACTTGATGTTTTTGGGTGTTTCTTTCTAACCATTTTGAAAACGCTTTTTGATCTTGACTAGGCGCGGTGGCAATGATTTCGAATAAGGATAGATTGGTAAGCTTTTGATAGGCTGGCCTTACAAAACTTTTAGAAACTCTCTCCCATTCTTGCGCTATAAACTCTGCACTTTTATCATTACTTGCCAACCATTGTTGTTCAACCTCTTTAGCAAATTGCTCTGCACCAATGGCTTTGATCAAAATTTTAATGCGTGCTTTATACAAATTATCACGTCGACCATACAGGTTATAGACCCGTAAAAGTGCATTTAAATAACTAGGCAACTGTTGCCATGGTAAGTCGCTCTTGACTAGGCTGGCGATTAATGGAGTTCGCCCCATACCACCCCCCGCATAGACATCGACAATGACGTTTTCTTGTGCATCTTTTTTCAGAACAAGTCCAACATCATGCGCCAAGATCACCGCACGATCATTTTTTGCGCCATTGATTGCGATTTTGAACTTGCGTGGTAAAAATGCAAACTCAGGATGCAATGTTGACCATTGTCTGAGTAACTCACAATATGGCCTTGGATCGACTAACTCATCTTGCGCTACTCCAGCAAATGGATCACTAGTAATGTTTCGTACAACATTTCCTGATGTTTGAATCGCATGCATCTGAACTTGAGCTAAGTCCGCTAGGATTGCCGGACTATCTTCTAATGTAAGCCAATTAAATTGAATGTTTTGACGTGTCGTAAAGTGTCCGTAACCACGGTCATATTTACTTGCAATCATTGCGAGTTGCTCTAATTGCATTGCGCTTAGAACGCCATATGGAATTGCGACACGCAACATATAAGCATGCCTTTGTAAATACAATCCATTTTGTAATCTTAATGGACGAAACTCTTCTTCAGGCAAGGTGCCTTGAAGTCTGCGTTCTACCTGATTTTTAAACTCTTCAACCCGCGCATCTACTAATGCTTGGTCGATCTCATCATATTGATACATGTATAAATTTCCTTATGAAACTAGCTTTAGGCCTACAAGCGTTAATACGCCAGCCAGAATACTGCGTGTGATTTTTTCCGGGAAAGCTTTTGATAAGCGTGCTCCAACCCAAATGGCTGGCACAGACCCCAAGAGAAGCGCAAACAATAAATCAAAATTTACATTGCCTAGCCAAAAATGCCCAAACGCTGCAAGCGCTGTCAATGGCACTGCATTGGCGATATCTGTGCCCGCTACTTCTGAGGGTTTCAGCGCTGGATAAAGAAACACAATTAAGGTCGCACCAATTGCACCTGCACCAATGGAGGAAATCGTGACTAATACACCAATCACTATCCCAGAGATAATGGTTGCTATGCGCAACTCATTCCCTTTTAACTCATATTGAGGATGCGCACTTATCCACGCTCTCATGCGTGATCTAAATATTAAAGAGATTGCCGTTAAAAGTACGGAGATTCCGATCGATAACTGAATATAATATTGCCACTCTGAAGAAACACTTCCGATATGCTTAAGAAAAAAGATACTAGCTACTGCCGCCGGTAAACTGCCGATGCAAAGTAAACGCACAATTTCCCAACGCACATTGCCGTGAAGTCGATGTGCTGCGGTGCCAACACCCTTGGTTAATGCAGCAAATGCCAAGTCAGTTCCGACGGCAATACTTGGTGAAACCCCAAATAAAAGAGTCAGCAAAGGCGTCATAAGTGAGCCTCCACCAACCCCGGTAAGCCCGACAAGAAGGCCTACTAAAGCTCCCGCCACAATATAGAGATAATTTATTTCCAACATATTTTTTTGCTTTTAAAACGTTATTTTTAAGAAGAAGTAACTATAAATTGGAATAATAAGATTCACAAATAATATAAAATCGCACTGTTATACTATTTTTGATATATAGAGAGGCACTTAACTGATATGAACATCCATCAATTTCGCTTTATTCGTGAAGCTGTCCGCCAAAATTTCAATTTAACGGATGCTGCCAAAGCTCTTTTTACATCCCAACCTGTTGTTTCTAAAGCCATTCTCGAGTTAGAGGATGAACTGGGCGTTGATATTTTTCGTCGTCATGGCAAACGGATTCGGGAGTTAACCGAACCAGGCAAAAAAGCCTTAGTCAGTATCGAGCGGATTCTTAGTGAAATCGAGAGTCTTAAGAAAATAGGTGCTGAGTACGCCGCCAGCGATCAAGGTAATTTTGTTATCGCCACAACCCATACCCAAGCCAGGTACTCTTTACCTCAGGTGATTGCTGAATTTAAAAAACGCTTTCCCAAAGTGCGGGTCAGTATTCAACAAGGCAGTCCATAGCATTTAGCCCATTTGGTTCTCAATGATCAAGCAGATATTGCAATTGCAACCGAGGGCCTGTCTGGTATTGCTCAATTAGTTTCCCTACCAGGATATCAATGGCAACACGCTGTGGTCGTACCTCATGGTCACCCCCTTCTTGCTAAACGCCCGCTATCTTTAGAAGATTTAGTGGAATATCCCATCATTACTTATGATGTCGCCTTTGCTGGTCGCACGAAGATTAACGAAGCATTCGCAAAAAAGAACCTTCGCCCTGATGTTGTTCTTGAAGCCATTGATGCCGATGTCATTAAAACATATGTGGAAACCGGCCTAGGGGTTGGAATGGAGTAATTAATCGTGTTTGATAAATGCTCATCCCCCGATTATGGTGAAGAGCCGATATTTTGTGCTACGACTGTGCTACGGCTTAAGTTAGCGTTTACTACAGCTAAAACACTGGTGCCGCGGGACGGACTCGAACCGTCACACCTTGCGGCGGGAGATTTTGAGTCTCCTGTGTCTACCAATTTCACCACCGCGGCTATAAGACCAACATTATGACATGCCTATCAATGTGACTGCAAACATTTCAATCACGACGGCTCAATTGCCACCCACCAAAGTAGGTGGCAAAACCAATTTAAGGTATTAAAATAATTGAACCTGTCGTTTTGCGTTCTTCCATGTCACGCTGTGCTTGAGCAGCTTGTTCCAATGGGTAGCGCTTAGAAATATCTATTTTGACTTGGCCACTCATCACTCGATTAAATAAGTCTGCAGCCATCGGCTCTAAAAGCTCACGATTCAGGACATAGGTGGTCAAGGTAGGACGAGTAACCTTTATGGAACCTTTACCAGCTAATATTGAAACATCCAGGGGAGGCACTGGTCCTGAGGCGTTTCCAAAAGTTACCATCGTCCCAAGCGGTGATAAACAGTCCAAAGATTTCATAAAGGTATCTTTACCAATCGAGTCATACACGACCGGAACACCCTTACCACCAGTTATTTCACGAACACGTTTCACAAAGTCTTCTTCACGGTACAAAATTGTGTAGTCACAACCCAAAGACTTGGCTAATGCGGCTTTTTCTGGGCTACCAACGGTGCCAATCGTGATGGCTCCAAGAGCCTTTAACCATTGACAAGCAATCGAACCAACTCCACCAGCGGCGGCATGGAAAAGTACGGTGTCACCTTTCTGAACTTTATAGGTACTATTGAGTAGGTATTGAACAGTCATACCCTGCAACATCATGGAAGCAGCTTGCTCAAAACTAATTGCATCAGGTAGCTTAATTAAAATATCTGCTGGCATCACGCGAGCTTGAGCATAGGAGCCAGCTGGACGACCTGCGTAAGCAACACGGTCACCTACCTTCACATGGGTAACGCCAGGACCTACTTTTTCAATCACACCAGCACCTTCTTGACCCATGCCAGCTGGTAGCGGTACAGGATATAAGCCTATACGAAAATAAATATCTAAAAAGTTCACCCCAATCGCATGTTGACGAATCAGTACTTCCCCAGGACCAGGTTCGCCTAGCTCAACATCAACGTATTCAAGGACTTCTGGTCCGCCAACTTTGCTCATGCGGATTGCTTTTACTGTATTTGCTGCCATGAAAAATCTCCTTTTATGGGTTTACTTTTGAAATTGCCTAAAATTAACATATTACACAAGTCAAACAAAGTTTATTTGAAAGGATTTATTATGGCCGGACATTCCAAATGGGCCAATATTCAACACCGAAAAGGTCGTCAAGATGAAAAAAGAGGTAAAGTCTGGACCAAAATCATTCGTGAAGTAACCGTTGCCGCAAAGCTAGGTGGTGGTGATGTCAACAATAACCCCCGATTAAGGCTGGCGATGGATAAAGCGAATGACGCCAATATGCCTAAAGAGAATATTACGAGGGCGATACAAAAAGGAACTGGTTCACTCGAGGGAGTCAATTACGAGGAAATCCGTTATGAAGGCTACGGACCTGGGGGCGTGGCTGTGATGTTAGATTGTTTAACTGATAATAAAACTCGTACCGTCGCCGAAGTTCGGCATGCTTTTTCCAAAAATGGGGGCAATTTAGGTACTGATGGTAGCGTTTCCTATCTCTTTACTCATTGTGGGCAATTGATGTTCGCACCAGACGTCGATGAAAATCAATTGATGGATGCAGCCCTTGAAGCAGGCGCTGATGATGTTATCGTGCACGAGGATGACTCAAAAGAAGTGATTACGCCGCCAGCAGAATTTTCTAGTGTGAAAGATACTCTACTAAAATCTGGCTTTACACCAGAATTTGGGGAAGTGATCATGCGCGCCGGAACAGAAACTGAACTAACCGGAGATGCCGCTCTAACTATGCAAAAATTATTAGATGCATTAGAAAATCTAGATGATGTACAAAATGTGTACTCTAATGCTAGTTTTAATGAATAATTAGGATATTTATGAAGATATTAGTTGTTGGTTCAGGTGGTCGAGAGCATGCTTTAGCTTGGCAAATTGCTAAATCACCAAAAGTTCAAATGGTTTATGTTGCACCAGGAAATGGTGGAACACCTCATGAAACCAAAAACCTTCATGGTATTACCAATATATCTATCACTGATATCAATGATCTCGCCCAGTTTAGTATTGATGAAAAAATTGATTACACCGTTGTCGGTCCTGAAAAACCTCTATCAGAGGGAATTGTTGATTTATTTCGCTCTATGGGGTTAAAAATCTTTGGCCCGACCAAAAAAGCAGCGCAATTAGAGTCATCCAAAGATTTTGCTAAAGCATTTATGAAGCGCCATGCCATACCAACGGCCGATTATGCAACGTTTCATGAAGCAGCAGCGGCTCATGAATACATTGAGCAAAAAGGCGCTCCCATTGTGATTAAAGCCGATGGACTAGCTGCAGGTAAAGGAGTGGTTGTAGCGATGACACTGGAAGATGCGCATCAAGCTGTGGAGATGATGCTCAGTGACAATCAATTAGGTGATGCAGGTGCAAGAGTAGTGATTGAAGAATTCTTAATGGGGGAAGAAGCCAGCTTTATCGTGATGGTAGATGGTAAAAACATCTTAGCTCTTGCGACTAGCCAAGACCATAAAAGACTAAAGGATCATGATGAGGGCCCGAATACAGGCGGAATGGGAGCCTATTCTCCAGCGCCAGTAGTAACTCCAGAAATACATGCCAAAGTGCTTCGGGAAATTATTAAGCCCACGGTTCAGGGGATGGAGCAAGATGGAATCCCCTATACCGGCTTTTTATATGCCGGATTAATGATTGATGCGAATAAGAATGTAAAGACGCTTGAATTTAATTGCCGTATGGGAGATCCCGAAACTCAACCGATTATGGCGCGTCTGAAAAGTGATTTCGTGGATGTCTTAATCCACGCAGAACGACAATCCCTCGACGAAGTTGAATTAGAATGGGATCATCGGGTAGCCCTTGGGGTAGTGATGGCATCCTATAATTATCCAAATACGCCTAGAATAGGAGACGAAATTAGCGGTATACCCCAAGAAAATGAGTCTCAAGTTATCTTTCATGCGGGTACTACTTTGAAAGATGGCAAACTTGTAACGAATGGTGGTCGTGTGTTGTGTGTCGTTGGACTGGATGGGAACGTAAAGGGTGCCCAAACTCGAGCATATGATGCTGTTTCTAAAATCCGTTTTGATGGTGCTCAATATCGAAATGATATCGGTTACCGTGCAATTAAAAAATAAATAATGACTATTGAAATTAACGAACTAAAGCATTTTTTCTGGGGATTACAAGATTACATCACCTCGACGATCGGGGAATTCGATGGTAAGTCGTTTATCAGTGATGAGTGGAGCAAGCCTAGTGATAGCCCGCTGCAAGGCTACGGCAGAACGATGCTCATCGAAAAAGGCCATTTTTTAGAGCGTGGGGGCGTAGCATTTTCACATGTGAGTGGAAAAAAATTACCCCCATCCGCAACCGCTATGCGTCCAGAAATCGCTGGTGGAAGCTTTGAAGCCATTGGGGTCTCTCTCGTATTTCACCCCTATAACCCTAAAGTACCGACGGTACACATGAACATTCGCTGCCTAGTAGTTCAAAAAGATGGCGTTGAGCCAGTCTGGTGGTTTGGAGGTGGTATGGATCTGACTCCATATTACGGAGATATTGAGGACTGTAAACATTTTCATCAAACGTGCAAGAATACCCTTGATGCCTTTGATACAAAATACTACCCCCTCTTTAAAAAGAATTGTGATGCGTACTTTTATTTACCTCATCGACAAGAACCACGAGGTATTGGAGGGATTTTCTTCGATGACTTTAGCGAACTTGGTTTTGCACAAAGTTTTGCTATGACCCAAGCTGTGGGGAAATCTTTAATCGACGCTTATCTACCGATCGCTCAAAAGAATTTTAAAATGCCATATACCCCTGAAGAAAAAGAGTTTCAAGAATATCGTCGTGGTCGGTATGCAGAATTTAACCTCGTTCATGACCGTGGAACCCATTTTGGTTTGCAATCGGGTGGGCGTACTGAGTCCATTCTCATGTCGATGCCTCCGATTGCTCGCTGGCAATATCAACGACCAATTCCACCAGGAAGTCCTGAATTTGAATTAACTGACTTTTTCCTCAAGCCGCAAGATTGGCTAAAATGATCGGGATATTAGGGGGTACCTTTGATCCACCTCATTGGGGTCACGTTAAATTAGCTCAAAATTTTGTTGAAATTTTGAAATTGGATGAACTCCTATGGTTACCCGCAGGCCAACCCTGGCAAAAAAGTACACATATCACTCCCGCAAACATGCGGTATGAACTCACCCAAGCAGCAACAGCTGATCTCAAGACGCTTTTATTTGATACCGAAAATAAAACCAATATTGGGGTAAGTCGTATTGAGCTTGATCGGCAAGGCCCTAGTTATACGATTGATACCGCAAGAGAACTCCGCCAGTTATACGGGCCTGATCAATCCATTGTATGGTTGATGGGAGCAGATACCTATCAAAACATGCCAACTTGGAATGATTGGCAAATGCTTCCTGATTATTTGCATCTCGCCGTTGCTAGTAGAAGGCTTTCACCTTCTTCGGTCAACGCAAATATCAATCCAGAACATCCTCAAACTATTTATGAAATGATTGAATTATTTGATCAACGAATCACCGATAATGTTCATGAGTTAACGAATTCACCACATGGTAAGGTATTTTTTGATGAGCACTTTCATGTGGATTTATCTTCTACCTATTTACGTGAGCAATTTGCTCAAAAAGCTGGTCGAGCTGAACTCGCCGAATCTTTATCCCCACAAGTGCTAGACTACATTGAGTCGCATAAAATCTATCAACTATAAAACCCTTTAAAGGAAAAATTTTTACGCATGGAATTAAGAAAACTGCAACGTGTTGTGATCGATGCCTTAGAAGATGTAAAAGCAGTTGATATTCGTGTTTTTGATACGTCCAAATTAACGGATTTATTTGATCGAGTCATCATTGCAACGGGCAATAGTAATCGTCAGTCGAGGTCTTTAGCTTTTTCTGTGAGTTCTCGTGTAAAAGAAAAAGGTGGGGAAGTGATCTCGATCGAGGGTCTAGACACTGGCGAATGGGTTTTAGTTGATTGTGGTGATGTGGTTGTACATATCCTTCAACCAGCCATTCGTGCCTATTATCAACTCGAAGGTATGTGGGGTGGTAAACCCGTTCGAGTCAAGTTAAGTGCTAAAAGTGGTCCAACCAGTGGGCCTATGGAGTTTAGCGACGACCTGGATGAGTAATGAAAATTTTCATTATTGCAGTAAGTCACAAAATGCCCATCTGGGTAGAAACTGCAATCCAAGATTACTGCAAAAGAATGCCTAAAGAAGTTCCCATTATTATTAAAGAAATAAAACCAGATATCAGCCCAGCAAAAGAAGCGATCAAGATTCAGGAGCAGTTACCGAAAAATGCGTTCATAATTGCCCTCGATGAACGAGGTAAAGATATCACAACGATGCAACTCTCAGAACATATGTCTCAATGGCAACAGTTGGGCAAAGATATCTATTTAATTATTGGGGGAGCCGATGGTCTCGATTCCACCTTTAAAAAAACCTGCGCTGCGATGTTCAGATTATCAAGCCTGACTCTACCTCACGCTATGGCAAGACTGCTTCTCGTAGAACAACTGTATCGTTCTTGGACGATTTTACAAAATCATCCTTACCACCGCGAATAATCACGAACAATCATGCTCTACCTGGCCTCTCAAAGCCCTCGGCGACAATCGATACTCAAAGACCTAGGAGTAAAGTTTGAGTTACTTGTTCCGTCTGACGATGAAAATGCTGAGGCTTTAGAAATCGTTTTACCTCAAGAGCGTTCTATAGACTATGTAAGTCGTGTTACTTTGGCGAAATTAGAGGCCGCTGTCATTCGTCTAAAAAGTAGAAGGCTCGACTGGCAACCGATTCTTTGTTCTGACACGACAGTGTCGATTCATTTATCGGATCAAGATATCATTTTGGGTAAACCAAATAATGATGCTCATGCCTTAGAAATACTGCTTAAACTGAATCAAAAGAAGCACCAAGTCCACACGGCTGTTGCTATTCAAATGCAGCCACAGTCTCGACCAGAGATTTTACTGAGCTCCTCAGATGTCTATTTTGCCAATAATTCTTTGGAGAAACTTAAGGCTTATGTCGCCACTAAAGAGCCACAAGGTAAAGCTGGGGCGTATGCTATCCAAGGTATAGGATCCTGTCTCATTCAAAAAATTGAAGGTAGTCATAGCTCCATCATGGGCCTACCGATTTATGAAACCTGCTTACTTTTAGAAAAGGCGGCAATTCCGTATATCCTATCCACATGAATGAAGAAATTTTAATTAACTTTACGCCTCAAGAAACCAGGGTCGCCTTAGTCAACCACGGTGAAGTTCAAGAGTTACTCATTGAACGATCTCAAAATCGAGGGATCGTTGGTAATATTTATCTTGGAAAAGTCATCCGCGTCTTACCAGGTATGCAATCTGCTTTTGTAGATATAGGAATGGATAAATCGGCATTTATTCATATTGCGGATATTTACAACGCCCAAGATCAACCCATCGAAAAAGTCGTGTTCGATGGGCAAACTATTCTCGTTCAAGTACTCAAGGATCCCTTGGGAACTAAAGGTGCCCGCCTGACAAGTCACATCAGTATTGCGGGACGTAACTTGGTCTACCTGCCCTTAGATGCTAAAACTGGGCAAATTGGTATTTCTCAGCGAATTACCAATGAGGAAGATCGTGATAACTTAAAAAAACGTGTTCGAGAGCTTGTTGAACAAGAAATTATTGGCAGTCTGATTGTTAGAACTAGTGCTGAAGAAGCGACCAATGAAGATCTCAAGCAAGATCTCGATTATCTGTTGCTAACTTGGTCAAGGATTCATGATCAAACACTAAAAAAACCTGCTCCTTCTAAAGTCTATGAAGAGCTCAACCTGATCGAACGTGTAATGCGGGATATTGCAGATGAGTCTACTCAACAAATTCGTATTGACTCCACCGAAAACCATGCAAAATTGCAACAATTTGCTTTGACCTATATGCCAAAACTAGTCAATAAGGTACAACTTTATCGTGGTGAACGACCATTATTTGACCTGTTTGATATTGAGAATGAAATCAATCTTGCATTACACCGACGTGTAAATTTAAAGTCAGGCGGCTATTTGATGATTGACCAAACAGAGTCAATGACGACAATCGATGTAAATACCGGCAGTTATATTGGTGCAAAAACTTTTGTTGATACGATTTATAAAACGAATCTTGAGGCTGCCAAGGCCATCGCTAGACAATTGCGCTTACGAAATCTAGGTGGCATCATCATTGTTGATTTTATCGATATGAACATCGCAGAACATCAAGCAGCAGTTCTGTCTGAACTGCAACGTAGTTTGGCATTTGACCGAATGAAAACAACCGTTAATCAGTTTTCGAATCTAGGACTCGTGGAGATGACCAGAAAACGTACTCGCGAATCATTAGCTCACCAGCTATGTCAACCCTGTCCAGTTTGTGATGGCATCGGTGAAGTGAAAACACCACAAACAATTTGCTATGAAATCCTTCGAGAAATTGTGCGTGAACACCGGCAATTTAATCCCAAAGAATTTCGAATTGTAGCTTCGCCAGATGTGATCGATATGTTCCTAGAGGAGCAAAGCCAATACCTAACAGAACTCAGCGCGTTTATTAATAAACCCATACGCCTGCGTGCTGAAGGAAGCTTTTCTCAAGAACACTACGATATCGTCTTACTTTAAGTTCGCGTTGAGAACTGTAATCGGTGCAAACTAGAATATAAGCCCCCAAGTTCTATTAACTCGGCATGAGTTCCTACTTCTACCATGCGGCCATGTTCTAAGACAACGATCCGATCAGCATTTTCAATGGTAGACAACCGGTGAGCAATGACTAAAGTGGTTCGACCCTGCATCAGCGACTCTAATGCTTGTTGCACCAAACGCTCAGATTCCGAATCTAAGGCAGAAGTCGCTTCATCTAAAATAAGAATAGGGGCATTTTTATAAACAGCTCTTGCAATTGCCATCCGTTGACGTTGACCGCCAGACAAGCGATTGCCATTATCGCCAATTACAGTATCAATGCCGTCTGGAAGTTCACGAATCATATCGGTTAGATTCGCTGCTGCAATGGCCTCAGCAACCTTGACTCGATCAATATCTTTTTGATGCACCACCCCGTAGGACACATTGGCGGCAATCGTATCATTAAATAAAATAACATCTTGGCTAACAAACCCAATTTGATGTCGTAAGTCCTTTAAACGATATCTCTCAATCTCTAATCCATCTAACAGAATCTTACCTTTTGTTGGAGAGTAAAAACGTGGAAAGAGATTCACTAAAGTTGTTTTACCACTTCCTGATGGTCCAACAAAAGCAATGACTTCACCAGGCTCAATCTTTAGCTGAATATCCCTTAAAACTTCCCGTGGCATATTTTGAGTATCTTGGTTTTGATAAGAAAAACTGACATTATCAAATTGAATCTGGCCTTTGGCTGTCTTTATAGCTTGTGCATGCTCATCATCAACTTGTTTTTCTAGTGGTTGATCCATTAAACCAAAGATCATCTCGGCAGCAATTAGTCCACGCTGCAAGGGCTGATTAATATCTGCCAAATGCTTCAATGGTGAAATCACTAACATCATTGCTGTGACAAAAGCGGCAAATTCACCGACCGTTGTTCCAGAACTCGATGATTGCATAATGGCGATGAGTAAAACTCCAGATAATGCTATTGAGGCAACAATCTGTGTAATCGGTTGATTGAGACCACCTGCAATCGAAGCACGGATGGCAAACTTGCGTAACTGCCTTGCCATTTCTTTAAATCGATACATTTCATAATCTTGACCACTATTTAACTTTACGACCTTATGACCAGCACTTGCTTCTTCAACCACATACGCCAATTCACTTGTATATTTTTGCTGATCTCTCCCTAAAGTTCTTAAGCGTTTATTGATCTTGCTGATCATGAACCCAATAATGGGGAAAATAATCATCACCACTAAGGTCAATCGCCAATTGAGATAAAACAAATAACACATGAGTCCAATCACTGTAAGCGAGTCTCGAACTAAATTAATCGCTACGCTGCTCAAAATACTGAGAACATTATTTACTTCAAAGACAACTGTATTAATTAAATTTGCTGCGGTACTTTGCTGAAAAAACTCAGTTGGCGCATGCAATAATCGTGCAAACATTTGTTCACGAAGAATCAAAAGAACTTCGTTAATGACCCGATTTAACCAATAATTAGAAAGAAATTGAGCGGCTCCACGAACAATCGCAAGCCCTACTAAAAATAAGGGCACTTGCCATAATTTATCGTTTAGTCCCCCTGTAAAACCTCGATCTAGGAGAGGTTTCATCAGGGCAGGTATGGAAGTCTCTGTGGCGGCGACTACCGCCATTGCCAGTAAAGCCAATATAATCATTGGCTTATGAGGCTTTAAATAAGAAAGAACACGTAAAAATACTTGATGATGAGGGAGCTTCATATAATGAATTATGCCAATCTTCTTTTGCAAACACACGAATTGCATAAAAAATATTTATTATGTATTTTTTAGATCAATCTAATGAACTCTGAACACTTTAAAAAAATACTCATCATCGCCACGAGACAAATTGGCGACACCCTCATTACAACTCCTTTAATTCAACGTACGCACGAAATTTGGCCAAACGCTAAAATTGACTTTCTAGGTTTTAGTAGTGCAATAGGTATTTTGCAAGGGAATCCATTCCTTCATCAAATTATTAGCTCAAGCCCAAGACCAAGTGCCAAAGAATATTTCACGCTCATCAAAAAAATATTTTTTCAATATGACCTAGCGATCATTACGCAACCAAGTGATCGAGCTTATCTATACGGCTTATTCGCTGCCTCAACACGTGTAGGGACATGTCACCCAGGCAAGGAAGATCACGGCTGGAAAAAATGGGTCACCAGTCATCAAGTACCTATCGACTATTTTTCGCAACATGTGGTGACTGAAAAACTAAAACTCCTCGAACCATTTATCAATGATCATCACGTCTCGAAGGAAATTTATATCACGCCCCCTACTGCTGATGATATCCCTCAAGATCTAGATGGAATCTCCGATGACTGTGTTGTGATCCATCCCTCACCATTAAATGACTACAAATGCTGGCCAATCGCATCATGGATTGGTCTCATCGAGTATCTTTCTTCGAAGGAAATACCGGTAGTGATTAGTGGGGGCCCCATCGAAAAAGACAAAGCTCTTGCTAAAAGTATTATTTCTCAATTATCTATTCATGCTCAACAAACCACGATCGATATGACTGGTAAATTAAGTTTTAGCGAATTGGCGCATGTGCTTCATGATGCGAAGGCTTTTATCGGCGTTGATACCTCGATCACGCATCTTGCCGCGGCTTGTAATACTCCTACCATCGCTTTGTTTGGGGCAACTCCACCTACCAACTTTGGTCCATGGCCAAATGGCTCTTCTTCTGCACAACCATATGCTTTAAGAGCGATGACGCAAACGGTGAAAAACGTAACCATTTTACAAGGGCCTGGAGACTGTGTCCCTTGTCGCAAAGCTGGTTGTGATGATACTTCTAATAGTCGAAGTATCTGTTTAGAGGAACTTGATGTCCAAAGGGTGATTCAGGCATTGAGTAATATCGAACAACATGTGATACCTATCAAGCATATTTAACTTGTAGATTTGTTTGAATGCCTAGTAAATGCAGCACATTACTAAATCCCTGAATAGTTCGATCATCAGGATACAAGTTCCAAGCCTCAGGAAACTGAATTTGACAAACCCCAGTCTCTGAAAATAAATCAGCGGTCATCGGCAGACTTGTCGGCTGATGCAAACCCTGCACTCCACCATTCGTTGGAGGACGATGTTCATTTAAATACGACTGAGCCTTCTCTTTAAAACTCTGCAAATTAATACCAGATTTCATTTCAAAATGAATACTCTTAGCATATCGCAATCTTGCCGATGCCATTGACATTGCGTTTAAGACCGAATGTCTCGTACTACCTGAAAAATTTTCGTTCGCTGGTTGAACTTTCGTCAGAATTTTAGCAATCAACAACTCATCTTCTTTAAAACAAGAGCGGTAAGTTTCATAAACATCCTCAAAGACGGTCAACTCAATTTGCCCAGCTCCATCATCCAGTATCAAATTATTCATCACTCCACCATTGCTGGTTTTTCTTGTCCGATGGGAGACGATAATACCGGCAACTAATTTCTCCCCAGACTTATTAGAAACTTTATCTAGTGGAGTGCGGACAATTTGTCTCACCTCAGGAGCATACGCATCAAATAAATGACCTGAAATACAGAATCCTAAAGCAGTTTTTTCTTCTTGAAGTCGTTTTTTCTCCATCCACGGTGCCGTAGTAACGTATTCTGGTTCAGAACCCTCTTCTTCTCCAGGCATTGCAAATAAACTGGTTTGGTTGGCAAAGGTATGTGATTGTTCAGCTGCTTGCATGGCATTCGGAACTGATGCGAGTAAAGTAGATCTTCCCTCAGCACCTTGATGAGATATTGAATCAAATGCCCCAGCCCGAATCAATGCTTCAATAGCACGGCGATTAACGATTCGACGATCAACTCGTTGACAGAAATCAAAGAGGTGAACAAAGGGTTTTTCCTCACGCATTCGAACAATTTCAACAATCGCATTTTCACCAGTTCCACGCACAGCACCTAAACCATATTTAATCTTTCTGGATACTTGTGTAGTATCTTGAGGATTATCACGTATGGGAATGAAACGATACTCACCTGTATTAATATCAGGAGGCAAAATTTCTACTTCATTAGCGATGGCGTCTTCATACAATATCTTGACTTTATCTGTGTCATCCATCGCTAAAGATAAGTTGGCGGCCATAAACTCTGCAACGTAATGAGCCTTTAACCAAGCTGTTTGATAGGCTAAAACGGCATATGCTGCCGCATGTGATTTATTAAATCCATAACCGGCAAAAGCCTCCATGTTCTTAAAAATATCATCCGCTTTTTCTTGCGTCAAACCATTTTTAATCGCACCTTCGGCGAAAATCTTACTTTGAACAGCCATCTCTTCAGGCTTTTTCTTACCCATCGCACGTCGAAGTAAATCAGCGCCACCTAATGAGTAACCACCTACAATTTGTGCCATTTGCATGACCTGTTCCTGATAGACCATAATCCCGTATGTTTCTTCTAATACCGGGATGACTCGTTCATCTGGATAAATCACCACTTGCTTTTGATGTTTACGGGCAATGTAATCTGGTATTAAATCCATCGGCCCTGGGCGGTAAAGTGCCACTAAAGCAATAATATCTTCGAAACGATCTGGCTTCGCATCACGAAGCATGTTTTGCATGCCTCTACTTTCTAATTGGAAAATAGCGACCGTATTGGCTTCTTTTAAAAGTTCAAACGCTTTTAAATCATCTAAAGGAGCATCTCCAACAGTCCAGTTTTTCTTTTCTGGATAAAGCTGATGAATATACTTCTCGGTTAAATCTAAAATCGTTAATGTAGTCAATCCTAAAAAGTCAAACTTTACAAGTCCGATAGCTTCCACATCGTCTTTATCAAACTGACTAATCACACCTGATGACTGCTCATCTTTGACCGATTGTGTATAAAGAGGACAAAAATCTGTGAGCTGCCCTGGAGAAATCAATACCCCTCCAGCATGCATCCCAACATTTCGAGTAATCCCTTCGAGTTGAAGAGCTAAATCAATTAAGTTTTTGGCCTCTTCATTATTTTGATAAAGATCATCTAAATCAGGAGTAGTCTTTATCGCTTCGTGGATCGTGATTTGTGCACCGGGCTTTGCCTCGATCAGCTTCGAGATACTATCCACAAAGCCATAAGGCTGCTCAAGTACTCGTCCCACATCTTTAATCGCACCTTTTGCCGCCATCGTACCAAACGTTGCAATTTGACTGACCGAGTCATGACCGTATTTATCCTTCACATATTGAATCACTCGATCTCGACCTAATTGACAAAAGTCAATATCAAAGTCAGGCATCGAGATCCGCTCTGGATTAAGGAAACGTTCAAAAAGTAAGTTATATCTCAATGGATCTAAGTCGGTAATCCCTAACGAAAAAGCTACTAAAGATCCAGCTCCAGATCCCCGACCAGGGCCAACAGGTACGCCATTATTTTTAGCCCAAGAAATAAAATCAGCTACGATTAAAAAATATCCGGGGAAGCCCATTTGAATAATCGTCTTGATTTCAAAATTGAGGCGATCGATATATTTTGATTTTTCTTCTGCCCGAATAGCCTGATCTGGATAAAGTTGGACAAGGCGCTTTTCTAACCCAGTATGGGACTGCTCTTCTAAATACTCTTCCAGCGATAATCCATTTGGTGTCGGAAAGTCCGGCAGCCTGGGCTTACCTAATTGCAAAATTAAATTACAACGCTTGGCAATTTCAACACTGTTGGATATTGCGCTTGGTAAATCAGCAAACAGTTCCATCATCTGCTCTTGAGTCTTAAAGTATTGTTCAGGAGTAAACCGAACAACTCTCTTAGGATTACCTAGTTGCTCGCCATCAGCCACACAAACTCTAGTTTCATGAGCACGAAAATCTTCTGGCGTCATGAACTGTATAGGGTGCGTTGCCACAAGGGGAATTTTTAACTGGCTAGCCAACTGTGCAACTTGATGAATATATTTTTCTTCTTGTTCATCGCCAATGCGCTGAACTTCTAAATAAAAATGATTCGGAAATATACCTGCCCAAAATACTGCCTGTTGATGTGCTAACGCATTTTGGTCAGAAAGTATGGCTTGGCCAATATCTCCTTGCATTGCTCCTGATACATAAATTAACCCCTCAGATAACAAGAATGGTTCCTTGTGAGCCAAAGTCGATGAACTCGATAAATGAAACCAACTCGGATCAATTTCTTGACGCCCCAAATGCTGGTTTTCAATCATGGCCTTTGATAAAAGCTCACATAAATTGAGATAACCTTTGGTGTTTTTGACTAACAAAAGAGCTCGGTGGGGTTTATTCGGCTCTGTTGGATGTGAAATCCATACATCGGCTCCCGCAATAGGTTTTATTCCAGAATTTCTAGCACTTGAGTAAAATTTAATTAATCCAAATAGATTCATGAGGTCTGTTAATGCTATTGCCCCCATCTGCGAAGCCACTGCTTGCTCAATGGCGTCATCTAGTCGAACGATTCCATCAACGATGGAATATTCTGAATGCATACGAAGGTGAACATAATTTGGACTCGGCATAACTTCTATTTTAACGATGTCTAGATCTTCTTATCGCGGTCGCTTTGCACCCTCTCCCACAGGGCTTTTGCACGCTGGATCCCTTGCAACTGCCCTAGCCAGCTGGCTGGATGCTAAAGCCTCACAAGGAATATGGCTAATACGGATAGAAGACCTTGATACACCTCGTTTGGTTAAAGGGGCAGAGCAAGGCATCTTGCAACAATTAGCCCAAATGGGCATGATGAGCGATGAGGGTGTTCTTTACCAATCTGAGCGAAAACCTCAATATCTTGAAGCTATCCACAGCCTCAATCAAGGTCGACTTTTATATGCTTGCCAATGTTCCCGAAAGAAAATAGCGCAATATATTCAATCACATCCGATACCAGACTCTCAGGAAATGGTCTACCCAGGTTTTTGTCGCCCCCTAGAACCACAAATCTGCGATCTGGATGAGGTAAATTATGCGATTCGAGTGCGGATTCCTAAAAACACAATTATCAAAGGTCAAAATCTCCATCAAGAAGTAGGGGATTTCGTCATCTTGCGGCAAGATGGTATTTTCACTTATCAACTGAGCGTGGTCGTTGATGACGCCGCGCAGGGTGTGACGCATATTGTACGAGGGCAGGATTTAGAGTCGAATACCCCACGACAAATCTGGTTACAACAACAATTAGGCTTGACGCTACCGGAATATTTACATATCCCTCTCGTTGTGAATGATTCTGCTGAAAAATTAAGTAAACAAACAAAGGCACCTATTATTTGGCCACAAAACTCACAGGAAGCCCTTATCCACCTTTATCAAGCGGGTTGCCATCTCGAATTAGGATTGACTAAGCCGCATGTAACAATGACAGTTTCAGAATGGCTTAACCAAGCCGTGATGGCCTGGAAAAATAGACGTGAACAACGATTAGGTTTTTTTAACACCACCCAATAAAGCACCTAAAGTCTTTGGCGAAGATGTTTTAGTGATGGATTTTGTTGTTGGCTCGGAAGCTTGAGGAGATGTTGCCTGATGTGATTCATAAGGCAAGTAAAAAAATGGATCCGATTGATCTGGGGGTGAGGACGAAGATGACGACCTTGATCCACTTGGCAAAGGTATACGTATTAACGCCTTTTTAGTGAGCTTTTCAATATCGGCTAGAAGCTTTAGCTCAGATGGGTCAACTAATGCAATAGCATCACCCTTGGCGCCCGCCCGACCAGTTCTGCCGATACGATGAACGTAATCTTCTGGATTAAAAGGTAACTCGTAATTAATCACACATGGCATGCTAGGAATATCAAGACCTCGAGCAGCAACATCCGTAGCAACTAAAGCATCAATTTCACCTTTTTTAAATTGATCCAAGATGCTCATGCGCTCTAATTGACTTTTATCACCATGAATCGCTTCTGCCTTTAACCCAACTTGGCTAAGAGATCTAGCAAGTCGTCCACATCCAATGCGACTATTCGCAAAAATAATACATTGCTCAGATAAGCCCTTATCACGGCGTTGCTGTAAAACATCTTGCAATACCCTGAGCTTTTTAGACGAATCGACTAAGTGAACCATCTGCGTAACAGTATCCGCAGTTTGATTTTGTCTCGATATCTCAATAATGACAGGGTCTTTTAAATACTGTTGTGCTAGCTTTCTAATCTCAGGTGAGAATGTGGCGGAGAACAACAAAGTTTGTCGAGTTACCGGTATTAAAGACAAGATTTTCTGTAAATCGGGTAAAAAACCCATATCTAACATCCGGTCTGCCTCATCAAGTACCAAAATCTGGACTTGAGATAAATTAGCGTTTTTTTGCGATAAGTGATCGAGCAATCTGCCTGGAGTGGCAATTAAAAGCTCAACTCCAGCCCGTAAAGCCTGTTTTTGAGAGGAGATATCAACTCCACCAAACACAACCGCTGTTCGAAGGTCTGTATGTTTAGAGTACTTAAAAGCATTATCAGCGACCTGATCGCTGAGTTCGCGCGTTGGTGTTAAGACCAAAGCTCTTATAGGGTGTCTAGCAGGAGAGGAGCTAGTACTCGCCAGCGGAAAGATCTTTTCTAGGATGGGCAAAACAAATGCGGCTGTTTTACCTGTGCCAGTTTGCGCAGCCCCCATCACGTCTCTACCAGCTAAGACGTGAGGTATAGCCTGCACCTGAATCGGTGTTGGATGGGTATAGCCTTGATCTTTAATGGCTTGCAGAATTTTTTCTGATAGGCCAAATTGAGAGAAATCTAACTTCGTGCTTGTCTCTTCGACTTGGACTTCCATCATCGAATCAATGGTTGAATGTTGAATTTGTTCGTTCACAGCCCTCTATTATGAGGCCAAATGCTATTTAATGCCTAATGCGGCGATTCCAGCCTTGGCAATTTCAGCATCATCGGTGGATTTAACCCCTGAAACTCCCACAGCACCAATGGTATGACCATCAACGACAATATTCACACCCCCCTCTAAAACCCCATGTAAAGCTGGGGTAGCCCCTAAAAAGGCTGTTCTACCGTTATTAATGATATCTTCATAAACTTTTGACTCACGACGCCCTAATGCCGATGCACGTGCTTTTTCCTGAGAAATATAAGCAGTAACAGGAGCAGCGCCATCACGACGTAACAAACCCAATAAATGTCCACCATCATCAACGATCGAGATAGTTACTGAAAAATTACCTTTTGCAGCAAAAGCCTCGGAAGCTGCCAAAATAGTCGATACGTCTTGTTGAGTTAAATAAGCGCGATTTGCAGGCATGAGTATTTTCCATTCAATTAATTCTCCTATTTTAACCATTCTTCATTTTTCTAAAAAAAGACGGCGTACCCACCCCAATGAATACGCCGTAAATGCCAACTTCAAAGTAATTTATGCAGTTTGATTTTTAGTCATCGCCCCCATTCCAATAGCCATTGATTTTTTACCAATTTGAATATGTAAGAAAAATACAAGTCCAACTAAACTTCCCGCGAAGATATGCACAAAATGTGCGTGTTCTTGTAAGACTCCCCTACCGTAATAAAGAGTAAGGGTAGATACCATTAGCAGAATAGAACTGAGAAGGAACGTATAACCTAAAAAGAGATTTTTTTTCATCTTGATGCACACTTGAACATGATGATAAAAAGCCATTCCTAAAATGATGAAAAAAGCATGCCCAGTAATCCCATGAAAATAGATCCAGAATCTCAGATCTGTTATATTTTTTTCTAAAAGGTCAACTGATATAAACCAGGTAATGCCAGAAACTAGGGTTAATATCACGCCTATAAAGGTGATGTACTTATGCCACGCCTGCATTTTTCCAATACGACTAACTGTAATGTGATCTATCTTTTCCATTTTTTACTCGATGATGATTGGTATCGCTCCAAAATTTTTAAAATATGGCGCATCAATATTTTTTTCAATCGCAAGGGCTTTCGTTAAACTATCTGCAATAACACAGGTTGGTGCAACGATTGAATAACTTAAATAATCCATCATCCGCTTCCCAGTTTTTGGATGAATTAGTTTAGTAATACCTGACTGAAAATGATGGCACCCAAATAAGGTTGATGATGTGGCTATGGCTCCATCTTTAAGCTCTCCTAATCTTATAAATGCTGCTTGATGTTTAAACTCTTTTAACTGAATCGGGAAAAATTGATCTCCAATGACACGCATATCTCCTCCAGCATTAATCATTGCATTTTCGATACCAAAACTTTTCAAAATTTCAATTCCTCGATCTACGGCATAACCTTTTGCAATTCCTCCTAAATCTAAAAATATTGGCTGTTTAATCAAGATTCGATTTGATTCCAAGCACTCAATTGATTGCAGACTCGATGGTGAATATTGTTGGTCATTTTGGTAGACATTTTCACAGGCTCCGCAATCAAATAAACCACCTGTTTCTTCATATATTTTTTTCGCAATCACCAGAACTTCAAATGTCCATGGGTGCACTTGAATCTGTTTTGGCAAATCCAGTTCCTGTAAATGATTAATCTTTGAAATATCACTGAATCGATCGTGAATTGACATCAAACTTTGAACTTTGGCGATTTCTTTAAAAACCACATGACAAATTTCGTGATGAAATTCTATTTGTGCTGATGAGAAAGCTTGTTCTTCTTTAATCTCTATTTCTACATACGTTCCTAGTAAGGCTTGACTTCGAATCATGTATTCACCTTACTCAAAAAATCTCGATGAAGAATCATTAATCGCCTTACTCCATCCGTGACATGTTTAGAAGATAAAGTTGCACCTGTCATATTCACAATGTCTTGATTTAATTTCAAATGATCTCTACTACTTTTTCCTGCAAACTGTTGCAACCATTTTTTCTCACGTATTTGGCCACCGTAAGATTCGTTGTATTGCAGAATTTCAACCCCTTGAATAGTGCCGTCTGGCAATATCCCAAGGGCATAAGTAATCATTTCGTGTTTTCCTACAACTTCATCAACAATGAGCCAAGCACCTTGTGTTGTTTTCCAAATACGATGTTCCTTAAATGGCACTCGTACTCCAGATTCTTTTCGCATTTTTTCATGAATAGTCTCTGGAATTTTCATCATCATTGGATGCAGTAATTCTCCGCTGAACATCACGAGTTTGACCTCCTCAATTGTCAGATAGTGCTTTGCCATAACAATGCCAGCATGACTAAATCCAGCCAAACCCGTCACAATACAAATAGTGCTCGGAATCCATTGCATCAGAAAGGCATCCCAAATTTAACGATATATTCATTTTTGCCATGACTGTCCCATACTTTTCCATCAGAACATTCAGCAGTTCCGGGCTCATAACAATCTCCACCAATTTGGGTTCTCATCGCGGCAGTTACCCACCAATCTTTACTTGCATAGTGAATGTTGGGGCCTAAGAAATGTGCTTTTTGAGTTTGATGACTTAATGAATATCCATCGTAGTCATTGTGAAATCGATACTCCAACCCGATATTGAGGTTAGGTCTGACACGGTAACTAAATCCCGCCACAAGATCCAGAACAGTTTCCTCAATTGGCTCAACATCAAACTTCAACTGTTCCATTTCATAAATTAAGTTACCAACCAGTTGTAGTCGATCATCCATAAAGTTAGATTGCAGGATTAAACGAGACTCAATGGCATTTTTTAAATGTCCTACGGTTGGCTCTATATATAGGCCGACACCTACTGGTGAAGTGACCGGATTCGTGATTCTCCAAATTCCCTCGATAGAAACGCCATCAAGTCCAGTTCTTGAATAACTATTATTCATATTTTCTGTTCCAGATACGGCATAACCTGCAGTACATGGGATAACGCCCTGATCGCAAATTTCACTATTCGTGTAATTTTTTGAAGCATTTACAGAATAGGAGTTCAAGTAACCAGCAATTTGAAAATCATTGGTTAACCCATACTCCATTTCTGTGCGGCTTTGCCATAGATCATAAGTCCCTGATGCCTGACCTCGCGTCAACTGCAATCGTTGTTCAAACTCCCATTTACCTTGGGGTTGAAGATCTAAGCTATAGATCCACCCAAAATATCCCTCACCTGCATTAGCTCCCATTGAGAACATACAGCTCAAGATGAGGATTTTTTTATTGAATACACTTCTCATGATTTTTAAATAACTCTGCACTGCAACTTCCTTTCTTATGAAAAACAATTAATCAGAAACAAATGATAATCATTCTCATTAAAATAAAAAAGTCACTTTTGCAAGATGGGTTTTTAACCCTAAACTATTACCAAGAATTAGGAATACATCAGAAGTAAGAAATAACCAGGCCGTAGGCCATCATCATGAGGCTTCCGAGGATCAAGCCGAAGATTAAATTACCTTTAAATTTAATCATGTAGATTAAACAAATAATGGAAGTAAAGATTCGGAAAAGTGTAGATACTTCAGTTAGCTGACCTATTGGCAACAATATTAATTTGAAAGTTAAGGCCCCCACTAAGGCATATGTGACGGCAGATAACCATTTAAAGATTTCACCATCTTGTGATACATGCCCAGCAAGAAGAACCCCAAGACCACGCCAAAAATAAGTAGCAAGAACGACAAAAATGAGTATCCACCACCAACCTAGTTGCGTTAAAGCATTACTCAGTTCATTCATGAAGAACGCTTCTTTCGTCGTTGAAAATAATCCCAAAGATATACCAAACTACCAATACCTAAACCAGATATTAATAAAGCATGTTCAGGAAAAATTTGATAAAAAATTGCACCAGCAATTCCGCCGACGATGATGGCTCGCTTGTTAAGTGGAATAACGACTTCAGTAAAGGTTAGTAAAAAGAATAAGGGATTCACAAACAACAGTGGCAAAGTAATCCAGATAGGGACATATTCAGAAACAATATAACCAAAAATCGTACCAGGAGCGGCTAGTAACCAACAAATTAGCCCAATGCCTAAAAAATATCCGTAACGGACTTCGGATTTCATTTTTGGGAAATCACGCATACAAAATGCCCATGAACTCATGGCAACAAGGTGCACGGACAATAGTCTCGATGGTTCTTTGGAGGTTTTAGGTATTTGAGGAAATAAGGTCAACACCATCGTTAGAAAACGCGTCGAAGTTAAAGCTACGGCAATAGCAATGGCACTCGCAGATACTCCCATGGACATCATTTCAATAAAGACAATCTGTCCGGGTAATGCGTACATAAAAAAAGAAATTGCCATCGCCTGCATGACGCTCAAACCAATCCCGTGACTCATGGCACCAAATCCAATCATGCCAGCTAACAGAACTGGAGCAGGGCCATATAATCCCGCTTTAAAACCTAATTTCATTGCACCTGAGAAAGTATCAACGGTCTCTAATTGATTTAATATTCGATCCATCGGCTTATTGTAGTGTTAATCGCCAAGCGCCCACTCAATATGTTCATCGACGAGGGTATCAATTTGCTCATATTGGCGGCGCAAGGTACTTCGCACAGGTTCTTTAGCCGTGATTGGGGTATCAGGATGTCGCAATACATTTCCTAAACCAATTGCTACATTTCTCATAAACTGCGGATACCCGATTCTGTAAATAGCACTGCCTTGCATTTTTTGATCGAAGTCCACCTTCGTCCAAGAAAATATTTCGAGTAAGCTAAGTTTGCCTAATTGATTCCTTTCAATAAAATCACCCAACTGACTTGGGCTAGCAAACTTATTCCATGGGCATATTAATTGGCAATCATCACACCCATAGATACGATTACCTATTAATTCTCTCATTTCTACAGGTATAGATCCTCGATGTTCAATGGTTAAATACGAGATACATCTGCGGGCATCTAATTGGTATGGTCCAGTAATAGCCTTTGTAGGACAAATGTCGATACAGGCCTGGCATTCACCACAATGATCTGAAATGGGCGTATCTACTGGTAGGGGAACATCAATTAATATTTCGCCTAAAAAAAACATCGACCCTGCTTCGCGATGAAGTGCTAATGTATGTTTGCCTCGCCAAGCAAGACCAGATTTTCTAGCAAATTCAACTTCCATTAATGGCACTGAATCAACTGCCACTCGATAATTCAGCGTGGAAATACGCTCTTCAATTTTTTTTGCTAGGGTTTGTAAACGTGCACGAAGTACTTTGTGATAATCCCGCCCTCTGGCATAGACTGAAATGACTGCAGATTCAGGTTGATGAATTCTTTCCCACTCCGCCTGTCGCCAATCCATTGCCTCTAAAAACCTATCCTGTGGTAAATAATTCATTCTTAAAGAAATTACTCTTAAAGCCTGAGGTAATATTTTTTGTGGATCCGCTCGCAAATATGCATGCTGGCTCATATAATTCATATCACCATGATGACCTTTTTCCAACCACTCCTGCAAATATGGCAGAGCTTCACTAACGTCCAAATCCGTTACACGAAGCTCGGCAAAACCAAGCTCTTGTGCTTGATTTTTTATCCAACGAAGAAGATCTTGATAATCAAAGGTTTCCATTGATGACCATTGTAGGCAATGTCTATCCTTTTGAGCTAAATTCTGAAGAAGATTGCGCAACTTTAGCGCAACAGTTAAGTAAGCTACTCAAGTTATATGATTTCACTCAAGATTCATTGCAGATTTGGTTTTGCGCAGATTTAGGTAGTGGAAAAACAACTTTTATTCGTTATTTGATTCAAGCTTTAGGCTTTAAAGGAAGAGTGAAAAGCCCAACTTATAATTTATGTGAGCCTTATTCAATCAACATTCATCATCAAGATGTCGCAGTCTATCACTTTGACCTTTATCGAATGAACCATGAATTAGAGTGGGAGGAAGCTGGTTTCAAAGAAATCATGACGGAACCTGGAATCGTCTTGGTTGAATGGCCTGAAAAAGCCAATGGCACGCTCCCTGACCCAGATTTAATATTTAGGATGGAGTATCAATCTGAAAATGTCAGAATTGGAACTATTGAACCTCATTCTGAATTAGGAAGAAAATTACTTATCTCTTTAGATGAAGATGTCGCCAAATAAAAGAAACTCCATAAAAAATATCCTGAAGGTAAGTGCGCTAACTCCATGGTTGGTTTTATTAGGACCTTCAGAATTGGCTTTTGGAGCAACATTACTTGGTGTAAGAGTATGGCCTGCCGATGACTATACCAGGGTGACTCTAGAGTCAGATGAACAACTGCAGGTTACCCAACAACTCCTAAAGGATCCCAGTCGACTCGTGGTTGATATCCAAGGACTAGATTTAAGTTCAAAAATTAAAGACATCGTAGCAAAAGTAAAAAATGATGATCCTTTCATCGCTGGAGTAAGAGTAGGTCAATATCAACCGAAAATTGTTCGTTTGGTCTTCGACCTGAAAGAAGAAGTCTTACCTCAAGTATTTGCTCTTGAACCCGCCGGTAGTTATCAATTTCGCTTAGTCATGGATCTCTATCCACAAAATCCACCTGATGCGATGACTGTCTTTTTACAGAAGAATCTAAAAAGAGAAGAGGAAGACCCGATCGCGGCAATCGCAAAAAAAAATCTTGAGCAAATACCTCCAACTCCTAATAAAAATACCTCGCCCATCATTGCCTCAAAAAAATTCTCAAGAATTATTACCATTGCTCTAGATCCAGGACATGGTGGAGAGGATCCAGGAGCTATTGGTGCAAGAGGCTCAAAAGAGAAAGATGTTGTACTTGCGATAGCACAACGGCTTCAAGCTCAATTGGCTGGTTTATCAGAGTTCAGAATTTTAATGACACGCGATTCCGATTTCTTTGTACCTCTTGGTGTACGTGTCCAAAAAGCGCGTAAAGTGCAAGCTGATCTATTCATATCGATTCATGCCGATGCATTTGTTCTCCCCACTGCAAAGGGAGCATCTGTTTTCGCCTTATCTCAACAAGGTGCAACAAGCACTACGGCACGTTGGATGGCAAATAAAGAGAATTCAGCTGATCTCATCGGTGGTTTAAATATAAAAAATAAAAATGCTGAAGTTGCTAAAGTTTTGCTAGATATGGCAACGACAGCGCAAATTAAAGACTCTTTAAAGTTTGGTAATGCTGTAATTAAAGAAATTAGTGGTTTTGCTAACCTACATAGTAAATCTGTTGAACAAGCGAGCTTTGCAGTCCTTAAAGCCCCAGATATTCCGTCCATTTTGGTCGAAACAGCCTTTATTAGTAACCCAGATGAGGAATTAAAGCTCCTAGATGAAACCTATCAAAATCAAATCTCAAGCGCCATAACTAAAGGAATTTTTCAATATTTAGAGAAAAATCCTCCAATAGTTCGTCAATCCTAAAATAATATTGTTATAATATTTGTTTACCTTGTTTGGGACGGTAGCTCAGTCGGTAGAGCAGCGGACTTTTAATCCGTTGGTCGCGAGTTCGAATCTCGCCCGTCCTACCAAATAAGACCTTACAGTTTTTCGGAATAGAAAATTGATTTTATTTCCTTTAGACTTACAGTATGTCTACTAATAAAGTTCGATATCAATCTCAACCATTTCCCGTTTCTAATGCTGCCGCATCTGCGCGGATTCAGGGACTCAAACTTAGTAAAAAACTCGAACAAAATCTGTTAACTATACTTTATGCAAAAAAGCATTAGTCAATTACTAGAACAAACCATGCAGCGTTGTGTTTTACAGCGGCTAAAAAGATGACTGCTATGAGTAAAAAAATTATCATTATTGCCGGACCCAATGGTGCCGGAAAAACAACCTTCGCTAAAAACTTCTTACCCAAAGAGGCACATACATTCCGCTTCATCAATGCCGACCTAATCGCTGCTGGCTTAGCACCTTTTAATCCTGAATCTATTTCTTTTAAAGCCGCGCGATTAATGCTGAATGAATTAGATGAATGCACTAAAGCTGGAGAGAGCTTTGCCTTTGAAACAACACTTTCTGGAAATCATTACCTACAACGCATTCTAGAGTGGAATGATTTAGGTTACATCGTTAAGCTCTGGTTTATTGCACTAAGCTCTCCTGAGTTAGCAATTTCTCGAGTAGCTGAGCGAGTAGCACAGGGTGGACACAACATCCCAGAAGATGTCATTCGCAGACGCTATATCGCCGGACTTGCAAATTTATCTAATTATCAAAAAGCTGTAAAATCATGGGTATTGTTGAATGGCGATAAAACGCCGCCAGAGCAAATTAATCAAGGTTAATGATGACTATACCTATCAATGACATTCGTAACTCTTCTGATCCTGACATTGCTGGATCTTATTATGCTATGCAACGTGCTGGACAAGCAGCCATAGACTTGGCAATCCAAACTAATACTGCAATTGTGACCACAGTTGACGGCAAGATTGTCCGCATTACTGCTGCCGAACTGATCAAACAGCGGCAGTTAACTTCTTAAGCTAGTATTCGCTTGATACAAACCAATCGCACACAACTTAAATAACCTTACAAGCCATTGATTTATATTTAATTTTCAAGAGGCATGATTACTTTTAATCCGTTGGTCGCTAGAGAGCTCGATCGTAAGCGTTACAACTTGTCACGCTCAAAACCAAAACTCACTATTTCTAGTGAGGGTTTATTTACTGATGGGCCGTCAGGGACTTCGACCCCGGAACAATCTTAGTGGCCTACTTCACGTAAAATTTCTCTTATCCTTTGAGGCGTTAAAGGAATTTCCATGAATTCAACTCCAAACGACTTAAGAGCATCCTCAATTGCTTGAACCAATACCGGTGGGGCAGCCATGCGACCACCCTCGCCTCCTCCTTTAATACCAAACTCCGTATAAGGTGAAGGAGTTTCAACATGTCCAACACGAATATTAATTGGCATTTCATGAGCTGTTGGAATGTGATAATCAGTAAAGTTGGCAGTTAATAATTGGCTTTGATCATCGTATTTAAATTGCTCAAATAGCGCACTACCAATCCCTTGTGCAGTTCCACCTCGAACATGTCCCGCCAGAGTCATAGGGTTCACCATTGTTCCACAATCATGAACTGCAACATAGTCTAGAATTTTGACATGCCCTGTCTTAGGATCAACCTCTACAGCTGCAAGATGTGCCATATGTCCCATGATGGGATAAAAAATTCCTAAATGATTTCGATCATCGGGAGGCATCGTGGTCAGAGGGTGATCATATACAGCCGTAGTTTCAAGGCCACTCTCAAAACCATCTTCATCAGGAAAGCTAAGCCTAAAATAATGTGACATCATCGCTACATCGGCAATTGATTTTTCTTTATCTGGCACACCTTTAATACCAATCTTCCCCGCCCTCAGCTCTAAGTCACCAGTGCCGCATTCCATCATGTGAGCAGCAAATTTAAACAGTTTCTCGCGAAGTGTCTTAACACCCGACACTACTGCACCAGCAACCATCACTGTATAACGGCTACCACCTGGTCCAGTTCCATTAAATCCAGAATCAGTATCAACGTAACCAACAGTAATATCACTCGGATCAAGCGTTAAAGCCTCGGCCACAATCTGAGTAACGACCGTCTCAGGGCTATTTCCCCAAAAAGGAGCATTCAATTTTACAAATGCCTTTCCAGCAGCATCAATTTTTAAAGAAACAGATTCAGGAGAACTTGTTAATTGAAATCCGGGTTGATCTGGAGAGTTAAGCGACCAAAACTCTGTAGAGCTGAACACACTTCTTTCCTGACATGAAACGATACCTATACCAATATAGCGACCTTCCTTTAGTGCTTCAGATTGTTTAGAACGCCAACTTGACATGTCAAACATCTCTAACGCTTTATTTAATACTTCTTGATAATTTCCGATGTCATAGACATTGCCACTCGGGATAATGTATGGAAACTCTTCCGGCTGAATTAAATTACGACGTCTAATCTCAACTGGATCCATACCTAACTCCTTAGCTGTGGCATCCATCATTCTTTCAAGCACAAAATTTGTCACCTCTGACCCAAAGCCTCGATAAGCTCCTTGTTGACATTTATTACTAAGTACTGCAATTATGTGCGCTTGAACACTATTAATTCTATAAGGCCCAATGACCTGAGAGAAGGCGTTTCCATGGGTCCCAAGGCCGTATTGAAGATACGCTCCGTAGTCATCAATGACCTCATAACGCATCGATAAAACTGTGCCATCTTTTTTAACAGCTAATTCAAAATCGTAAGCTCGGTCAGATCCATGAGCATCTGCATTAAGCATGTTATCCAAACGGTCCTCAATATATTTCACTGGACGACCAGCAATTCTCGATAAGCCTGCAGTTAAAACAATGATTCTGTGAAGAAATAATTTCGAACCAAAGCTACCACCCGCCAAAGTAGGAATGATGTTTAACTGAGTAGGGCTCACGCCAAGAGATACGGCACATAACCATCCTACATAGGTATACATGGATGTATTGCAATAGACAGTAAATTTGCCAGTACCTTCGTCATAATCAGCAACAGCACCTGCTGTTTCCATTGGCTGTGGACCTGAACGATTCCAACGAATTTTACGTCTAACAATTAAATCAGCACGTGCAAAATCCTCATCCACAGGACCAAATGTAAAAACACTATCACTTGCGGTATTCGTTTCGCCACGCTCTGGATGCAAAACCTCCTTGCCAGAAGCTGAAGACATTTTATGAATATCTGTTACTGTGGGTAATTCCTCGTAAACGACTTCAATCAGTTCAAGCGCATCCTCAGCAATGTATCGATCCTCAGCAACAACAGCAGCAATAGCCTCACCAACATAGCGTACTCTATCTGTAGCAATAGCATGTTGAACAACAGCAGGACTAGAGAATGTAACAGTTGGTCCAGTTAATTTGGCAAATTCTGCACCTGTAATGACTGAAATTACTCCGGGTAACTTTAAGGCCTCACTAATGTTTATTGATTTAATCAATGCATGTGCATAAGGACTTCGCAATATGGCTGCATGCGCCATATTTGGTACTTCAATATCATCAATATATTTACCTTTACCTGTAAGGAGTCGCGGATCCTCCACGCGCTTCATACTTTTACCAATCCAGCTATAGTTCTCTCTTGGCCCCTCGCGACGACGTGAGGCAGGTATATCTAAATCAGGAATGTAGCGTTTATTCATGATGTGGTGACCTCATTTTTTTTCATCTCTTGTGCGGCAGATAAAACTGCATCTACGATCGTTTGATAACCCGTACAGCGACATAAATTAGAGGATATAGCCTCAATCACCTCGTCTCGCGTTGGGTTAGGATTATTTTTTAATAACTCATTAGCTGACATCAACATTCCCGGTGTACAAAATCCACACTGTAAACCATGCTTTTCCCAAAAAGACTCCTGAAGAGGATGCATGTGTGACATTGTTCCCAAACTTTCAACCGTATTAATCACAGCTCCATCTACCTGAACAGCAAATAGTAGGCAAGAACGCGCTGTTTTTCCGTCAAGATCGATGTTACAAGCACCGCAAACCCCATGCTCACATCCTACATGGGTACCAGTAAGATGTAAGTCATGACGTAAAAAGTCAACCAGTAATAATCGTGGTGAAACGTTTTTTTGAACACTCTTACCATTAACTATCAAGTTTATTTCGATGAATTGATTGCTCATAAATACCTCTACATTGAATTATTGATCGTGTGATGCAATTGCATTAAGAAGAGCTCTTGGTGTTAGCGTTTGAATTAAATCAGCTTGGAAAACATGACTTTCTAAATCTTCCTTTTTTAGATAGATTTCCTGAACCACAATAGCACTCACTTTTTGGAAAAGATCAGATGATGGCTCTTGTCCTAATAATGCTTTTTCAGCAGCAGGAGCACGGACAGGACGATCGGAAATGCCGGCATAAGATAATGCCGCACTTTCAATCTTGCCATTAATAAGCTTAAGCATCACGGCAACTAATGTAGAGGCGTAATCACCCTTTCGTGGTGATAACTCTGCAAAACCAAACCGAAAAGACGCGTCTAATATTGGAATTTGCACCTCTACCAAAATTTCATCGCTTTTAATGTCAGTACTGTACAAGCCCTTAAAAAAATCTTCTGCTTGAACTTTTCTTTCGCCTTGATTACTCCGAATCACCATGGTTGCATCTAAAGCCAACATGACCGCAGGCATCTCAGAAGCTGGATCCGCATGGGCGAGGTTGCCACACAATGTACCTCTATTTCTGACCACAACATGAGCAACGTGTTGATAAGCCTTATGCATCAAAGGGCAATACTGAGCAATCAACGCAGAATTACGCAGCGTCTCATGTCTTGCAAGCGCTCCAATTTTTAAATAATTACCATCACTGCTACATTCATGATAATCAAGATCAGGTATTTTATTGATATCAATTAATAGCTCTGGACGTGAAATCCGAAAATTCATCATCGGTACCAAGCTTTGACCACCCGCAATAATTTTGGCATTATCTCTATGAATTGCTAATAACTTAAGGGCATCACTTAACGATTGTGGGCGAGCATAATCAAAAGATGCAGGTTTCATTTTGTCTCCTTCAGTACAGCTTTAATTTAAAATCTGTCTAAATTTTTTTCAAAATACTTTTATGCAGAGGTTCATTTAAACCCACATATTTTTAATAGTCAATCATCTAAAAAAAAAATTGATAAAAACAATCTGCATTAAGGGTAAACCCACAAAATAATTTATATGGCTAGGGTTTCTACTAAAGAGCAGATGAAGCATGTTTTTTTATAGTGCATAAATTGCTTAGAATAGAATGAATTAATCATTTTAAAAGGTCTACCTGATGAATATTATTTCGCCAAAATTTAGATCTCTTCCTGAAAGTATTGAAGAAACTATTCAATTATTGGCAAAGGAAGATTATCTATGTGATCGACAACTTGCCACAACATTATTCTTAAGCCTTCGTTTAGCCCGCCCCATATTTTTAGAAGGTGAGCCAGGAGTTGGAAAAACAGAACTTGCTAAATCCTTAGCTAAAGCACTTGGTACCGAATTATTCCGTATTCAATGCTATGAGGGACTAGATGTAGCCCAATCAGCTTATGAGTGGAATGTTGCTAAACAAATGGTTGAAATTCGACTCGCTGAATCTTCAAGTGATCTTAAAGATCCACAAACTCGAAAAAACGTCGGGGATAATCTTTATTCACGTGAAATGTTAATTGAAAGACCTCTTTTACAGTCCTTGACTCAGTCTCACTCTCCTGTTTTACTGATCGATGAGCTTGATCGTGCTGACGAACCTTTTGATGCCTTTTTACTAGAAATACTTGCTGAAAATCAAATGACAATTCCAGAGTTTGGTTTAATTCGTGCAACGTCTCGACCTATTACCATCATAACGAGTAACCGTACTCGAGAAATTCATGACGCATTAAAACGCCGCTGCCTGTATCACTGGTTAGACTTTCCAACACTCGAGCGTGAACTAGAAATTATTCACTTACGGGCGCCTGGGATTCCTCTAGAGCTGTATCATCAAGTAGTTGCCTTTGTTCAAGAAGCCAGAAAACTCAATCTGTACAAACCCCCAGGAATCGCAGAGACTATCGACTGGACTCAAGCTCTAGCCATTTTAAATACTATTCGACTTTCACCTGACACAGTCAATAGTACTCTTGGTGTATTGTTAAAAAATCAAGAAGATATTAATCGACTACAAGCAGGAGACACCATTAAATTACTTACAGAGCTTGTAATTAAAGGGTACCTCCCTGACCCTGAAAAAGAAATTATTTCTCTTGATCAAAAGGTTCAGTCCCTCCAATCAAAAAAAGATCAACTTTAGTGATTGCTGAAAACTTACTTCATTTTTCGCGAATATTACGAAAGGCTGGAATCTTAGTCTCTCCAGAGCAAGTTCTTTTATCTCTTCAAACATTCAAAATAATTGGGTTTAACTCACGTGAGGATATACGTTGTGCACTAGCCTCTGTAATGCTTAACCAAAGAGAACAGAAAGTATTATTTGACATTGCCTTCGATTCATTTTGGAGCGATATAAAGCTTGCTGAATTATTAATGAACTCCACACTATCGAGTATCAAACCTACTCATACTAAAACAAAACAAACTAATCATAGAAGGCTGCTAGAAGACTTTTCTGACAAACCCAAAACCTCTACGCTAAGAGAATCTATTGAATCGTTTGATTACAGTAACAGCTTTTCTGAGAAAGAGATTTTACGAGCGGCGGACTTTGAAACAATGAGCTCTGCTGAATTTATTCTTGCGAAAAAAATAGCAGAATCTCTTCCAATTCCGATTCCTAAATTACGAACTTATCGAGTAAAAAAAAATCAAGAGGGTCTTATAAATTTACGTTTAACTCTTAAAAATATGTCTCGCCAACCATTTTTAATATCACCAATTCACACAAATTTAAAAGATAAAATCCCGCCAATTGTTGTTCTTCTTGATATTTCAGGATCAATGGACCGTTATGCTCGTTTAATGCTTCATTATCTCCATGGATTAACAAGACATCATGTAAAAGTATCTACATTTACGTTTGGAACTAAATTAACTTCAATCACAAGATGCTTAAAAAATAATGATCCTGATATAGCATTGAAACTAGTTGAAGAACTTGTAGTAGATTGGGGTGGAGGTACCCGACTAGCTTCCTGCCTAGATGAATTCAATCGTAATTGGGCTAAACAACTCCTCAGCTCTAGATCCAGTTTATGGTTAATTACTGATGGTCTTGATGGCGAGATTACCAGCTCACTTGAACCAGCAATTAAAAAATTAAGTCTTTCAGCTCATCATATTGTTTGGCTAAATCCACTACTTCGATACTCAAAGTTTGAGCCTGAGGCTCCTGGAATTAAATTATTACTTCAGTATGTAAATTATTTTTTACCAATGCATAACTTGAATCATTTAGCCAACTTGGAGCAAGAGTTACGAAAAACACGAAAATCTATTCAAAGGCAAAATTACCCTCAAGCTATAAAACTATATCTTCAACCAATTTAAACTACTAACAAAATTTCTAATTACTTAAATAGCAAGTACAAAGCCCATCTTCACACAACAAGCGTTACAACTTGTAACGTTTAAAAAATTACCAACCCGAAGTGAACTGACCCCCAAAGGTTGGTTTTTTCATTTCCAGAGGGCAGTCAGGGACTTTTACCGGCCTCATTGTGATTCGCTTTAACAAGTCTTACTTAAAGTAACACTTACGCCCCGTCCAACTACAAAACCAATCGCACACTTTATGAATTTGCTTTGTTCACATGAATTTAAATTATTGATTTATACGTTTATAAAGCTGCATAGATAAGAAAATTACAATGCTGACATTAAACACGCATATGAATAATGTTATTACAGAATAATCTTTAATCAAATGCTCCAGTTCAAATGGAATATAAAATCCACCTGATAAGACGGCTAACCACTCTCCCCATGCAGTTTCCCACCAAAGACCTACCGCCTCACTGACTCTAATAGCTGCATATATAAAAGCTATCATTAAAATAGATGATTCTGGTGTGCGTGCAATCTTATCTGCATATTGCAAGACTAACTCAGGATAATGATGTGTGGGATCAATTCCATAATGGCCAATTATTTCAAATACTAAATGTCTAATATCGTGATGAATAAGTGATAAAAGACCAAAAGCACTGGCTATAGCAACCAATCCTTTAAAGCCTTCAAAAAATGCAATTAATCTTAATACTCTCTTTGAAGAAAGCTGACTCATTTCTCACAATTGATAATTACGTATAAAAACATTCGACCAATAATCAGCATCAGTTACTTATAACCTTTACGAATCATATAATGGCTAGCGTACGCAGTTCTAGCCTCGATCCATGCTTCGAAAAGATCATTTAATACATGTAATATGGTTTTCATGATTTTAAAGTCCTTTTAAAGTGGAAAAATGATAGATATAGTCACGAGCAAGTTCTTCTACTTGCTGATGGCAATTGGGGTTTTGGCTGTTGATATATTGCTCTAAGTAATGGCTTTTGGTTTGTTTACCAAAAACTTTACGGTAGAGGCTTAATAATTGTGTCATTTAAGGCTCCTTTTCTAAAACGTATTAGGGTTAATACTTATTCAGGTTACCACTATTTGGTAAATATTTCATGACACAATTGATTTAAATATAATTAAAGTCTATTAAATACGCACAAAAATTATCAAAAGCCCTTTATTTGCAACAAATCACCGTAATTGGCTAATAAAAAGGTAAATCAAGGCTTTGGTCAAAGTGTTACAAGTTGTAACGCTCAAAAGACAAAACCCCACTAAGACTAGTGATCACAACCATGATTTTAAAAATAACAATGCCAACACTAAAGCAGATCATTCAGGCATGAATCTTGCTTAATTTATTACATCTTGGTCGCAATTAAAGCGTCTTTAATGTAGTTTCTTTCCAAAGGGATTTTCGATATGACATCTGCCGTCAATAACAACTCTTCAGCTTGGGCCCTTACCAGCCTTCTTCAAGCGAACTCTGCTAACCAAGGCAGTCCATCGATCAGCCCTTTAAATACAACGAATGGAGCATCTTCGACAGCTGGCGTTAGCCGTTTAATGCAAGCTCTTGAGAATGCCTTAAGTCAAATGGGAGCATCAAGCTCAGCAACATCAAGCACCGGTTCCAACAGTTCAACTTCATCTACCTCAGCAAATTCTCCTCAACAAGCGATGCAGAGTTTTATGCAATCCTTGCTGGCTGCACTTCAAGCACAAAACCAACCAGCAAATGGCTTGGGTTCCACGTCATCACCTTCCAATATAACGACGCCTACCGCAAGCACATCTATTACCTCTACTGATCTAACATCAAGTAGTGATGCTACCTCTGCAGTTTCTGGTCGTCGCCACCACCATCATGGTGGCGCTGGAAAAATGGACTCTGCCCTACAAAGTTTAATGAATGAGCTTTCAGGAACATCTGCCAGCTCTTCTACTACAGCTACAAACTCAGTGAATCCCACCTCAAGTGCAACGTCTACTGCGTTAAATAATCTCCAACAAAGTGCTAGTGGTTTATTTGCTGCAACCGGTGTCGCTGCAAATAACAATAACCTAACGACTTTGTTGCAAAGTTTGCAGCAATCGGCTATGGGCGGTACAACAACAGGAAACTTTGTTAACGCAGTAGCTTAATTAGCTAAGTGC
>CAIPQU010000051.1 GCA_903867305.1 uncultured beta proteobacterium
ATTCTAGCTTTACCCTCAACAGTCTTAGGGCCAGTGGACCTTCCACCGTGGAACTGGCATTTCTGGGTTTTACTAGAACTAAGCGCTGGCCGACCACACTGCAACTTGGTGCGTTTAGACTGTGCAGTACATCTCATGCAAGTGATCTTGCCACCACCAGTAATAAGGGTTCTTGATATGCTATCCATTAAGTAATATCCTAACAAAATACATACTCAACAGCAAATATAAATCTAAGGTGGTTTTCCACTTCTTAAGCTTCTAAACTAAACAGGCTTAACAAGTGCACTGTAACCATAATGACATTTACTAATGTATATTATGGTTAAAAATTTAACGCTTGGAAGGCAACCCCATCGGCATTTTTACAAAAAATGGATTTTCACCAATACCAGCTTCAAAATCTTTAATTTTTTTTAATCCTTTTTCCGTATACAAAGGGTGTGCTACACATAATCCCTTCTCCCAAGATTCATCTATTTCTTCGTTACTAGTACACAGATTTACATTCTTTTTACACTCTGCGCAGTACCTTACTTTTGGGTCACTGGTTGGCTTTAGGTTTTTCCAATCTAGGCTACATTTGAATTCAAATTCACAATAAATAATCGTATAAATTTGGTGTGGGTTCACTAATTTACTCCTTCTTTGAGTAAATCTTATTTGCTAATTCGTTATTCATTATTTTTTTAAAGCGCAATCTGTGCTTTTTGGGGCAAGTTCGTGATTGAAAATAATATTAAAGAAACGCCATAATATTCACAACGTTTGATCAAGTTCTCAAGTGTGATTAAGGAAATACGTACTTAATGTATTCATTAAACGTTCAGCTCTAATAGATCTAAACCTGCATAACGATCAATCATATAAATGATATCTTTATCATCGACAAAAACATCGTTTGTTTGTGGCGCTGCCCGCCCACTTGCCGGTGTTGGGATGTAGTAACCAATCTCTTTGGGTGATAAAGGATTTGCAACATCTACTGCCCGCAGTCCTCCAGCGAACCATGTGCAAAAAACAAGAGTTCCTTTTTGTTGTTCTTGAAATTGATGGGCACCAAATCGACCTGGCGTAGCCCTACTCCAAGGAGAATCTAATTCACTAACCTCATAAATCGCCAGTGGTTTAATCGCACTCAAGTCAGTGACGTCAAAGGTCCATAAACAACCATGAGGACGCCCTTTTCTACGATCTAACTCCTCTTCATCATGCGCATGATCTTCTTCATCAATGGCTACAGCAATTCTCTTCCCATCAATCAACTGCGCTAAAGGCATAAATGTATGAGAAGGCTCTGGGAATGGCGGATGATAATTATGAATCCCTAACGTCTTTGGCTGAGTAATATTAGAAATATCAATCACGCCAACACCGCCATGCCATAAACCCGCCCATAACTCATCTCCAAATCGCAGGGCATGGTGTAAGCGATTTCTTCTACCTGACCATTGTGGAACTTCCCCACCAGCAATATGCTGACCAGGCATCCACCACTTGGCGACTTCTACCGGTTTTACTGGATTTGAAATATCGTAAATGACCAGAATGTTACCGATAAATCCTTGCATCTCTGTCGAAATATATGCGTAATTTTCATCAACATCAAACCGATGAACACCAATTCCCCCGGTTAATTGATGGCAGAGTAATTTTGGATTTGTCTTATCGGAAATATCATAAATTTTAAATCCGCCATTTTGATAAGGTTTTTTCATAGCCGTTTCAACAATCGGAATATCCGCTTCATTCACATTTAAGGCATGAGCTAATTCAGCATGATTAGGCTCTCGCCCCAACTGCTTTTGAAGTCGTAGACGAACTCCAGGTAATTCATCAGCTCTTCGGCCAATAGGCGTCATATTTCTTTCACTGTTCACAAACAGCAAATCGCCTACAACTTTAGCTTTATGTGAATGCGACTCTTGATCATCTAAAAATATTTGATGAACCATTTTAGGATGGTGTGGATCAGAGATATCCAATATCGATGTCCCTAGATGATTTTTATTCGGGATATGTCCGATATACGCGTAATTACCCTTTACAGTGACCTGCCCTCCACCCGGAATTTCAATCCGAGATAATGATTTGAAATGATGTGAAATTGGTTTTTGATTAGTCATATTGCCCTTTTCTTTATTCTGTTGCTCCGGAATCATGAACAGTTTTTGTCCATTTAGGTATTTCTGTTTTGATGTATTCAGAAAATTCTTTTGAATTCGAGAATGACGGGGTCATTCCCAAAGCCTTAAACGCAGCTAGTAACTCCGGATTATTTTGCACTACTTGAAGCTCTGCATCGATACGTTGCACAATGCCATCAGGAACTCCTGATGGGACAACAATGCCATGCCAAGAGACCATCTCAAAACCTGGTAAGCCAGATTCTGACATCGTAGGAATTTGAGGAAAATCCTTTAACCTTTGTAGGGAGGTCACAGCAATCGGTTTAACGCGACGATCTTTGATGAAAGGAATCACCGAGGCTGAAGTGGCAAACATCATATTGACATGTCCTGCGATTAAGTCCACTAATGCGGGTTGTGCACCCTTATAAGGAATATGAACAATTTGAATATTCGCGCTAGTTTTAAAAAGCTCTCCAGAAAGATGAGGGGCTGCCCCCATACCTGAACTCGCAAAATTCAATTGCCCTGGTTTTTGTTTTGCTAGTGCAATTAACTCTTTTAAATTTTTAACCGGTAAAGCTGTGTTGACCACTAAGATATTTGGCTGGGACGCTACTAACCCTACCGGTATAAAATCTTGCGTAGGATTAAATCCTAAGTTTTTATATAAGGCCGCATTTGTAGCCAAAATACTATTGTTGCCTAATAACCAGGTATATCCATCTGCTGGACTATGTGCCACATATTCCGCTGCCAAATTACCGCCAGCTCCAGGCTTATTATCAATAATGATCGATTGCCCGAGACCCACCGACATCTTTTGTGCAATGGACCGGGCAATAATGTCGCTAGGGCCACCCGCTGTAAAACCTACAATAAATCGAATCGGCTTTATAGGCCAAGCGTCAGCTGCGTAAGACATTTTTAATGCCAAAAAAGCCAAGCCAACAAGGATGAACACTTTTCGTATATGTCTCATAAATTATTTTTGTTAGTTGTATTTTTTATTATAAGACAGTCAAATTTACGAAAATCTCTCTTTCAAAAGAGATGCTCAAGCCCTGTCTATTGTTGAATTCTGTAGCCATGAAGATCTGTCTCTTCATTTTTATTGCATATAAGCTAATGCACTTTCAAATCCAGCACTCTCCCAAGCAGTACGAGCTTCTTTTCCGGAAATAAGACGATGAAATGCTATAGCCGCACCAGAATTTACACTGCTTGTAGCAATAGCGGCCTCTAAGTTTGTGTAGAGCTGAATGGATAGGGGAATGGCACCGATAAAGCGAATATCCTTCCTTATAGGAATCTCACTTAAATTCACAAAGCTGAAATCCACTTGTCCGTCACCCACCATATCTTCTGCTGCTGGGCGAGTGAGTACGATTAACTTAGACTCCACAGATTCATAAACTCCTATTTTTTTTAATATTTTTTCAACCATTTCTCCACTCATATTAGGCAGAGTAGGATTTCTGTAGGCAATTTTATCAGCGCTAACAATACTCATCTTGAAATTATCTATCGTAGATATATCAGGAATTGTGGTTTTAGCAGCAGGAATCACGACACCAATCCCCGTTCTAGCGAGAGAGACTTTCGTACTTGCTTGAGCCCTTTTTTGATTGATGAGATCGGTCATAGCTGGCGTTGAAAGTATCACCACATCAAATTTTTCACCACCCTGAATCCGATTCCAAACAATATTAGGGGGTCCCCACTCAAACTTAACAGCGTGCCCCATTTTATTGAACTCAGGGATCAAGGATTTGATGGCCATTTCGGCAGAGCCTACACTTAAAACTCGAATCTCATCAGAAATGGCTGGACCCGATAAGAAAACTGCAAACATACAAATCATTTTTTTTAATAAATGCATTGTTATCTCCTTTCTTAGGACATTACTTGCTGTCTCATCTTCATATTACAACAACTCACGGTTGGTGTTAAAGTAATATGAATAAAAAGTGAACTGACCATCCACAAAATCGCCTACATATTTATCTCCTTTAAATTGGTTCTCAGCATAATAGTAGTAAGTTCCTTGACCGTTACGCTTACCTCCATTGACCTCACCAATATACATATCATTGTTCGGATAAGTTATAGACCCAATACAATTATTCCATTCCGATCGATTTGAACCTTGACAAGCAGTCAACTGACTCTGCGCAAGAGCCCCCCCAGAAATGCTGAGGATAAATACCAATAAAAGAAACCTGATCTTGTTATGGCACATTTCCTATAAAAACCATAATCGTTTGAGCAAATCTAAGTGTATAGGTGAACCCGGGTCCCATCAACCGAAATCGGGGGGTGCCGGGTGGGTGGGGTCCGATCTGGGAGAATTCATTAAGGGGTACCCCCTATTTAATTATTTCTTGGATCGTACCAATCATGGCAAGATAAACATCACCGCCAAGAAGTTCATTAAAAGTTATTGGGTACCAAAGTGGGTACTAGGAAAATTTTATAGGGAAGATAAGTATTTAACCCAATGAATACGTTGGTTTTTACAAGATAATGTTGGCGGAGCGGACGTCCCCGAAAGACCCTTGAAAACACTGGCTACTAGCCGAATATATGGTTGACATATGGCAAAAAATATTTCTATGGCAAAAATTACTTTTTTTTCATTTTAGCGCGCATTTCAAATATTTCCCATCAAACTCACAACATCTGAGCAGAATACCTTCTATTCAACACACTATCTTGTTTGGTTAATTTTTCAAATTAAAGCTAGCTAGAAAAGTCACTTCCTCAACATTTTTCCACGTACCCACAACAAAAAAACAACTCCAATAGTAACAAGCAAAGACGTCAATAACGATGTTAATGGCCAAACAATCCACCAATACTTATTAACGGTAAAAGAAATAGGAGAATTCCAAACTTCGACACTAGTGAATCTTCCCACGACTCCCCAGAATAAGAAAAAGAAAAAACTAATTGCAAATATAAATATCGGACGAGTTTTCATAGATAACCTCTTGGCATAAAACTAATAACTCGTTAAACCCTTGAAATTAACACTTAATCCATGACCTCTGTATGGGGGAATAGGAACATTCGTGATATTTTTCAATTCTTCACTAGATGAAATAAAAACTTCAGCCAAATTACCAGAGGCTCCAGTATTAATGCTTTCATAGACATCACTAACAATATCTGCTCCATTTGTTTTCATGACTGGGTACAAAGCATAGGTAACCACAACCCACTCTGGAATTTCATCTCGTATAAACCAAATACTAGGAAAAACACCAGGACGACTGTTATAGGTCATGATTTCATACCCCTCCTGAGCCAGCGAATTTCTAACAACCTGAACAGCAAAGTCTTGCAGTTCCCAATCAGTCATTTCGATGTTTTCATCAGTAACTAAATCTACAGGATTAAATGGAGCTCGTGTAACTGCATCGACCAACCCCCATCCCGGAAAAACCGGAGTCCACTCAGTGCCATTTTTCTTCATGGGAAGTAAACAAGCTTTTGATTTGTAGCCTTCAGCAATAGTTAATAGCCCATCAGGGTTACCTGGCAATTGAGCACATTCATCAACGTCTTCAAACCTCAAGAAAAAAATTCTATTCCCAAGCCTAAAAGATAGATGCTCTAAAAATGGTGGGTTGGGCTCTGATTTAATCCAATTAATGGCGCCTTGACTGATGCTATGTAAATGGCGACCAGCTGCAGACCAAATATCGTAATAATCTTGCGAAGGAGACTCCATATAAATGTCATTCATTTCCATATCCTTTTAAATACTGTCAGACAGTACTAGTTACACCACTCACGCCAAGCCTCGACAACCATAACCATAGCTAGTGTGTCTAGCTCACAATATCTAAGAAGAGCATTTTCAATTTGCATCCTATCTTGTTTGGTTAAGTCTTCAAATTGCAATCGGCCATAGGCCATGGATGCCGCTCCACCCTCTGCAATTTCAATTTCTTCCCTAGCTAAAGCATTCAGACCCTCATCTCCAAGCATTTCCTTAGCAATCGTCTTTAGTGATTCATAAGGGTCAACGACCTCACCACCCTCTTCAACCCACCAAGTTTTGTCTTTAAAATTATGGCTAGGCAGTTCTTTTGTACCGTATATTGGTAAAGAATATTTGTCTTTCAAATATACAGATGTTGCAAGAACAGCCGGGAGAACCTTTTTAATAGATGTTCGACCAAATGTCTGCGGATGAAAGTAAGCCGCTTTAGCTAGGTCGTTTAGGTCAACCATTGCACGTTTACCACCCTTGGTTATTGTGGCAATAAACTCTTGTAACTCGACTTTATCCGGAATATCTATACCTTCTTTGTCCATCTGAGATGAAATAGCATTAAGAACCGTGTTTTCATGAGTTGCCCAACGAAAAATAGTTCCATTGTCTTTTTCAAGTTGTTTTTTAAGCTCACGCACAAAATCAAAATTGGGGAATTGGCCAGGCTCTGTATGAATATATTCACCCACATGCTCTACAGAACCATCCTCTCGAATAATATGATGAGAGAACTGAAATCCAATCATTTCATAAGGTCGCATTCCTTTAAAAAACGGTAATGCAATTGTTGATGTCTCAAAATCTATCATATGCAGCGGATAGACCCAACGTCTCATCTCAGCTTTAATTAATTCTGTATCAAGATAAAAACCACCTTTATCGTGCTCAGGTGGAATACCCGCACATTGCATGTATTGCCGTTGGCTAAGGCTCAAACCCTCTTTGTCATCTTTAACATTAATATGAGGTTGAATATGCTTAAAGGTAAATAAACCTTGGTCTAAGTATTTATCCTTACCTCTTAATCCAGAAATATCAAAGATAGTCCCATCATTGATTTGTGCATCAGTCAGTTTTGTAACTTCTCGCAAACATTCGTGATATCCACTAACAAGCCCATCTCCTTCAAATGCTCTGAACTCACAGTCTTTGCAAGAGCTACTCAAATGAGGGGGAATTTTCTTATCCTCCCGATACTCGTGAGCCCAAAGCTCGGCAATAGCTGGCAGATATCCCTCACCGTCTGGAAACTCAATAGGCTTAGATAGAATCATGTTCACATAGGTGTCCACATTGACCTTAGCTAGTAACTCACCAGCCTGGTTAATAACTTCATAAGCTTTTTGATTAACTTCCACCTCTATGGTTTTTTGTGCCCGTCTAACTTTGAATAGTTGATTAAGGCCATCAATCGAAGATTCAACAGCCTTGTCGGGCATCATAAGATAGCTAGTTATGACCTTATTTGGGTACGCCTTAGATAAGACATACTTCTGAAATGCCACATCTTGAAGATAAGGAAGCATTCCAGCTAGCAATCCCCCTCGAGCTCCAATAATTTCAGGATTTTTAGAGTCATAGGATTTAGCCTTAACCTCAACTAACTCCATAGAAGTTTCACGCTTTACCAGGACATCAACTCGAATGAACAAATTGTTATATCTAATAGCTGGCTCAAACAAAACGACTTCCCCTGACTGAGCAAGATACTTTTGAGTTTCTGCTTCTGCCTCATCATGGTTTGTTAGAGCAACCTCAACATCATCTCAATGTGCTCACCCGATGGCTGACTATTGTGCAAAGACCATGAAGTGGAAGAGAGTGGTACTGATTGCTGATGATTTAGCTTATGGTCACGAGATGGTTGCAGGATTTCAG
>CAIPQU010000052.1 GCA_903867305.1 uncultured beta proteobacterium
ACTTTCGTCATCTGGTGCACAATTTTCTATGAGTCCTCTGCTCTAACCAACTGAGCTAACGGCCCGAAACTTTTCGGGTAATACACAATTCTCAACTACTTTTATACTTCAAAACCACACAAAACCGCTATTTACTACACACCATGAAAAACCTTACGGTGTGTAGTTGGTGTGTAGTGTTTTTTAAGCACATCCACCACCACTAACCTATTGAAATCATTACGATTTCTACTACCGGGCCCCATGGTTAAGTCCATTATGAGTCCTCTGCTCTAACCAACTGAGCTAACGGCCCATATTGATCTTTAATCTTCTTCTAAAAAGCTCTTTAATTTATCACTTCGACTAGGATGACGCATCTTACGAAGAGCCTTGGCCTCTATCTGACGGATACGTTCACGCGTAACATCAAATTGCTTACCAACTTCTTCTAAGGTATGGTCAGTACTCATCTCAATACCAAATCGCATTCTAAGTACTTTTGCTTCACGAGGCGTTAATGAATCTAATATGTCTTTTACAACATCACGCATAGAGTCATGTAAAGCGGCTTCCGCTGGAGCTAAAGTATTCCCATCTTCGATAAAGTCGCCTAAATGAGAGTCTTCGTCATCGCCAATCGGTGTTTCCATCGAGATAGGCTCTTTTGCAATCTTCATGATCTTACGAATCTTATCTTCAGGAATTTCCATCTTAGCCGCCAAGGTTGCAGCGTCAGGCTCGATGCCAGTCTCTTGCAAAATTTGACGACTAATTCGGTTCATCTTATTAATCGTCTCAATCATATGCACAGGAATACGAATCGTCCTGGCTTGGTCTGCAATGGATCGGGTGATCGCTTGACGAATCCACCAAGTAGCATAAGTAGAGAACTTATATCCGCGACGATACTCAAATTTATCGACGGCCTTCATCAGACCAATATTGCCTTCTTGAATCAAATCTAAGAACTGCAATCCACGATTAGTATATTTTTTTGCAATCGATATCACTAAACGTAAGTTGGCAACTGTCATCTCACGTTTCGCTTCTCTTGCGCGCTTTTCGCCAGCCGTCATCTGTTTGTGAACCTCTTTTAACTCAGACAATGGCAATACCACTTTATTTTGTAGATCAATTAATTTTTGCTGTAATTCATGAATCGCAGGAACATTTCTTTCTAATAAAGCCGTGTAAGGCTTTGGATCCTTCAACAGAGCTTTAGTCCACAATAAGTTCATCAAGTTTTTATTAAGTTGGGCAAGAACTTCTGAGCGAGGAACACCAATTTTATCAACCAGAATATTAACAATAGCTCTTTCTGTAGTCCATACTTGATTTACTTGGGAACGAATCGTATCGCATAATCTTTCAACACTTTTCGCAGTAAATCTAAAGCCTAACAACTCATTACGAATCAAGGTCTGAGCTTTAACGTAGTTTGCTGAGTTATAACCTTCACGGTCATAAGCTCGGCGCATTTTGTCAAACTGTGAACGAATAATGGCAAATTTCTCGACAGAAAGCTGTTTGAGTTCTTCAAGCTGTTTTGCAGAGGCGGCCGAAGCGGCTGCGCCACCAGCGCCACCTTCGTCATCTTCCTCTTCAGAATCTTCATCGATATCGTCTAATTCAACTTCTTCAGCAGCAACAGGCGTCATCGGTATGTCTTCTGCATTTGGATCAACTAAGCCATCAACAAAATCATCTACCTGAATAGTGCCAGCCGAAATCTGGTCAGCAAGATCAATAATCTCTGCGATGGTGATCGGACAAGCAGACAAAGCCATCAACATATCTTTCAGGCCGGCTTCAATCTTTTTCGCAATGACAATCTCATCTTCACGAGTCAATAAATCAACCGTACCCATCTCACGCATATACATCCGAACAGGGTCAGTTGTTCTTCCAAACTCGGAGTCAACCGCTCCTAATGCAGCCTCTGCCTCTTCTTCAGCCTCTTCATCTGAAGATGCAGTAATTGCATTTTCATTGAGAATCAAAGTTTCAGCATCTGGTGCCTGTTCATAAACAGAGATACCGATATCACTTAAAAGCGCAATTAATGTTTCTAACGAGTCTGTGTCAGACAATTCATCAGACATAACATCATTAATTTCACCGTGGGTTAAATAACCACGGGATTTACCCATCTTGATCAGATGTTTTAAGCGTGCTCGACGCAACTCAAGCTGTTCTTCACTACCTAATTTCGTTGCATTAAATTCTAAAAGAAGTGCTTTTTCCTTTGCTTTACGATCACGCGCCTTTTGACGATCTGTACGAATATCAGCATTGGGATCAACTTCTGGCTTTGGCTTCGGCTTTCTTCCACGGGTTTTCTTAATCGGTTGCTCTAGGGCTAATTCACCTTCTTCAACGACTGGAGTAACAAGCTTTTCATCAGTCGCCACTGGGGCAACTTTTTCAACATTTTTAACCTTCGGTAATTTTTCTTTAACAACTACTTCAGGCTTCGCTACTTTTTTAGACTCAGCTTTAAGGGCTGGCTTAACGATTGCTGCAGACTTTGCTACTTTTTTAGTATCGACTTTAGAAGTTGACTTAATGAGTGATGCTGGCTTCGCTACTTTTTTAGTATCGACTTTAGCAACTTGCTTTGGGGGTAATTTTTTAATAATAGCCTTTTTGATGGGTTTTGCTGTTGTTTTTTTTGTGGGTTTAGTAACTACAACTTTTTTGGTAACTAACTTACCAGTTGGAGCTTTTATTACTACCTTTTTCACAACTGTTTTTCCTGAAGGTTTCGATGCCTTTTTGGAAACAGCTGTGGTCTTTTTGGGCATTGCTTTAACGACTTTGACAACAGGCTTAGCAGTCTTCGCTGAAACCACTGGCTTTTTGACTGGTTTTTTCGACGTGTTAGCACCTTTTTTTGAAACAACTTTTGAAGGTGCTGATTTTTTGACGACGGCAGTTTTTGGGCTGGTTTTTTTAACTGGGATAGTTTTTGGCATGGTCGCTTGATGTTAAAAAATTAAAGAAGTTTTACTTACTTTTGCAACGTTTTACAAATTAGTGACGCCCCTGAGGGACTTAAAGTTCCCCTATCTCAGGCAAGTCGTTGAATTCAATATATATTTGATAGCCTTGTATTATACTGCCAAAAAGGTATTTTTTTCAATCATGAGGTCATTTTTTATATTTATATACTTACCTCTTTTGACTATTTTCGCTTCTTTTACTTTAATTTAACTCCCAACGCTCGATAACGCACCAGATCTTCTGGCCTCTCAATTTTTTGTTGAATCTTTTCAGTAATTTCTAGCATTTCTTTTTTAATGGCCTCTATTTCAATTTTTTTAAGCGCTCCATCAAGATGTGCTTGCCCCTCTTCCAAAGTTAATTCAGATTGAAAAGCTTTTTTTAACAAAATTTCGTATTCAGCTGCCATGGGTGAGATCATCAAACTATTCTGAAAAATAGCGAAATTGACATCGTCTGAAATTGCTTTGCAGAGTTCAATCAAGTCTTGCATTAATAACTTTGCCTTAGGCGATCTTTGCATCGCTACCGAAACCATCAGTTCTTGTTGCGTTGGATTAAGGCTTTTTCCTAATTGTGGATACTGAATCAGGATCCACATCATTTGTATTGCTATATTTGTTGGTGCGACAGGCTTTTGTTTTGCTAAATTCTCCAACACTCTAAGCTCTGTTTTTTTCTTCCAATCTTCTTTGCCAACCCCTTTTTTGGGAAATGGCTGCTGAGATTTTTCTTTTTTTACAACGTCAATCTCCTGCATACTTGGTAAACCATAAAACTTTTCAAGCTCTATTTGTGTAAGGCCCAATCGCTGTGCAAGTTCACGTAAAATTTGGACGCGAAGAGCAATTGCAGGAAATTTTTTAAAGTATTCTTTGGCAATGCTTTGAGCTTGGGCTTTTCCTTCAGCATTCGTCCAGTCAATATTCTCGCCAATCACTTCTAAAAAGAATTTTGATAAGGGTAGCGCATGCCGAATTTCTTCCTGAAATTGATCTTGCCCATTTTCCCGAATAAAACTATCTGGATCATGTTCTTTCGGTAAAAACAAAAATCGGATCTCTTTCTCATCTGCTAAATACGGTATGCAAGCTTCAAAAGCCCTTTTTGCAGCTTTTCTTCCTGCCAAGTCGCCATCAAAAGAAAATACTACACGGTCTGTATGGCGCAACAACAGTTGAATATGCGTTTCTGTACAAGCTGTGCCTAAGGTTGCAACAGCGTTCGGAAACCCTAATTGCGCGAGTGCAACAACATCCATATACCCTTCACAAACGAGAACAAATGATTTTTCACGTATAAATTTTCTCGCCTCAAACAAACCATATAAGGTTTGTCCTTTCTTAAATAGGGTGGTCTCTGGAGAGTTTAAATATTTCGGCTCTCCCTTATCAATAATACGCCCACCAAAACCAATCACTTGTCCTTTAAGATTACGAATCGGGAACATGACTCTGTCTCTAAAGCGATCGTATCGCTTGGCCCTCACCGACCCTTCCGAAACTCCTTGAATGACCATACCTGATTCAACTAGGAGCTTCGCCGTTTCATCTTTGTCGTAAGAACCAAAAATAGCCTCTAAATTTTGCCAAGCCTCAGGCGCATAACCAATGCTAAATTTCTTAGCAACCTCTCCTGATAAACCTCTATTTTTTAAATATTGAATCGCTCGTTGGTTTTTTTTCAACTGATCTTGGTACCAAGCCATAACTTTTTCCATACTCTGGGTCATCGCTACAGTTTCTTGTAGATCAACTGTCTTGATTGACTCCTGAGCTTCTTTCGGAACTGTAAGACCCACCGATTTTGCAAGCTCTTCAATTGCGTCAACGAATGTTAGTCCGGCATATTCCATCAAAAAACTGATGGCCGTTCCATGTGCTCCGCAACCAAAACAATGGTAAAACTGCTTTGTTTCAGAAACCGAAAATGAAGGCGACTTTTCTTGATGAAAAGGGCACAAGCCTTGCAAATTGGCGCCAGACTTTTTGAGTGTTACAGACTGACCAACGATGTTGACAATATCAACTCTATTTAAAACTTCGTCAATAAAGGCACGGGGTATCAAATGATTATCCTAATTACTTCTGCAAGGCATTTTTGACAAGACCTGACACTTTTCCCATATCAGCCTTTCCAGCCAGCTCCGCTTTTAATACTCCAATAACTTTGCCCATATCTTGTGGACCACTTGCACCAGTGGTAGAAATAGCCTTACCCACTATTGTAATAATTTCTTCCTCAGATAATTGAGCCGGCATATAAGTTTGTAATAGCTCTAACTCTTTTGTTTCTAAGGTCACTAAATCTTCACGCTTCGCAGCTGCAAACTGAGTAATCGAATCTTTACGTTGTTTCACCATTTTTTCAATAATCGCAATAATGTGAGCATCAGTTAATTCAACTCTCTCATCAACCTCTTTTTGTTTCATCGCAGCCAACAGGAGCCGAATTGTTCCTAGGCGCGGAATATCTTTACTCCGCATTGCGTCTTTCATGTCATTGGTAATTTGCTCTTTTAAGCTCATAATTTCCTCTTTTGATGTTTTTCTAACCTTATTATGACAAGAATTGTTCACTTCTTCGCCATTAAAAATAAAAAACAAAACCCACCATAACAAGTATGGTGGGCTTCATTTTAAACAATGTGTTGGCAAACCCTAAGGCATGCCCATACACAGAAAGATGATATTGAGTTTAGAAAAGTTTCTTAGGCAACATTTGGCTACGAATGCGCTTATAGTGGCGCTTAGCAGCAGCAGCTTTCTTACGCTTACGTTCTGCCGTTGGTTTTTCATAAAACTCACGGGCACGCAAATCCGTTAACAATCCATTTTTTTCAATGGTGCGTTTAAAACGGCGAAGAGCAACTTCAAATGGCTCATTTTCACGAAGGCGGATAGTGGTCATGCGTTATATTTCTCTAAATAGACTAAAGACTAAAAGTATATCATGAGAAAATCAAAATATGTACATATTAGGAATAGAAACTTCTTGTGACGAGACAGGGATCGCTGTCTACGACTCTCGATTTTGGGAGTCGAATGAACCAGCACATCTCGGGCTTTTAGGTCAAAGCCTGTTCTCCCAGGTCAAAATGCATGAGCTCTACGGTGGTGTGGTGCCTGAGCTAGCCTCCCGGGATCATATCCGCATCAGCCTACCTCTGATCGAAGATTGTTTAAAAAAATCTCAATTGAAACTACCAGAAATAGATGCCTTAGCTTATACCAAAGGACCAGGCTTAGCAGGCGCTTTGTTAGTAGGCACTTCTATTGCAAAGTCTATCGCATTTGGTTTGTCTAAAAAAATTATCGGTATTCATCACTTAGAGGGACACTTACTGTCCCCCCTCCTCTCACCGGAATTAAAAAGCTCCTCAAAACTACATCTGTTTCCATTTTTAGCCCTACTCGTTTCTGGGGGACATACACAAATCATGTTAGTGAAAGATATTGGTGTTTATGAAACGCTAGGAGAAACTTTAGATGATGCCGCAGGTGAAGCCTTTGATAAAACAGCTAAATTATTGGGACTTTCTTATCCAGGTGGTCCTGCCGTATCGCAATTAGCCGAAAAGGGGCATCGGGGAAGATTCCAACTGCCAAGACCGTTGCTGCATTCCAAAACATTGGATTTTTCATTTGCAGGGCTCAAAACAGCCGTTTTAACACAAGTAAAGTCTTCCGGCCCGATGAGTGAACAATTAAAAGCAGATTTAGCCATCGCTTTTGTCGACGCTGTTGTAGAGGTTTTGTGTAAAAAAGTCAACGATGCACTTACATTAACGGGATGTAAAACACTCGTTGTGGCAGGAGGTGTTGGGGCCAACACGCAACTTAGGGATGGTCTCAAAAAACTCGGCAAAAAAACAAATGCCAAAATTCTTTATCCGCCGCTCGATTTGTGTACCGATAACGGAGCAATGATCGCGTTTGCAGGAGCCCTTAAATTATTAAAGAATCCGTCTCTCGCAGACTCCTCCCTAGGATTTGATGTAAAACCCCGCTGGCCTTTAAGTGAGGTATTGTCCTAAGAATTGATTCGTGCGTAAGCGCTGTGATTATGGATCGATTCAAAGTTCTCAACCTCAACCTTGAACGAATCTATCATGTCCAACTTTGCTACATGACTTGCAACGTCTCTAACTAAGTCCTCAACGAACTTCGGATTCTCATAAGATTTTTCAGTGACGTACTTCTCATCAGTACGTTTAAGTAATCCCCATAATTCACATGAAGCTTGAGACTCTGCAATACGAATCAATTCTTCGACATAAAGAGAAGCATTGTTTTTAAGACACACTTCAATCATGACATGGGAGCGTTGATTATGTGCTCCAAAATCAGAGATTTCTTTAGAGCAAGGGCATAAACTCATGACTGGAACGACTACCTTTAAAAAATTCGTAATCTGCATCTGTCCTTCGTGCTCTACACCAAAGCTAGTCCAGGTTACCTCATAATCCATGAGGCTCTCAATCCCCGATACCGGTGCGTATTTATTGACAAAGTGAGCATAACTTAACTCAATCATGCCTTTTTTTGCCTCTAACAGCGGTATCATTTTTTTCACTAAATGAGCCATCGAGCTTGCACTTACTGGTTCTTTCGATTCTTGCAAAAGCGCCATAAAACGTGACATATGAGTCCCCTTCTTTTCTGGGGGTAGTGCCACGTTGAGATTGAACTGCGCAACGGAAGGTAATACACCCTTTTCCCCTTGAACCATAATCGGAAAACGGATCCCTCTTACACCAACTTGTTCAATCGCTAAGTTTCGGTAGTCTTCACTTGACTGCACATCAGCCATCTTGGATGGACTAATGTGTTTAACTTTCATATCATTCATTGCTCTATTGTCCTAGAAATTAGGGTATTGCGTTCTAAGTCAATTCAGGATACTTATGGCGTATAGCAATTTCGATACCCTGTGCGTCAAGACCACATTGAGCCATTAACTTTGTTGGATCTCCATGATCGATAAACTGATCAGGTAACCCCAGTTGCAAAAATGGTTTATAAATATTTGATTTAACTAAAAATTCTAAACAGGCACTACCCGCACCTCCAGCAATAACGCCATCCTCAAGAGATACAAAACCATCGTATTCTTGGCCCAGTTCTAGTAATAAATGCTCGTCAAGTGGCTTCACAAAACGCATATTCACAACCGTTACATCTAAGCTCTGAGCAATTTCTAAAGCCGGATACAGTAAGGTTCCAAAACATAAAATAGCAATTTTTTTACCCGCAGTTTGTTGTGTGACTCTCTCAATTTTTGCTTTACCTATAGGTAAAGTCTCAAGAGAATTCGATAAAACAGTCCCTACTCCAGAACCTCTTGGATACCGAACAGCCGTAGGGTGATTCTGAGCAAATGCAGTAGATAAGAGCTGTCGACACTCTTTTTCATTCGCTGGAGTCATAATAGACATATTCGGAATACAGCGTAAATACGGAATATCAAAAGCACCTGCGTGAGTAGCGCCATCTGCTCCAACAATACCAGCGCGATCAATGGCAAAAACAACTGGCAAATCTTGTAAAGCCACATCATGTATTAATTGATCGTAGCCACGCTGTAAAAAAGTTGAGTAAATTGCAACAACAGGCTTTAATCCTTCACAAGCAAGGCCAGCGGCAAAGGTAACTGCATGTTGCTCAGCAATTCCGACGTCATAATAACGATTCGGAAAACGTTTTTCAAAATCAACTAAGCCCGAACCTTCTCGCATCGCTGGAGTAACGGCAATCAAACGAGGATCAGCAGTTGCTTGATCACACAACCAATCTCCAAAAACTTGAGTAAATGTCTTTTTTGATGGGCCACTCGAAGTTTGAATCCCTAGCATTGGATCAAACTTACCAGGACCATGGTACAAAATTGGATCAGCTTCAGCGCGTTTATAACCTTTTCCTTTTTTGGTCACAATATGCAAAAACTGCGGGCCATCTCCACTAAGTGCAAGATGCATGATATTTTGCAACGTCGGAACTAAAGAATCTAAATCATGACCATCAATAGGACCAGTGTAGTTAAAACCAAATTCTTCAAAAATGGTTCCAGGAACAACCATCCCTTTAGCGTGTTCTTCCAAGCGCTTGGCAAACTCTCTTAAAGGCGGGGCTAAAGAGAGGACCGAATCAATACCTTTTTTGGTATTCGCATAAAAACTACCACTCATGAGTCTTGCTAAATATCGATTAAGTGCTCCAACGGCAGGAGAAATCGACATATCGTTGTCATTGAGCACCACAATTAAAGGCAAATCTTTATAAACGCCGGCATTGTTTAATGCTTCAAAAGCCATGCCAGCACTCATCGCACCATCTCCAATAATGGCTACTGCAACCTGCTTAATACCTTTTGTTTGAAAAGCTCTAGCCATACCCATGGCGGCTGAGATGCTGGTGGAGGAATGCGCAGTACCAAAGGCATCAAAAATACTTTCTGATCGTCTTGGGAATCCTGAAATACCCCCTAATTTCCTAAGGGTGTGCATTTGATCCCTGCGTCCAGTGAGAATCTTGTGAGCATAACTTTGATGTCCAACGTCCCAAATAATTCGGTCATTAGGGGTGTGAAATACATAATGTAAAGCAATGGCTAACTCAACCGTCCCAAGATTAGAGGATAAGTGCCCCCCAGTTTGAGAGACAGAATCAATCAAAAATGTTCTTAACTCTCTGGCTAAATGAGGTAAGTCATCACGTGATAATTTTCTTAAATCATCCGGTGATTCAATACTCTGAAGTAATCTTTCTTGCATGGGTGAAGGCAGTTTCATCGAGTTATCCAATTCATGAATAACAAATAAGGGTAATCCTCTATTATCCCTCAGGTCTCTATTTCTATCAGGTTTGTTTGAAATCTCTGCAACATAGCATTTAAGACTTTCTATTAAACGCCCATTTAGAAATTTCTCTTAAAGGATCAGCCTCTGGACCCCATTGATGTAATGACTTTAAAGATTTCGTTAATAACTCTTCAGCATATGTCATGGAAGCATCTAAGCCCATCAAGCTCACAAAGGTTGGTTTATGAGCTTGCTCATCTTTACCCGCAGTTTTACCGAGAGTCTCAGAATTTTGCGTGGCATCTAAAATATCATCTGTTACCTGAAAACCTAAACCAACATCTTGCGCAACTTGGTCAAGAACAACCCTTTGCTCTATTGGCAAACCGCCGAGAATAGCACCCATACGAATCGCGCATCTTAATAATGCCCCCGTTTTTAAACGATGCATCTTTTCAAGTGTTTGTAAGTCCAAAATTTTTCCGACGCTCGCTAAATCAATCGCTTGACCTTTACACATTCCATGCATTCCAGCGCTAATGGATAATTCCCGCATAATATCTACTTTTAATTGGGCAGGTGTTTGCATTTGCGTAATGATCGTAAATGCTTCACTTTGCAATGCGTCGCCCACTAATAAGGCGGTGGCTTCATTAAACATCTTATGAGTTGTCGGCTTTCCACGCCTCAGGTCATCATTATCCATGGATGGCAAATCATCGTGAACCAATGAATATGTGTGAATTAACTCGATAGCCACCGCAGCAGCATCTACTTGCTTAATCTCTTGGCGATTTTCTGGGGATGTTTGACCTAATTGCCAAGTCGCATAAATCAATAAGGGTCGAATTCTCTTACCACCTGCTCGAACAGCGTAAGCCATCGCTGCATAAAGTTGATCTAATGGATCCTCAAGGGCGGGAACCGCATGAACTAACGCTAGCTCAACGCGCTGAAAATGCTCAGAATGCCAGTTTTTCCAATCAAACATTATTGCGCTTCAAAAATTTTAACTTGTTGTTCTACTTGATCAAGTAGTCTTTGACATAGCTTAATCAATTCACTTCCTCTTTTATAAGAGGCGAGATTGGCCTCTAAAGACATCTTGCCAGACTCCATATCGCTAATGAGTTTTTCAAGTTCGGCAATGGCCTGCTCATAATTCGGTTGTGCATCTTCTTGCGCATCTTCAGCAATGGAAGCTTTTGATTTAGCCGTTGGCATACCAATATGACCTTTAATAAATAATTAACAAATCTCAAATTAATGAAATTAATGGACTTAAAATACTCTTTTAGTATAATGCTAGATTCCTTTCCAATATCGACATGTCGATAGTTGGATTGGTTATTCCGCTTAGCTTCGGCTGACTTATTTTTTCGGGGGTGGGGAGAATGACTAATCTGGCTACCGCGCAGCAGCTTGCGCCGTCCAATTTGCAGTTACCTGTCAGTGCGTATTTTGACACTGAATTGTTTGAAAAAGAAGTGGCTTTGCTATTTGCGCAGGGTCCCAAATATATCGGTCACGAACTAATGGTTCCTGAAATGGGAAACTATCAGACTTTGCGAACAGAAAATGAAGGGCGTGTTCTGGTTCGTAATCAACAAGGTATCGAATTGTTGTCAAACGTATGTCGCCACCGTCAAGCATTAATGCTCGGCGGTAAGGGCAAGATAGATCATATCGTTTGCCCACTGCATCGCTGGACCTACGATCTTCAAGGTGAGTTATTAGGTGCGCCACATTTTGGTGAGAACCCTTGCTTACATCTTGGGAAAAGCCCTTTACAAAATTGGCAAGGACTTCTTTTTGAAGGCCCACGTGATGTCAATGAAGATCTTGCAAAACTTGGTGTTAAAGATCAACTCAAATTTGATGGTTATCTTCTAGATCATGTTGAAATACATGATTGCAATTACAACTGGAAAACATTTATCGAGGTGTATTTAGAGGATTACCATGTAGGCCCTTTCCATCCAGGTCTCGGTCAATTTGTATCTTGCGACGATCTCTCTTGGGAGTTTGGTAACTGGTACAGTGTTCAAAGTGTAGGTCTGAATAATCAACTTAAACGTCCAGGTTCTGCGGTCTATTCAAAATGGCATGAAGCGGTTCTTCGACACCACGGCGGAAAACTTCCAGAGTGTGGTGCAATTTGGCTAACTTATTATCCTAATGTCATGATTGAGTGGTACCCAGGGGTGCTCTGTATTTCAACTCTGCAGCCCTTAGGGCCAAATAAAACCAGAAATATCGTTGAGTTCTATTACCCTGAAGAAATCGTTTGGTTTGAACGCGAGTTTATTGACGCTGAGCGGGCTGCTTACATGGAAACATGCATTGAGGACGATGAAATAGCTCTTCGGATGGACGCTGGTCGCGCCGCTCTTTTAGCAAGAGGACAAAATGAAGTAGGTCCTTATCAAAGCCCAATGGAAGATGGTATGCAACACTTCCATGAGTGGTATCGCAAAACTATGTCCTTTTGATAAATCAGCCGCCTAAGATTGATAGTCCTAAAACAAGGCCTATCCCACACAGAATTAATGTAATCTGCTTGACTGATTCTTTAATTTGCAAACGACGGTTCATTTGCGGCATTAAATCACTGACCGCAATATAAATAAAACTACTCGAAGCAAAAACCAGTAAATAGGGAATCAAGGCTTGTGACTGCTCTAAGAAGAGATATCCTAAAACGCCACCTACAACCGCTAAAAGCCCACAAATTAAGTTATACGTCAGCGCTCTACGCTTAGTAAATCCCGCATTGAGTAATACCATGAAATTACCAATTTCTTGAGGAATCTCATGGGCAATAATCGCTAACGCCGTTAAAATGCCTACTTCTGGATTGGCGATAAATGCAGCAGCAATCAAAATTCCGTCTACAAAATTATGAACTCCATCTCCAACCAATATCATCCAACCGCTTTTACCTGCTTCTTCTCGATCATGTCCCGCATGATGATTATGGCCATCACCCTCGTGATGATGGTTGTGGCGCAGTAAGGCAACTTTTTCAAGAGCAAAGAAAAATAAAATTCCGGCAAGTAATAAAGAAAATAAACTTCCAGGCGCTACTCCAGGAGAAGAAAAGGCTTCCGGCAAAGCATGTAAAAAAGCCGTTGCCAATAAAATGCCCACAGAAAAACTGACCATGTTTTCAACGATGGAGGCTAAATATTTAAAAGACAATGAGGCTGCTGCCAAAATACTAACCACTCCAGCCGACAGTGTCGCTAGAATGATCCAAATGAATATCATGTAAACTCCCGAGTTTTAATGAGCTTCTTCCCAATTATCGCCGATGCCAATCCCTACCTCGAGAGGAACGCGTAAAGTTGCTACTGAAGTCATGAGTTTGTCCAAGTTTTTTTTCACTAATTCTAGCTCTTGATGCGGAACTTCTAAGACTAGTTCATCATGCACTTGAAGTAATAATTTTGTTTCTAATTTCTCAGATTCTAACCATGCCTGGACAGCAATCATCGATAGTTTGATTAAATCAGCCGCCGTTCCTTGCATCGGGGCATTAATCGCTGCTCGCTCAGCACCCTGCCGGCGCATACCATTGGTGCTATTAATTTCTGGCAACCAAAGTCGACGACCAAAAATCGTTTCGACATACCCTTTATCTTTTGCCAGCAGGCGGGTGTCTGACATATATTTTGCAACTCCAGGATATCGACCAAAATAAGTATCAATATATGTTTGTGCTGCTGATCTCTCAATGCCTAAATTACTAGCCAATCCAAAAGCGCTCATCCCATAAATTAAACCAAAATTGATCACCTTGGCATACCGTCGTTGCTCAGAACTGACCTCATCTAATGAAACGCCAAAAATTTCTGCAGCAGTGGCTTTGTGGATATCTCGACCCTGCGCAAACGCCTCTAAAAGATTTGCATCTTGTGCGATATGTGCCATGATGCGCAGTTCAATTTGAGAATAATCCGCCGACATTAAGTAACAGCCTGGTCTAGCGATAAAAGCTTCCCGAATCTTACGACCCTCCTCAGTTCTTACCGGTATATTTTGTAAGTTTGGCTCATTGGATGCCAATCTTCCAGTAGCAGCAACAGCTTGAGCATAATTCGTATGCACTCTACCCGTCTTTGCATCCGCCATTCTGGGTAATTTTTCAATATACGTCGATTGCAACTTGGCCAAACTACGATAGTCCAAAATACGTGCTGGCAACGGATAGTTTTCAGATAATTTTTGTAACACTTCCTCATCCGTTGAAGGCGCGCCTCCAGGGGTTTTCTTAATTATCGGTAAGTTTTTGACCTGAAATAAAATTTCCCCAATTTGTTTAGGCGATTGGATGTTAAATGGCTGTCCTGCTAATGTATAAATCTCTTTTTCAAGACTTAACATGCGTAGTCCAATGACTTGTCCCTGTGCTGATAATTTCTGCGAGTCAATTAATATACCGTTACGCTCCATGATCGACAGTACACGCATCGTCGGAATCTCAATCTCTTGATAAACGTATCGAAGATTTTCTTCACGCTGAATGAGTGGCCATAAATGCTGATGAAGTCGCAATGTAATATCAGCATCTTCAGCAGCATATTGAGTTGCCCTTGCAATATCAACTTGATCAAAGCCTATTTGTGAAGCCCCTTTGCCGCAAACTTCTTCAAAGGTAATGGTCTTGACCCCTAGGTGACGTTGTGCCATACCATCCATATCATGTGGCCGATGTGATTCGTAGACATAGGATTCTAAAAGCGTGTCATGCACAATGCCTTGAAGCTCAATACCGTGATTAGCAAAAATATGTTTATCAAACTTTAAATTCTGGCCAAGCTTTGAGGCTTTTGGATCTTCTAACCAAGGCTTCAAAAATTGTAAGGTTTCTTCCCGAGAAAGTTGATCCTCATTGGTTAAATGCTTTAATGGAATATAGCAGGCTTGGCCAGGATCAACGGCAAGAGAAATCCCTACAAGCTGAGAACGTCTAGGATCTAAACCCGTGGTTTCTGTATCAATACTTGTCAGAGAAGCCGCTTGAACCCGTTCTAACCAATGCTGTAATTGTTCTTGGGTAAGCACACATTCGTAGTTCACACTCAAAGCTTCTGTTGGGAAAGATATCGTATCTTGCGAATGTAAGCCAAGTTGGTCAATATTGGGGCTCGTGTTTGGAGTTGCCTTAGATTCAAACTCTCGAAGCCATGTCTTAAATCCATAACGAATAAACAACTCACGCAATTGATCATGATTTTCATTTTGCACTTCAAGATCGGATAAATCCCCCAAATGATCTTCAAGCGCACAATCTACTTTGACCGTCAGCAAACGCTTCGCCTGTGCCAACCACTCTCTAGATTGGCGTAAATTTTCTCCTACAACACCTTTGATGTCATTGGCATGCGCCAACACCTGATCTAAATTTCCATATTCGGTAAGCCATTTCACTGCAGTCTTGGGTCCGGCTTTAGGAACCCCCGGCACGTTGTCGACCGTATCACCCATAATCGTTAAATAATCCACAATCAAATTAGGGGGAATACCGAATTTATCAACAACTCCTTGGATATCGAGTTTTTCGTTGGTCATGGTATTGATCAAGGTGACAGATTCATCGACTAGTTGAGCAAGATCTTTATCACCCGTTGAAATAATCGTGTTCCATCCTCGCGCTGTAGCTTTTTTAGACAAGGTACCAATCACGTCATCAGCTTCAACTCCTGGAACCATAATCACTGGCCAACCCATAGCTTTGACCACTGCATGAATAGGCTCTATTTGCTTAACAAGGTCTTCAGGCATGGAAGAACGGTTGGCCTTATATTGCGGATACCATTCATCCCTAAATGTGGGGCCTTTTGCATCAAATACACAGGCAATATGAGAAGTCGGCAACTCACTGCGCAAACGGCGTAACATATTAATCATGCCGTAAATTGCACCGGTGGGCTCACCATTCGGGTTGCGTAAATCCGGCATAGCATGAAAGGCCCTATACAGGTAACTTGAACCATCAACGAGTAATAATAATTCTTTAGACATGCCTTAATCGTACAATTAACCTATGAACAACTTCCATTTTTTATATCCTAAGCGATTCCTAGGGCCTATTATCTCCTTATTTTTGATAATTTCACCTTATAGCTTTTCGCAAACGACAACTTCTATACTGACCAAACAGGAGCTTGATGCCATTAATAACCAACCGATAGCACCAAAAGTAAGTGCTGCCGACCGAGTTTTGGGAGCGCAAAAACGGGATAAAAGCTTTTCCTATGAAGGCTCTAACGGGACCAAAGTCGAAGAATTCCGTGATGTGGGCCAAAATATTGAGATTCAAGTTGATTCCAGCATGGGCACGCATTATGAAATGAGCCCCTTAATTAGTCGCGATAGCGACGCAACGCGACAAGTTATTAATCGCCTTCCATCAGTCAGCGTGCCGTTTTAATCCATGGCTGTCTATACTCCTTTAACGCTTGAAGAAGCAAATGATTGGTTCACAAAGTCTTTTGATTTAGGAAAGATCGAGGCTTTTAAAGGTATTAGTGCAGGCATAGAAAATAGTAATTTTTTTATTGATGCAAGCAATAATGGCGTTGTATCGGAATACGTCCTGACCATTTTTGAGAGGCTTCAATTTGATCAATTACCCTACTATTTAAATTTGATGCTATTTTTATCAAATCATCACATTCAAGTTCCAACACCTTTCCTCAGTCGAAACCAGCAAATTATTGAGGCCTTAAAAAACAAACCAGCGGCGATTGTCAGTAAGCTCGAGGGCTCCTCTCGCCTCACTCCAAACCAAAATCATTGCGCTAAAGTTGCTAAGATGCTCGCGAAGATGCATATCGTTGGCAAAGATTACCCCGTGCATCAAGAAAACTTAAGAAGCTTAAGCTGGTGGCAAACCGTCAGTAGGGAAATCATACCCTTTATCGAAGACTCCAAAAAATCTTTACTCAATTCAGAATTGACTTTTCAAACTGAGTTTTTCCATAGCCCAAATTACTCTGAATTACCTTCTGGAGCATGTCATTGCGATTTATTTAGAGATAATGTGCTTTTTAAAGATAATGACGAACTGAGCGGTTTCTTTGACTTTTATTTTGCAGGAACCGATAAGTGGTTATTTGATGTTGCTGTAACTGTTAACGATTGGTGTATCGATCTTGAATCAGGTGTATTTGATCAAGTCCGGTTAAATGCTTTTTTACATGCCTATCAAGAAATTCGACCTTTTACTTCTTCAGAACAGACCGCATGGCCAAAAATGCTCCGTGCAGCCGCACTTCGTTTTTGGATTTCTCGCTTGTGGGATTTTTATATTCCAAGAAATGCCCAGTTACTCAAGCCACACGACCCTTCCCATTTCGAAAAAATACTCCGTTTAAGAATTCATCATGCAGATTAATCAAGTTTCACCCTCCACTGGTTATAAATGGATTCGTCAAGGTATTTGGCTTTTTAAACAAAATCCATTTACTTTTTTAATGCTCGTTTTTTTATATATTTTTGTGGTTCAACTTTCCATGTTCATCCCTATTTTGGGCTTGATGATTGTTTTAGTGTTAAGTCCGATTTTTTCAGTCGGATTCTTGACTGCTTGTCAAAAAGTGATTCGAAAAGAAATTGTTCGGCCATCAATCTACCTATCCGCTTTTCGAGAGTCCCCTCCAATCATCAGAACTCGCCTCATCCAATTAGGTTCAATCTATACCTTAATGATTGTTTTATTAAGTATCATTGCCTCTCAATTTATTGATGTTGAAAAAATACTGCCACTCATCACTGAGGGGAAAATATCTGGCCCTGATATGGTCAAAGAAATGTACTCAGCAATGGTGGTCGCTGCGATGATGTACCTACCCATCGCGATCTTAATGTGGTTTTCGCCTCAGCTCATTGCATGGAAAGGGGCCACCGTTGGAAAAGCGTTATTTGGTAGCTGGATGGCATTTTGGCTCAACAAAGGAGCGTTTTTTATTTATTTCTGTACCTGGGGAGTCGTTCTTGTTGCAATCCCACTGTTTTTAGGCACTATCTTTGACGCTTTTGAGCTCGGAGCTTATGCATCCTATGTGATTACCCCATTTAGCATGGGGGCAGTAACAGTCTTGTATTGCACATTTTTTGCAACTTGGAAAGGCTGCTTTACCGACCCCTCTGAAAAAATCACGATCATCGACTAAATAGCTGTTAACTTTGCAACACTAAGAGCTAGCCATTTGGGGCCATGTCGTGAAAAATTAACTTGCGCTTTAGTATCCGTGCCACTACCTTCAAAACTAATAATGCGCCCCTCACCAAATTTACTATGAAAAACTTGTTGCCCAATATGAAACCCATGTTCATTCGTTGATTTTGTATTTGCAACAAGTACTGATGATGCTTTCGTTGAATACGTCGGCAGTCGATCTTCACCCAAACTAGCATTCCCCCAACTTGGATTCACTTGCCTAGAGTGACTTGACCATAAAGAATCTTTTTGTTTGGGGACTAAAATTTTTATACTCTCTTTAGGCAGCTCTTCTAAAAAACGCGAGGGTAAGTTATATCGTACCTGCCCATGTAACATTCTGGACTGAGTGTGTGAAATATACAGGCGATCTCGAGCTCTAGTTATTGCGACATACATGAGTCGGCGCTCTTCTTCTAAACCTTTATCTTCATTGAGACTATTTTCATGAGGAAATAAACCCTCTTCAAGCCCTGTGATAAAGACCGCTTTAAATTCAAGCCCTTTTGATGAGTGAACGGTCATTAACTGGACCGCATCTTGGCCAGCTTGTGCTTGATTATCTCCAGCTTCAAGCGAGGCGTGCGATAAGAACGCCGCTAAAGGAGACATCTCTATTGGGCCTTGGGTTGCTGGCTGATCTTCAAATAATGGCTCCCCAGGAATGCTTGTATTAAATTCAATCGGTGTTAAGGCCTTTGTATCCTGACCTATACCTTCTTCAGCAATAAACGCCGTGGCTGCATTGATTAACTCTTGTAAGTTCTCAATACGATCTTGGCCTTCTTTTTCAGATAAATAATGTTGAATTAAGCCACTATTCTGAATCACGTAATCAATCAATTCCGGCAAAGTATTATTTCTTGTGGCATCTCGCAAGTGATCAATTAAGCGAATAAACCCATTTAAAGATGCGCCAGCTTTACCTTCTAAAAAACTTGCTGCTGTATACAACGAGCATTGTTGCGTTCGGGTAATGTCCTGCAAAGCCTCAATTGATCTTGCCCCAATCCCTCGCGTCGGAAAGTTAACGACGCGAGAAAAAGATGTGTCGTCATTTGGGTTCTCAAGTAAGCGTAAATAGGCTAAAGCATGCTTAATCTCAGCTCTCTCGAAGAAACGTAACCCACCATAAACTCGGTAAGGTATTGCTGCCGAAAACAAGCCATGCTCAATAATTCGCGATTGAGCATTACTACGATACAAAATAGCAATTTCACTGCGCGCATACCCTTCATGAATCAAGCTCCGAATCTCTTCAACTAGCCATCCAGCTTCAATCCCATCACTGGCAGCCTCAAACAGTCGAACTAACTCGCCATACCCAGCATCGGTCCTGAGATTTTTTCCTAAACGCTCAGTATTATTGGCAATCAGAAAATTTGCGGTATCAAGAATATGGCCATGAGAGCGGTAGTTTTGTTCTAACTTGACCATCAAGGGTTTAAATTGTTTTTCAAAAAGGCGCATATTCGCTACATCAGCCCCCCGAAAAGCATAAATACTTTGATCGTCATCACCCACAGCAAATACCGCCGATGGCATCTCACCACCATGATTAGATAAAAGCTTTAACCAGGCATATTGCAAGGCATTTGTGTCCTGAAACTCATCGACTAGGATGTGACGAAACCGTTGTTGATAATGCCTTCTGATAGGCTCGTGATGCTTTAATAATTCGTAAGAACGTAATAATAATTCAGAAAAATCAACCACCCCTTCACGCTGACATTGTTCTTCATAGGCGGCGTAAAGTTTAATTAACATCGCCTGAAAGTCATCGGATGGCGATAGGTCCTTAGGGCGCTGACCTTTTTCTTTAGCGTGAGAAATAAAATACTGTAACTGTTTTGGTGGATATTTCTCATCATCGACCTTTAATACTTTTAAAAGTCGCTTGATAGCCGATAATTGGTCTTGAGTATCTAAAATTTGAAAGGTTGAAGGTAACCCCGCATCCTGAAAATGGGCGCGTAAAAGGCGGTTACAAAGGCCGTGAAAGGTGCCTACCCACATCCCACGTATATTGATGGGTAACATAGCGGATAATCGAGTCAACATCTCTTTAGCAGCTTTATTGGTAAAGGTTACGGCAAGAATACCTACCGGGGAAGCTTGGCCCGTTTGTACTAACCAAGCGATCCTAGTGGTTAGTACTTTCGTTTTGCCACTCCCGGCACCAGCCAAAATTAAAGCGGATGGTAAATGCCCTTGAGTAGGGTTGGCGCTGAGGGTTACTGCCTCTAACTGCTCAGGATTTAAGTTATTAAGAATGTCGTTCACGAATGTTTGTTTAAATACCAAATTATAATTTGAGTCATATGTCTATAAATGAAAATCCTACTCCAAAGTCCGCCAAAGAATTATCGGGAAATGCTGCGTCAGAATTAGCGAAAGCATTTGAACCGCATAAGGTGGAAAAACCCTTGCTAGAAGCTTGGGCAGAAAAAAACATCGGTGGGGTCGATTTGCAAACCGGGCGAGATAATTTTTGTATTCAATTACCACCCCCCAATGTTACAGGGACTTTGCATATGGGGCATGCTTTTAATCAAACCATTATGGATGGCTTGACAAGGCATGCACGGATGCAGGGTAAAAACACCCTCTGGGTTCCGGGCACCGACCATGCTGGTATCGCTACTCAAATTGTGGTTGAACGGCAGTTAGACGCTCAAAAAGTCTCACGACATGATTTGGGTCGTGAAAAGTTCCTTGAAAAGGTGTGGGAGTGGAAAGAGAAATCTGGCTCCACCATCACGAACCAAATTCGTCGCATGGGGGCCTCGATTGACTGGAATCATGAATACTTCACAATGAATCCTGCAATGTCCGAGGCTGTCGTGGAGGTCTTTGTATCCTTATTTGAGCAAGGTTTAATCTACCGTGGTAAACGACTCGTCAACTGGGATCCTGTTCTTGGAACCGCTGTCTCCGACCTTGAGGTCGATAGCGTCGAGGAACAAGGATTTATGTGGAAGATTCGCTATCCATTGGTTAATGGTTCAGGATGCCTTACCGTGGCGACTACAAGGCCAGAAACCATGCTTGGCGACGTTGCTGTGATGGTTCATCCTGAGGATGAGCGCTATCGCCACCTCATCGGTCAGTTCGTTGAACTACCGTTGTGTGGGCGTCAAATTCCGATTATTGCGGATGAGTACGTGGATATGGCCTTTGGTACTGGTGTAGTTAAAGTAACCCCAGCCCACGACTTTAATGACTATGCCGTAGGGCAACGACATCAATTACCCCTAATCAATATTTTGACTCTAGACGCCAAAATTAACCTTGACGCACCTAAGGTATACCAGGGATTAGATCGTTTCGAAGCACGTAAAAAAATTGTTAAAGACTTAGAATCCGCAGGTCTTTTGGAGGGCGTCGTAAATCATACCTTGATGGTGCCTAGAGGTGACCGCACACAGACAGTCATTGAGCCAATGCTAACAGATCAATGGTTTGTGGCGATGTCCAAACCTACGGATGCCAATCAATATATGCCTGGTGAATCGATTGCAGGAGCAGCACTTGCGGCTGTAACTAGTGGCGATATCACATTGGTGCCGGATAATTGGAATAGCACTTATAAAGGTTGGTTAGAAAATATCCAGGACTGGTGTATCTCTCGTCAACTCTGGTGGGGTCATCAAATCCCTGCTTGGTATAAAGAGGATGGTTCTTTCATCGTAGCTCGTTGCATCGAAGATGCACAAGCCCAAGCAAAAGCTCAAGGTTATACCGGTTCATTACAACGTGATCCAGACGTTCTAGACACTTGGTTTAGTTCCGCACTTGTGCCCTTCTCTTCTTTGGGTTGGCCTCAGAAATCTGCATTACTTGATCATTTTTTACCTTCAACCGTCCTCGTCACAGGATTCGATATTATATTTTTCTGGGTCGCTCGGATGGTAATGATGACATGCCACTTTACGGGTAAAGTGCCTTTTGAAAAAGTCTATGTCCATGGACTTGTGCGGGATTCAGAAGGTCAAAAAATGAGTAAGTCCAAAGGAAATACCTTAGACCCTCTCGATTTGATCGATGGCATTAGTTTGGATGATCTTTTAGCCAAAAGAACACAAGGTTTAATGAACCCAAAACAAGAAGAGTCTATTACCCAGAAAACTAAAAAGGAATTTCCACAAGGAATACCTCCATTTGGAACGGATGCTCTGCGCTTTACCTTTGCCTCGATGGCAACCCTTGGACGCAATATCAATTTTGATCAAAAGCGTTGTGAAGGCTATCGAAATTTTTGTAATAAACTTTGGAATGCAACGCGCTTTGTTTTAATGAATTGCTCTGGCAGTGATGAAGATAACGGTTTTGCACCCTGTGCCGGTGATTGTGGTCCTGATGGCTACTTACATTTTTCCGTAGCAGATCGGTGGATTGTTTCCTTATTACAACGTGTTGAGGCTGATATTGATCGTGGCTTTAAAGAGTATCGTTTTGACATGATTGCTAACTCCCTCTATCAATTTGTTTGGGATGAATACTGCGACTGGTATCTTGAACTTGCCAAGGTTCAATTACAAAGTGGCTCGCTGGCAAGTCAACGTGCCACCAGAAGAACTTTATTAAGGGTTCTAGAAACGATACTTCGCTTATCACATCCTCTAATTCCATTCATCACTGAAGAGCTTTGGCAAACAGTTGCTCCGAAGTCGGGTAAAGATTTATCGAAATGTCTAAAACAGACGATTGCATTACAACCCTACCCCGTTGCGCAAATGGATAAATTAGATGAAAAAAGTGAACTTTGGGTACGTGATTTAAAAATGCTCATTGATGCCTGCAGAAACTTACGTGGTGAGATGCAAATTTCTCCAGCAACTAAAGTGCCACTAATTATTCAAGGCGATGCTTCAATATTAGAGGAATATAGCCCTTATCTTTTAAGCCTTGCTAAGCTTTCAAAGGTTGTAATTGATACAAGCGGCTCTCAAATTGACCTCAAAGCGAATCAAGCCCCAGTGGTAATGGTCAATAACTGTCGATTACTACTTGAAGTAGAAGTAGATATTGCCGCTGAAAAGATAAGGATCGATAAAGAAATTACTCGATTAGAATCAGAAATAGTAAAAGCTCACGCAAAACTTAGTAATAAAAGCTTCGTTGAAAGAGCGCCTGCAGAAGTGGTCGCTCAAGAAAATCAACGTTTAAATGAATTTACTTCTCTTGTAGAAAAACTTCGTACGCAAAAAGAACGTCTTCAAACACCTACTTAAAAGCTAAATATGAAAAATAATGTCTTCAAAGCAGTATTTCCGGTAGCTGGACTGGGTACACGTTTTTTGCCTGCGACCAAAGCAATGCCCAAAGAAATGCTTACCGTAGTAGATAAGCCGTTGATTCAATACGCCGTAGAAGAGGCTATTGCTGCAGGAATCACTGAGTTAATTTTTGTGACCGGTCGTTCAAAAAGAGCGATTGAAGATCATTTTGATAAAGCATATGAATTAGAAAACGAGCTCGAGCAAAAAAATAAAAAAGACCTCCTAGAAATTGTTCAAAATATTAAGCCTAGTCATGTCGATTGTGTATATGTCAGGCAAGCAGAAGCTCTTGGTCTAGGTCATGCAATTTTGTGCGCAGAAAAGCTCGTGGGTGATGACCCTTTTGCTGTGATTCTTGCGGACGATCTGCTCACTGGTTCGCCTCCAGTTCTCGATCAAATGATCAAAATCTTTCAACATTATCGATGCTCAATTATCGGTGTAGAAAAAATCTCTCCCGAACAAAGCCGCTCTTATGGTGTAATCGATGGCAAAAAATGGAATGATAATATTTTTCAACTCGCCAATATTGTTGAAAAACCTGCTCCAGAAAACGCTCCATCCAATATGGGGGTTGTTGGTCGCTATGTTTTAACGGCGAATATCTTTAGTCAAATACGTCAACTCAACCCAGGTGCTGGTGGTGAATATCAACTGACTGATGCTATTCAAGCACTGATTCAGAAAGAGCAAGTCCTAGCTTATGAATACGAGGGAATTCGCTATGATTGTGGCAGCAAGCTAGGCTATTTAAAGGCAACCGTTGAATTTGCACTTAATCATCCAGAGGTTGGTGCAGAATTTGCTGAGTTTTTAAAAAATCGTTAAAAATTAACGCCGCTGAAGATAAAAAATAAAGACATCATCATTCACTTCAGAGCCAATTAATTCATTTCCGGTTTGTTTCGCAAACATGGGAATATCATGCTCAGCGCCACGATCGGTTGCTCTGATTTTAAGAACTTGGCCTGTCTGCATATCCGATAAAGCTTTTTTTGTTCTCAGCACAGGAAGAGGACAAATCATGCCAATACAATCCAACTCTTTATCAATGTGTGTAGGTATCATAAATGCTCCTCAAACCATGTTGTCAAACTAGCAAGCGCCTTGGGTAATTCTGCAGGGTTACTTCCTCCAGCCATCGCCATATCTGGTTTACCACCACCTTTGCCACCGACCTGCTGCGCCACAAAATTAACAATCTCTCCAGCCTTCACTTTAGAAACTAAATCAGCTGTCACTCCTGCGATTATTTGAACCTTACCGTCTTGCGTCGTCGCTAAAACGATAACTCCAGATTTCAATTTATTTTTAATTTGATCCAGCGTTTCTCGAAGCGCTTTCACATCTACAGACTCTAGAAGTGCCACTAAAGTATTGCAAGATTTAATGGTGACTACTTGGGATAAGAGCTCCTCACCTTGACTTGCTGCCATTTTCGATTTGGTACGCTCTAGATCTTTTTCTAAAGCCTTCATCTGATCTTGTAATTGAACTAAGCGATGCTTTAATTCATCGGGATGTGCTTTTAAAGTCGAGGCTAATTGCCAAATCTGTTCATCCATCTTTTGAACACGTGTCAAAGCATTCTCACCAGTAATAGCTTCAATCCGTCGAATACCTGCAGCAACCCCACTTTCTGCAATAATTTTAAATAAACCAATATCACCAGTCCGATGCACGTGAGTACCGCCACACAACTCTTTTGAGGATCCTATTTCTAGAACTCTGACCTCTTCTCCATACTTTTCACCAAACAACATCATGGCCCCCGTTTTCTGAGCATCATCAATTTTCATTGTTGTCGCAGATGTGGGGCTATTGGTTAATATTTCTGCATTAACTAATTGTTCAATTTTTATCAATTCTTCTCGAGACACCGAGTTCATATGAACAAAATCAAATCGAGTCTTATCAGCATCAACTAAAGACCCCTTTTGCTGAACATGCCCTCCTAAAACCTCACGAAGTGCTTTGTGCATGAGGTGAGTAGCACTATGATTCCTCATAATTGCCTTACGCTTGGCATCATCCACTCGCGGATGTAGAAGATCACCAACCTTGAGGGTGCCTTCTAGTAGAGCTCCATGATGACCGAAGACATCAGCTTGAATCTTGATCGTATCTTCCACCTGAAAAAGAGCTGACTGGTTTTTGAGCTCTCCACAATCCCCTACTTGTCCACCAGACTCAGCATAGAAAGGTGTCCGATCCAAAACAATGACGGCATCATCACCACTTTTAATTTCCTGTACAAGAGAACCATCAACATAGATCGCCTGAATCATTGCTTTTTCAATAGAGAGATGTTCGTAACCGACAAATTGTGTGGCGTCACCAACATACTCAAGACCTTGTGCCATTTTAAATTTACCAGCTGCGCGCGCTAGATTTCTCTGTTGCTCCATCGCTTGTTCAAAGCCAGCACTATCAACCTGGACATTTTTCTCACGACAGACGTCCGCGGTAAGATCTAATGGGAATCCAAAAGTATCGTGTAATTTAAATGCAATCGAACCATCTAAAACAGGATGTTCAGTATTGTGGGGTACCTTTGATAAAGCATGTTCCAGTATTTCCATACCATTTGCTATGGTTTGAAAGAAACGTTCTTCTTCTTGTTTAATAACTTCGGTAATGCGATTTTTCTGAGCTGCCAAATCAGGATATGCCTGCCCCATCTCTTGGACTAAAGCTTCAACAAGTCGATAAAAGAAAGGTGCTCTTGCTCCCAACTTATATCCATGACGAATTGCCCGTCGAGTAATTCGACGTAATACATAGCCTCGTCCTGCATTACCGGGAATCACGCCATCCGCAACGGTAAAACTACATGCGCGAATGTGGTCGGCAATCACTTTTAATGAAGGGCTTTGTATATCAACATCCACACCACTAGAAGCCTCCACAGATGCCTTTGCTGCATCGATGAGATGAACAAATAAATCAATTTCGTAATTAGAATGAACATGTTGTAATACGGCCGAAATTCGCTCCAACCCCATGCCCGTATCGACACTTTTCTTGGGTAGTGAATGCATAACACCATTTTCATCACGATTAAATTGCATGAAAACGTTGTTCCAAATCTCAATAAAACGATCGCCATCCTCATCAGGGCTGCCTGGAGGACCGCCAGGGATGTCCTCGCCATGATCGTAAAAAATTTCAGTGCAGGGGCCACATGGTCCTGTATCACCCATCATCCAAAAATTATCAGACGCATACCTTGAGCCCTTGTTATCGCCAATACGAATGACTCTTTCAGGTGATACGCCAATCTTTTTAGTCCAAATATCATATGCCTCATCGTCCTCGGCATAGACCGTGACAATCAGTTTTTCTTTCGGTAATTTAAAAACGCCTGTAAGCAATTCCCAAGCATATTGAATAGCCTCTTCTTTAAAGTAATCTCCAAAGGAAAAGTTACCCAACATCTCAAAAAAAGTATGATGTCTCGCCGTATAGCCTACGTTATCAAGATCATTGTGCTTACCCCCTGCGCGAATACATTTTTGGGCAGTAGTTGCTCTTGAATAAGCACGCTTATCAAAGCCCAAAAAGACATCTTTAAACTGGTTCATACCAGCATTAGTAAAGAGCAGTGTGGGGTCATCTCCAGGCACTACTGGGCTGGAATTAACGATTTGGTGACCTTTGGAGGCAAAAAAATCGAGAAAACTTTGTCTTATTTCATTAACTTTCATATATATAATTATCTCATCCCAAAGTTTGAAACGAAAATCTCACAGCTTTTTGTTATTTAATCACATCATAAGGGGAAACCCTAAGAGTTCTATTTTGAGTTTGAACTTACAATCACACATCGCTGTTTAAACAATTATTTAGGAGTGGTAATTGAAGATAAAGAATTATAAAGACTTCATGTCGGGAGTTATGTTTATTGCATTTGGTGCTTTTTTTGCCATTCTTGGACGTGGATATCAAATGGGCACTCCGGCAAAGATGGGGTCAGGATATTTTCCATTTTGGTTAGGTGTGGTTCTTGGATTGTTAGGTCTGGCTGTTTTATTGAAATCTCTCGCCGCAGATACAGAAGATTCAAGTCTTGGTAAATGGGATTGGAAGTCAGTTGCTTGGGTAACAGGTTCTGTTTTAGTTTTTGCCGTCTGTTTACCTTTGCTAGGCATTGTTATTTCATTAGTAGCACTTGTTTATATCTCTGCCCTCGCAAGCCATGAATTTAATTGGAAGCAAACTTTTGTGAATGCGCTGATTTTGATTTTTATTGCCTACGGTGCTTTTGTTTGGGGCTTGAAACTTCAATTCCCCGTATGGCCACCGTTTCTGACAAACTAATTTTTATCAAAATATATACTTAGAAAGAAAATACCCGATGGATCTGTTAAGTAATCTTTCATTAGGCTTCGCAACTGCGTTTACCCTACAAAATTTAGCATACTGCCTAATTGGTTGTATCCTTGGAACTCTCATTGGCGTTTTGCCAGGACTGGGGCCAATTGCAACCATCGCGATGCTTTTGCCTGCGACCTATGCCCTCCCTCCAATCGCAGCATTAATTATGTTGGCCGGTATTTATTACGGTGCCCAATATGGTGGCTCTACAACGGCGATTCTCATTAACATCCCCGGCGAATCATCCTCGGTGGTGACCGCAATCGATGGTTACCAAATGGCTAGAAATGGTCGAGCGGGTGTGGCACTCTTTACTGCTGGTGTTGGCTCATTCTTTGCTGGATGCGTAGCTACATTAGTGTTAGCTGCTTTTGCTGCTCCATTATCAGAATTAGCCTTCAAGTTTGGTCCGGCGGAATACTTCTCCCTTATGGTACTTGGTCTGATTGGTGCGGTGGTTTTAGCTTCTGGATCTCTAATTAAAGCGATTGCCATGATTGTGCTTGGTTTATTGATGGGTTTAGTTGGAACGGACGTAAATTCAGGTACTTCTCGATACGCCTTTGATGTTCCTCAACTCACTGATGGCTTAGGTTTCGTTTCCGTTGCGATGGGTGTTTTTGGATTTGCTGAAATTATGGTGAATTTAGAGCAAAAAGAAAAACGTGAAACATTCTTGAAAAAAGTGACAAATTTGTGGCCTTCAAAAGCAGACTTCAAGCGAATGATTGCTCCGATTCTGCGCGGCACGCTCCTCGGTTCTATTTTAGGTATTCTCCCTGGTGGCGGAGCTGCTCTCGCCTCTTTTGGTGCTTATTCACTCGAGAAAAAAGTTTCTAAATATGGTCACGAGTTTGGTAAGGGTGCTATTGAGGGTGTTGCTGCTCCTGAAAGTGCGAATAACGCCGCAGCTCAAACTTCCTTTATCCCTTTACTGACACTAGGTATCCCACCAAATGCTGTGATGGCCTTAATGGTCGGTGCGATGACAATTCACAATATTCAGCCGGGTCCTCAGGTGATGACGAGTAATCCTGCCCTCTTTTGGGGTCTGATTGCGTCCATGTGGATTGGTAATTTCATGTTGATTATTTTGAATTTACCAATGATTGGTGTATGGGTTAAATTGTTAACTATTCCTTATCGCCACCTTTACCCAGCAATTTTGGTCTTTTGCTGTATTGGTGTGTACTCTGTAAACAACACAGTCTTTGATATTTATTTAACCGCTATGTTCGGTATCCTAGGTTACATGTTTACGAAGTTACAGTGCGAAGCTCCTCCATTACTCCTCGGTTTTGTTTTAGGGCCTATGATGGAAGAGAACTTCCGCCGTGCTTTATTGCTTTCCCGTGGTGACTTTACTGTTTTTGTGACGCGCCCGCTATCTGGATGTCTTTTATTAACGTCAGTGATTTTAGTTGTACTCGTGTCCGTTCCGGCATTTAAGAAAACAAGGGAAGAAGCTTTCGTCGAAGATTGATGAAGTTTTCAAGGCACATTACAATATGTGTCTATGTCTAAAGAAATAACTATTACTCCAGAAACCTCGGCAAACACCGAGGTTTCTAACTTTTTGCGGCAGATTATCGATTCCGACTGTGCTAATGGCACTTATGCGAATCGAGTCGATCAGCTTGGTCAAGTCCTCCCTACCGTCATTACACGCTTCCCCCCAGAGCCAAATGGCTATTTACACATAGGGCATGCAAAAAGTATTTGCTTAAATTTTGGTCTAGCAAAAGACTATGATCAACTCCCTGGTGGTGCAAGATGCCATATGCGCTTCGATGACACTAACCCAGCAAAAGAAGAAACTGAATATGTCCATAGCATCCTCGATGCAGTGCAGTGGTTAGGTTTTGATTGGCATCATCAAAATCATGAGTATCAGTTTTACGCGAGTGATTACTTTGATCAACTTTACGCATTTGCAGAAACCCTGATTACGCGTGAAAGAGCCTTTGTGGATAGCCAAACTGCAGATGAGATCCATCACAATAGAGGCAATTTCAATCAAGTAGGCATAGCTAGCCCCTTTAGAGATCGAACTGTTGCGGAAAATTTAGCCTTATTTCGGGATATGCGCAGCGGTAAATACCAAGATGGCGAGCATGTTTTACGTTTGAAAATTGATATGACTTCCCCTAATTTGGTGATGCGCGACCCAGTGATTTATCGCATTCGCCACGCACACCATCACCGGACGGGTAATACCTGGTGCATTTATCCGCTATACGACTTTACTCATTGCATATCTGATGCATTAGAAAATATTACTCACTCAATTTGTACCCTTGAATTTGAGAATAACCGTCCTCTGTATGAGTGGGTATTAAACGAATTGGCCGCCGCAGGTGCACTTCAGTTGCCACTTCCTCATCAATACGAATTCGCGAGGTTGAATTTAACCTATACCCTAACAAGTAAAAGAAAGCTCTTACAGCTTGTTCAAGAAAAGTATGTTGATGGTTGGGACGATCCACGTATGCCGACCATTGTTGGTTTAAGACGAAGAGGTTACACACCTGAGGCATTACAACTTTTTTGCGAAAGAATCGGAGTTTCTAAAGCGGATAGCTGGATTGATATGAGCGTTCTTGAGCAAGCACTTCGCGATGATTTGGACCCTAAAGTAGAACGCGGTGTTGCTGTACTTCACCCCCTAAAACTAATTTTAGATAACTTCACTCAAGATTTTGAAGCCTGCTCTGCACCGAAACATCCCCATCACGAAGATTGGGGAAGGCGAGAATTTAATCTCACAAAAGAGCTTTGGATTGAATCAGATGATTTTATGGTCAACCCAGTCAAGGGCTTCTTTAGACTTTACCCGCCAACAGATTCAGCGCCAGGTAGTCGTGTTCGTCTAAGGTATGGTTTTGTTATTGAGTGTACTGGTTATGATACCGACGCACAGGGTAATGTCCTTGCAGTGCGCGCCAAATATTTCCCTGATAGCAAAAGTGGTACACCAGGCTCTTCAGATTACAAAGTAAAGGGCAATATTCATTGGGTAAGTACTGAACATGCCATCCGTGCAGAAATTCGTATGTATGATCGACTGTTTACAGACTCTAACCCTGCAAGTGGCGATAAAGATTTCTTAAGCTTGATTAATCAAGACTCTAAAAAGATTTTACAAGCATATGTGGAGCCTAGTCTTGCGAATGCAAAAACTGAACAACGCTTCCAATTTGAGCGCCATGGCTATTTTGTTGCAGACCGTATAGATTACCAACTAGACCGCCCAGTTTTTAACTTCGCCGTGGGCCTGAAAGACCAATGGAAGAAATAAGTTAAAAGAGGGATCCCTGTTGTTGTTTTTGGGTATCCAAAAAATCTTTAACCGTGGGGTAAGTAAATCGAAACCCAATTTCTTGTAAACGATCATTTTTCAGACGTCTAGACTCTTTCATAAAAGTTAACATTTGAGGTGTCACTTGAGCTCTTAATTCTTCAAAAGTCACTCTTTGGGGTGGCTGGAGATGAAAAGATTTTGCAACCAGATCAAAGTACTCACCCATTTTCATCCAACTCGCATCGCTGGCATTAAGGACACGTTGGGGCAAACCTCGGTAAAAAGACAATAAAACCATTCTAGCCAAGTCATCCGCATGTACGTGATTGGTGTACACATCCTCTTCATTTTTTAAAGCAGGCGTGCCTAACTTTAACCTTTCAATCGGTAAACGATTACCTGCATAAATTCCAGGAACTCTGAGGATCGTAACCCTCACTTGGTGGTGCACAGCCCACGACCTCAGTTGCTGTTCCGCATCATGTCTTCGCTGGCCGCGAGGACTCGTTGGTGCTACAACCCTAGTCTCGTCGACAAAATCGCCTTTACAGTCTCCATAAACTCCAGATGTACTGATATAGATGAATCGTTTTGTCAAACCTCCTTGAGATAGAACACGTAATAAGTTTCTCGTACGGAGATCTTTGGGACCTTCTTGATTCGGAGGCGCTAAATGAATGACCGAAGGGGCTAAAAAAGCTAGTTTTTTTAAACTCTTATAGTCATCTAAATTCCCGATAAAAGGTATTACACCAATTTCTCTTAAACTCGCTAATTTACTTTCTTGCGTAGTTAAAACATAAACCTTGTGAGTTTTGACTAAAATGGGAAGTAATCTCATTCCTACATCGCCGCAACCAATAATTAAGAGTCGTGGTTTGCCTAAAATAGAAGATGATGTAGAGTACATAAAAATATAGTAATTGATTTTTGAAAGGATGTGTTTTGGATTCTAGCTCTCAATTTGAAATAACGCTTCAGGGAAGTGGTAAAACCTTTATGGTCGCGGCAGATGAAACCATTTTAGATGCTTCACTCAAGGCTGGTATTGTTTTAGCCTATGGCTGTAAAAATGGTGCTTGTGGGTCTTGTAAGGCAAAAATATTATCGGGTGAGGTCAAAATGGGTGCACATAATGCCTCAACACTGACGCCAGAAGAAGAGTCTCGCAAGATGTCCTTACTTTGCTGCTCGTTCCCTCTGAGTGACTGTACGATCTCTGCTCGAGAAATCGAAGCAGGAGCCATCCCTATCAAAAAAATACCTTGCCGAGTTGCAGACCTCCATCAGGCGACCTCCGATGTCATGATTCTGAAACTCCAACTACCTTCAACGGAAAAATTTCAATATCACGCAGGGCAGTATGTTGAGTTTTTACTGAAAGATGGTAAACGACGTGCTTACTCGATCGCTACCCCCCCCCATCAGGACGGACCAATCGAATTACACCTCCGACATTTACCCGGAGGTCTATTTACCGATCATGTGTTTGGAGTGAACCCTAACCTTGTCATGAAAGTAAAAGATATTTTGCGATTTGAGGGGCCTATGGGAAGCTTTTTTCTCAGAGAGGACTCTGACAAGCCAATGATTTTTATCGCCTCAGGAACGGGTTTTGCGCCTATCCAAGCGATTATCGAGCATGCCACACATAAAAACATCACTCGACCGATGTATCTATATTGGGGAGGTCGCCGACCTACGGATCTCTACAAGCATGAGCAGTGCTTAGCATGGGCCAATCGTTTGCCTCACTTCAAATATATTCCGGTCATTTCTGATGCCCTTGCTGAAGATCACTGGAGCGGTGGTACCGGTTTTGTCCACCGTGCTGCAATGGAAGATTTTCCAGATATGAGTGCTTATCAGGTGTATGCCTGTGGTGCGCCAATTGTGATTTCCTCTGCACAAAAAGAATTTACGCAACTATGCCATCTTCCTGAAGATGAGTTTTTCGCGGATTCTTTTACCTCAGAGGCGGATTTGGTTTCCTAAGATGTTTTTGTTATCAATCAGTTTTAAAATATTCTAGATTCAATTTTTTATCAAGGAAATCATGCTCGATACAAGCTCCCTTATGTTCATTACCAAGCGTCCAGATATCGAAATGGTTTCTGGGCAAGGCTCTTGGTTAGTCGATAACAACGGTAAGCGCTATTTAGACTTCATGCAGGGGTGGGCCGTCAATTGTCTGGGGCACAGCAATCCTGGCATGATCGCAGCCCTCGATGCACAAGCACGCAAGGTGATTAATCCAAGCCCGGCTTTTTATAACCAACCTATGGTTGAATTGGCAAATTTACTAACGAAACATAGTTGTTTTGATAAAGTGTTTTTTGCTAATAGTGGCGCTGAGGCAAATGAAGGTGCGATTAAATTAGCGCGTAAATGGGGTAAGCTTCATAAAAATTCTGCTTATGAAATCATTACGTTTGACCATAGCTTCCATGGTAGAACGATTGCTACGATGAGCGCCTCAGGTAAGCCTGGCTGGGATACGATTTATGCGCCTCAAGTCAGTGGCTTTCCTAAGGCTGATTTAAATGATTTAGCTTCGGTTGAAAAACTGATCAACGATAAGACCGTTGCCGTGATGCTCGAACCAGTACAAGGTGAAGGTGGAGTGATCCCAGCGACAAAAGAATTCATGAAGCAATTACGTGAGTTAACCATCGCCAAAGGAATATTACTGATTGTTGATGAAGTTCAAGTAGGTTGCGGCCGAACAGGCAAACTATTTGCACATCAATTATTCGATGTAGAACCTGACATCATGACTCTTGGTAAAGGTATTGGTGGGGGGGTGCCTTTATCAGCTCTCCTTTCTACCAATGCTGTCGCCTGCTTCGAGGCAGGTGACCAAGGTGGCACCTACAATGGCAATCCATTAATGACCGCTGTTGGTATAAGTGTCATCGAACAACTCACCGCTCCAGGATTTTTAGCCGATGTTCTCGCTAAAGGTGAATATTTAAAACAGCAACTTTTGAAATTGTCTGATAAATATCATTTAGATGGTGAACGAGGAGAAGGACTTCTACGTGCCTTAAAACTCGGTCGTGATATTGGGCCGGCAATTGTTGAACAAGCAAGGACTCAAGAACCCATTGGCCTTTTGATTAACTCACCACGCCCAGATTTACTGCGTTTTATGCCAGCCTTAAACGTTAGCCGTGAAGAAATTGATCAAATGATTTCGATGCTAGATCCGTTAATCGCTCAAGCACCTAAGTAAGCTTCTTGAATGCGGGGGTCTTTACCAAGGTCCTCGCCACTTCCCTCCATCGTAATTTCGCCACTTTCCATCACATAGGCTCGATCGGAAATTGATAGTGCAATTTTGGCATTTTGCTCCACCAACAAGATTGTCATCCCTTGTTGCGCAATTTGTCGAATGACGTCAAAAATTGTCTCTACCATGATAGGCGATAAGCCCATGGTTGGCTCATCTAATAGCAATAAGGAAGGTTTAGACATGAGAGCTCTTGCGATAGCTAACATTTGTTGCTCACCGCCTGAAAGGGTTCCCGCTAACTGATGAGCGCGTTCTTTAATCCTCGGAAAATATTGAAACATTTTTTCCATGTCTGGGAAAACCTCATCATCAGTTCTGAGATAGGCCCCCATTTGTAAGTTCTCCATCACTGTCATACGAGTGAAAACCCCTCGACCTTCAGGTACCAATGCCATACCCTTATCAACCAATTCATGCGAGCGACCGTTACTCAAGGTTTGTCGAAATAATATCTGTCCAGATTTAGGCGCTATTAAACCCGCAATAGCTTTTAGCGTCGTTGTTTTCCCAGCGCCATTGGAACCAATCAAACTAATTAATTCACCATCATCCACGAATAGATTAATTCCTTTGACCGCCTCGATACCACCGTACGAAATCACTAAGTTGTTTAATGCCAGAACTTGTTGAGTCATTTCACGATTTTCCCAAATAAGCTTCAATCACCTTCGGATCTCTTCGAACGTTCTCAGGAAGTCCTTGAGCAATGACTTTACCTTCATCTAAAACCGTAATTTCATCGCAAATACCCATAACTAATCGAACATCATGTTCGATCATTAAAATCGTTGTTCCATCAGCTCTGATTTTTTCTAATAAATGTTGTAGCTCTTTTTTTTCTGTTTGATTCATTCCTGCTGCAGGTTCATCTAAGGCAAGTAGTAAAGGATCTGTTGCAAGGGCTCGAGCAATCTCTAAACGCCGTTGCGCTCCATACGACAAGTTCTTCGAAATTTGCTGCGCTTCTTTTTCAATACCAACATAAGCTAGCAAGCGAGTTGCGTCTTCCAAAATTTGTTGCTCTTCTTTCATGTTCGAGGATGTTTTTAAAATCGTACTCAGTAATCCAGAACTTGTTCTGGAATGACGACCCACCATGACATTTTCTAAAACTGTCATCTCCTTAAATAAGCGTATATTTTGGAATGTTCTGGCAATTCCAGCTTTAAGAACCTCATCTACAGCGTCAGGATTATAGGTCTTACCATTTAAAGCAAAGTTGCCACTATCTGGCTGATATAGCCCAGTCATCACATTAAAGAACGTAGTTTTACCTGCGCCATTGGGTCCAATCAGGCCTACGATAGCCCCCTTAGAGACTGATAAATAAGCTTGATCTAAAGCTTGTAATCCGCCAAATCGCTTACTGACTCCACTGACCTCTAATAATGAATTCATGCGGTCCTCGCTTGTGGCCATAAGCCATGAGGCCGATATCGAATCACGAGAATCAGGGCACATCCATACAAGAATTGACGAATAATTTCTGCATCAACAACGACATGTCCAAAAATCATCTGTTGGATTGGCACTAATACCGCTCTTAAGAACTCAGGGAAAATCGCCAACATCACACTACCTAAAATTACCCCAGGAATATGTCCCATTCCACCCAGCACAACCATCGCTAAAACCACAACAGATTCTGATAATGAAAAAGATTCTGGAGAAATAAATCCTTGGAAAGATGCGAACAATGCTCCAGAAACACCCCCAAAAGAGGCTCCTATAGCAAAGGCGAGTAACTTTAAATTACGAGTATTGATACCCATAGCCTTGGCCGCAATCTCATCTTCACGAATCGCTACCCATGCCCGCCCGATTCGCGAAAACTGTAGTCGATGACAAACAACGATGACTAAAACGACTAAGAAGAGGAATAAATAATAATTCAGAGTCACAGCTGGAATCGTATATGTTCCAACCGATAATTGCTTACTCAATGAGGTACCTGCAATATTTACCGCATCAATTCTGTTAATTCCTTTTGGCCCATTCGTGAAATTGAGTGGACGATCTAGGTTATTCAAAAATATGCGGACAATCTCTCCAAAACCTAGCGTTACGATGGCTAAATAATCACCACGTAATTTTAAAGTGGGTGCGCCTAGCAATATACCAAACAATGCAGCAACCAATGCAGCTAAAGGCAAAATGATGATGTAAGACGTATGTAAGCCTTGCGGAAAGTACCCTTGTATGCTCAAAAAAGAATAAGATAAATGGGGTGAGGCTAACAACCCCGCACAGTATGCCCCCACAGCGTAGAAGGCAATATATCCAAGATCTAATAATCCAGCAAACCCAACAACAATATTAAGGCCCAGTGCTAAGAAAACATAAAGCAACGCAAAGTCTAAAACTCTTACCCAATAATTTCCTCCAGAAATCATACAAAACCAAGGTGCAAAGAAAACCAGTGTCGCTAACAACAACCACTGTAATTGTTTAGTACTTTTGCCTTTCAAAGGATTCATGCTAATCATGCACGATCACCTAATTTTTCGCCCATCAGCCCAGAAGGTCTAAAGACTAAAACCGCAATGAGTACAATAAATGCAAAAATATCTTGGTAATTCGATCCTAAAACCCCGCCTGTTAAATCGCTAATATATCCAGCGCCTAAAGACTCAATAATGCCAAGCAATAATCCGCCAAGCATCGCTCCAGGAATGTTCCCAATACCTCCTAATACCGCAGCAGTAAACGCTTTTAACCCTGGAATAAAACCCATATAAAAATGAGCAGACCCATAATTGAGGGCAATCATCACCCCAGCTAATGCGGCTAACCCACCACCTAACATGAAGGTATATGAAATTACTAAGTTAGTGTTGACACCCATTAAACCAGCAACTTGTGGATTTTCAGCAGTGGCTCGAATAGCTCGACCAAACTTCGTGCGTTTCACTAGGATAAGTAATCCAACCATGACTATCAGAGATACCACAATGATGATGATTTCTTTACCAGTGATCGTGGCGGTGGTATGAGGAATTGCAATCATTTGACTTGGCAATAACTGTGGAAATCTTAACGGCGTTCTACCCCAAATCATCATCGCAATCGTTTGCAACAAAATAGACATGCCAATCGCAGAAATCAAAGGTGCCAAACGAGGGGCAAAACGCAGTGGCCGATATGCTAGTTTTTCAATATAAAAACTCAGCGCTGAGCATGCTGCAATGGCAATCATTAAAACTATCACAACTAAGAGCCATGCATTGATCTGAGGGAAGAAATACTGAAGTACCTTCATCGATGAGAGTGCAATCAAAGCACCAAACATCAAGACTTCACCATGCGCAAAATTAATGATGCCCAGGACACCATAAACCATTGTATAGCCAAGAGCAATCAAGGCATAAATACTACCTAAAACTAAGCCATTCAGAATTTGCTGTAAAAAAATATCCATAAAAAACGGCAGGTTTGACCCTGCCGTTATTCTCTTTTATTGCATTTTCACAACTTCAAGCGTCACAATTTTTCCATCTTTATACTGATTCAAAGTAATGACACTTTCTTTTAAATCACCTTTAGCATCAAAAGCAATTTGTCCTGATAAACCAGCATAGTTCGTCGCCGGCATTACAGAAAGAATTGCAGCAGCTTCTGTTGAATTGGCACGTTTCATAGCATCGACAATAACCATGACCGCATCATAAGCCATTGGTGAATAGATCTGCACTTCCGCATTAAAGCGCTTCTGATAATTCTTCAAGAAAGTCTCACCATTGGCTAAGCTTTCCTTAGGAACACCAACAGTAGAGCAGATGACATTAACCGCAGCATCTCCAGCAAGCTGGGCTAATGTAGGACTACAAATACCATCACCACCAATAATCTTGACGTTGATACCTAATTCTTTCGCCTGTTTTGCAAAAGGTCCGCCTGTTGCATCCATGCCGCCATACAAAATAATATCCGGTTTTTTTGATTTAATGTTTGTTAAGATCGCTTTAAAGTCAGTGGCCTTATCATTCGTAGCCTCATGAACTACAATTTTTCCACCAGAAGCAATAATCGTTTTTTCAAACTCATCTGCTAAACCTTTTCCGTATTGTGTTGAATCATCCACAATCGCAATATTTTTTGCTTTAAGTTTGTCGATAGCAAAGCGAGCAAGCACGGGGCCTTGTTGAGCATCTGTACCAACCAGACGATATGTTGTCTTAAATCCTTGATTGGTATATTCTGGATTCGTCGATGATGGTGAAATTTGCACGATACCCGCATCACTATAAATCTTGGCTGCAGGAATCGATACTCCAGAATTTAAATGTCCAACAATGGCGACAACTTTTTGATCAACCAGTTTTTGAGCAACCTGAGTACCTTGCTTTGGATCCGAGGCATCGTCCTCACCAACAAACTCCAAGGTTATTTTTTTGCCATTAATCATCAAGCCCTGTTGATTAACTTCTTCTAAGGCAAGTCGAGCGCCATTTTCATTATCTTTACCTAAATGCGCATTTGGGCCAGTAAGGGGCGCCACATTACCAATTTTGACGATTAAGGAATCTGACTCCGTTTTAGCAACCTCTTTCTTGCCGCAAGCGGCTAAAAGTGATACTCCAAAGATGATGATCGTGGCTGTTCTTAAAAACAAACTCGCTCTTGGCTGTCTAAATAACATATCTACTCTCCTATTTTTTTCGTTGAGATGATTCACTTAAATTTATTTAACTCATTTTACTCATAGCCGTTACATTTAAACCCTTTGGTAATTGAAAAATAGTTTTTTCTGTTACCCCATCTAAGGGCTTCACTGTTCTAGGTCCAAATTCTTTAATTTTTTCAATAATCGATTGTGCCAATACCTCTGGTGCCGATGCGCCTGCAGTCAATCCGACACGTTTAATTCCTTGAAACCACTCTGCTTTTAGTTGATCGGGGTGATCAACCATAAACGTCTTTACACCAAGCTTTTCAGAAAGTTCCCACAAGCGATTCGAGTTCGAACTATTAGGACTTCCTACGACAATCACTAGTTGAACTTGGGGTGCCATAAATTTAACAGCATCCTGACGGTTCTGAGTAGCGTAACAAATATCTTGCTTTTTAGGTTGCGCAATTTGCGGAAACTTATTTTTTAATGCAGTAACAATGTCGGCGGTTTCGTCAATCGAAAGCGTTGTTTGAGTCACGTAAGCAATGGGTTGATCCAAAGGAATTTGTAAATTTAGAACATCTTCAACTTTTTCAACCAAACTAATTCGATCTTTCACTTGTCCCATCGTACCTTCTACTTCAGGATGCCCCTTATGGCCAATCATCACAATGTAGTAACCTTGCTGATACATTTTGCTAACCTCAACGTGAACCTTAGTCACCAACGGGCAAGTTGCATCAAATATTCTGAAACCTCGTTGAGTTGCTTCGGCCTTGATGCTAGGAGGCACTCCATGCGCACTGAAAATCAAGGTGGCACCCTCAGGAACCTCAGACAGATCATCAATAAAAATTGCTCCGCGATTACGCAAGTCAGTAACAACATACTGATTATGAACAATTTCATGACGAACATAAATCGGGGCCCCAAATTGCTCCAAAGCCTGATTGACGATCGTGATTGCACGGTCAACTCCAGCACAAAATCCCCTAGGTTGAGCCAACAGTATTTCAGCCGGTTCTGTCATCTGTGTCATAAGTTCTTTGTATTTCTCATCCAATTGGAGTCAATATTGATCAAGTATTTACAAAATAGAAATCAATTTCACTTCAAAAACGATTTCTTTACCCGCCAGAGGATGGTTAAAGTCAAACCACGCTCCCGTCTCATCCATACTTTGGAGAACACCAGCATATTTACCTCCATGTGGGGCATCAAATTCCACCATATCGCCTACTGTAAAGTCATTCTCAGGATCACTATTTTGTTGAAGCGTTTGAAGCGATATCTTCTGAACCATATCAGGATTTCGAATTCCAAATCCATCCTCTGGACTCAAGGTCACTGTTTTTTGCTCCCCTTCAGTCATTCCCAACAAGGTTTTTTCAAGCCCAGGAGCAAATTGCCCACCGCCCATCAATACCGTAGCTGGTTTATCAGTAAAAGTGTTTGCAATATCCTTACCGTCCACAAAACTCAAGCGATAGTGCAAAGTCAAAAAAGAGTCATTTTTTACAATATTTTTCATCATCTTCCTATTGTAGCGATGGCTCCCTCATCTCGTCCATCGATTCGCGATTGGCCGCTTGATATGCGGCCAAGAGAACGACTTCTAAAACAAGGTGCTCAATCCCTTAGTCATGCAGAACTGCTATCCATTCTCATCAGAACTGGCACCCCGTCAAGAAATGCCATCGAACTATCTTCAGATATTTTGCATCATTGTGGCGGAATACATGCGTTATTAAGTTGTAGCCTGGAAGATCTGAAACATATTCATGGCTTAGGTTTATCCAAATGGTCACAGCTCCAGGCGGCAAAAGAAATGGTCAGGCGCGCAAGTTTAGAAAAATTACATAAACGGCCTCTTTTAATGTCGCAAGCAGCCACTAGGGAATTTTTACAATCAACGATTGGTCATCTTGATCATGAAGTGTTTGCGTGTTTTTTTCTTGATCAATTTGGTTATCTCATCGAATTTAAAGTGCTATTCCGAGGAAGCACGGATCAAACCCTGATTTATCCTCGGCAACTTGTCAAAGAAGCGCTTCAACGAAATTCTTCTGCAATCATTTTGGCGCATAACCACCCTAATGGCATTGCCCACCCCAGCCAAGCAGATATTCGTTTAACGAAAGATTTACTAACCCTATTAAAATCTATTGAAATCAATATCTTAGACCATATCATCGTAACGCAAAATGCCTATTACTCCTTTTTAGATGGTGGACAACTATGAAATCCACCTTTTAATTAATATTGTTTTAAATGTTGGCAAAAAGGAATACTAAATGATACAATCGTAGTCTTTAGTTAAGAATATGAAGGAGTGTGTCATGGCTAAGGTCTGCCAAGTCACCGGGAAAAAACCGATGGTCGGTAATAATGTTTCCCATGCAAACAATAAAACGAAGCGCCGTTTTTTGCCTAATCTGCAAAATCGCCGTTTCTGGGTTGAGTCAGAAAACCGTTGGATAAGCTTACGCTTAACAAACGCAGGTCTGCGTCTCATTGATAAAAATGGTATTGATTCAGTTTTAGCTGATATCCGTGCTCGTGGCGCACTATAAAACAAGGAAACTATCATGGCTAAAGGCGGACGCGAAAAAATTAAATTAGAATCCACGGCAGGTACTGGACACTTCTATACAACAACAAAAAATAAAAGAACTACTCCTGAAAAAATGGAAATTATGAAGTTTGATCCTAAAGCTCGTAAACATGTTTCTTATAAAGAAACCAAGATCAAATAAATAAAAGGTCTTTGAAAAAAACCGCACGATGTGCGGTTTTTTTATGCGTATGTTTTTAGCTTTTGGGAGAAGACTTGCAGCAATTGATGATTACTACGTTCGGCTTTTAAACACCACTCATGCAAAAGCTCAGTTAACTGCTCACGAGAAGCCGTCGACTTCGTCCAAAGTTGAGTAAGTTCACGACGCATTTCAATCAAGTGTTTTAAACGTTCATTAGCCACCATTAGAGTTTCTAATCGATGTTTTTGAAAGCCACTTAAATTGCTCTCATCTTTAAATAACCAGTGATGCTTATCTGCAAATTCTTTTGCTAGGCCTTTCATGGATTGGACCTCTAACTTAAATGCGGCTTTAAGTGTTTTGCTATATCTGGACATGATTTCATAACGATGCATCACGATGGTCTTGACCAATTCCTCACTAATAACTTGCGGTTCAGTGGACTTAATCTTTGGAATCGTCTTTTTAACTTTCGCTAACCCGAAACTCTCCAAACATCGAATATACAACCAACCAATATCAAACTCATACCATTTGCTTGATAACTTGGCGCTTGTAGCAAAGGTATGGTGGTTATTATGTAACTCCTCACCGCCAATGATGATGCCAAGAGGGGAAATATTGCGTGAGGCATCTTCACAATCGTAATTACGATAACCCCAATAGTGCCCGATACCGTTAATAACCCCAGCAGCCGTAATTGGTATCCAAACCATTTGAATTGCCCATATAAAGCCACCGATAGCGCCAAACAAAATCAAATTAATGATCATCATCAGAGCTACACCCTGCCAGCTATATTTTTCGTAAATATTTTTCTCAATCCAATCGTTAGGAGTGCCTTGACCAAATTTCTCCAGCGTCTCTTGATTGTGGCTTTCCATCTTATAAAGGTCAGCACCACGCCACATAATGGTCTGAATACCCTGAATTTGAGGGCTATGAGGGTCATATTCTGTTTCACACTTCGCATGGTGCTTACGATGAATTGCCGCCCATTCTTTGGTCACCATCCCCGTAGTTAACCATAACCAAAAACGAAAAAAATGGGAAACACTAGGGTGCAAATCTAAAGCTCTATGAGCTTGATGACGATGCAAAAAGATAGTGACGCTAGCGATAGTTATATGCGTCATGATCATGAGGTACCAAAAGATGCCCCAACCAGACCAATTTAACACTCCATCCGCAATCCAATTCATTAACCAAGAGGGAATCACTTGATTGAGCTCATTAAAAATTGTCATCGATATTTTCCGTAAAAACCTATTTTACTCCTCAATTGCCTTTTCTTGATCTGGGTAAACTTTTTTGGGAGACGGAGTCGAGTTCCTCTCAAGAATTGCTGCAAAAAAACCATCTGTTTCATGTAGATGAGGCCAAAGCTGCCACCAAGAGTTTTCTTGATTAGACCCTACGGGTAAATCATTTAAACGGGGAAATGGAGCTGTCAAGACCACCTTCGGATCTAATAAAACAAAATGAGGGTTTTGTTGTAAAAACTCCTTCACAATCGTTTGATTCTCTTGCTCTAACAAACTGCAAGTTGCGTAAACTAGACGTCCACCAGGCTTCAATAACTTTGCTGCAGCAGACAAAATAGAAAATTGTTTAGCTTGCAGCTCTTCAATACTTTGGGGTGTTTGACGCCACTTCAGATCTGGATTTCGACGTAAAGTACCTAAACCACTGCAAGGTGCATCCACAAGGACTCGGTCAATCTTGCCAGCAAGACGCTTCACCTTTGCATCATTTTCACTATCGATCCATACAGGATGTACATTTGATAACCCACTTTTGGCAACCCTCGGTTTTAGCTTTGCTAGCCTTCTTGCCGAAATATCAAAGGCATATAGACGCCCCATGGATTTCATCATCGCCCCCATTGCTAAAGTTTTACCCCCGGCACCGGCACAAAAGTCGACAACCATCTCTCCTCTTTTTGGAGCTAAAAGCATACTTAAGAGTTGACTTCCCTCATCTTGAACTTCAAATTTACCGTCTTTAAAACTCTGCAAGTTTTGTAAAGCCGGCTTGCCTAACAAACGAACCCCTAAATCTGAATAGGGGGTTGGTATGGCTTGATAACGCCCGCCTAAGGCATTGAACTCCTCTACCAATACTTCTCTTTTCTCTTTTAAAGAATTGATGCGGCAATCTAAAGGAGCTGGCTTTAAAAGAGCTTTAGCTAAAGACTCACGTTCTTCTTCGCTAACTTGTTTCCCTAACTCGTCCCATAACCAATCTGGCAAATTGTTTTTCACTTGCGGGGTCAAACTGTCTCGCGGATAGTTCACAAAGCGTTGCAGCCAGTCCACCTCTCCCGGATGAGCGATGAATGCCAAATCAGCCAACGCACTTTCTAATCGATGACTAGTTCCCAACCCACCTTCAGATAAAGCAATCATCAATCCAAGTAATCCAATTCTTCGTAACAGTGGTCCTTGCCCACTTTGCGCATATTGTAATAACTCTAATTTATGCCTCAATACGGAAAACGTCGATTCAGCAATTAAGGCGCGATCTCGATTTCCTAACTGACTATTCTCTTTAAAGTACTTACTCACCACCATGTCAGATGGTGCGTCAAATTTCAAAATCTCAGGTAAAACTCTGATTAAATGCTCTAAATGGACTGGCAAGGCTTTTGCTTTTGCCATAGCAGGGTTATAAGGTGTTTTTTTGGCAGGTGATGTTGTTGTTCTGGCTGGAGAAGGTCGTTTTGACACTGGTGATCTTTTATTCATCATTGGAATGAAAATATTCCTTAAGGTGTTATTGGCAACTGAAAAAATTGTTGCTGCGCAGGCACTACTCTAACATTACCCTGATCTAAATGTAACTGGTCCCTAATAAACCATTCTAACGCTTGCGGATATATGATGTGCTCTATTTCTAATACTCTTTGGGATAAAGTCTCTTCCGTATCTTCTGGTAAAACAGGAACAACACCTTGAGCGATTATCGGTCCAACATCCATCGCATGCGTAACAAAATGAACCGTTGCGCCATGCCATTTAACCCCCATGGCAATGGCTGCAGAGTGAGTCTTTAATCCCGGAAAACTTGGCAATAAGGATGGATGGACGTTCATCAGGCGCCCATTGAAAAAATTGACGAAGTCTGCAGATAAGATACGCATAAAACCGGCTAAAATGACTAAATCCGGGTTAAAAGCTTGTGTTTTTTTGAGTAATTCTGCATCAAACTCTTGTCTCGAAATAAACGATTGGTGATCTAAAATGGTCACTGGAATGCCAAATTCATTGGCAACCTCGATTCCAACTGCTTGTGGGCGATTTGTGATAACCTGCACAATATCGGCCTGCCAGGCTTTTAAACGCTGGGCTTGAAGTATTGCACGAAGATTGGAACCTCGTCCGGAAATAAGAATCACAATTTTTTTCATCTCCACTAATATAATTGAAATATTGTTGTGAAAGTTATCCGCGGAATACCCCCCTCTTTACCACGTACCCCGTGCGCCTTAACCATCGGAAATTTTGATGGTGTGCACTTGGGGCATCAGTCGTTGCTAAAACAATTACACGACGTTGCCCAGCAACAAGATCTTCAAACATGCCTGCTAACTTTTGAGCCTCACCCGAAAGAGTTTTTTGACCCGAAAAATGCCCCAACTAGAATCCTCAGTCTGAGGGATAAATTGGCAGCCCTGAAAGAAACTAATATAGATTTAGTGGTCGTTGAACATTTCAATGCCAATTTTGCTAGAAAGACCGCTGATGAATTTGTGAGAGACATTTTGGTCAATGGTTTAAATACCAAGCATGTCGTGATTGGCGATGACTTTCATTATGGCTCCAAAAGAACTGGAAATATTGAAACTCTGAGAGCAGCAGGTGATCAATATGGCTTTGCTGTCCACGCCTTAGAAACAATTCAGGATAGTCGAAATAATCGTATTTCGAGCACGGCTGTTAGAACAGCCTTAAAAAATGGCTCGTTAACCCAAGCAAAGGAATTACTAGGTCGGCCATATATCATCTCTGGGCATGTGATTCATGGTAAGAAGCTCGGAAGGACCTTGGGGTTTCCTACATTGAATTTGGCTTTATCCGGTAAGCTTCATCAAAGACCTCCAGCAATGACGGGTATTTTTGTGGTTCAAGTTCATGGCTTAGGAAAAGATCCTTTGCCAGCAGTCGCAAGCTTGGGCTATCGGCCAACGGTTGAGGATGCAGGTCGAGTTCTCTTAGAAACCCATATATTTGATTTCAACCAAGAAGTCTATGGAAGAGTCATTCAAGTAGAATTCTTGAAAAAACTCAGAGATGAGGCAAAATACTCTGATTTAACCAGTTTGCAAGCTGCGATTGAATCAGATGCAATAGCAGCTAGACAATACTTTAGAACTTAACATGTCAGATAATCAATATCCCGTCAATTTACTTGATACCACCTTCCCCATGCGTGGGGATTTACCCAAACGTGAGCCTGTATGGGTGAAGCAATGGCAAGAAAAAAATATCTACGAGGTTATTCGTCAATCTCGTATCGGTAAGAAAAAATTCATTTTGCATGATGGCCCCCCCTATGCAAACGGCAACATCCATATTGGTCATGCGGTGAATAAGATTCTCAAAGATATGATTGTTAAAAGTAAGACCCTGATGGGCTATGACGGAGTTTATGTGCCAGGTTGGGATTGTCATGGAATGCCTATCGAAATTCAAATTGAGAAAAAATATGGCAAAAACCTATCTACTGAAGAGGTTCAATCAAAAGCAAGAGCTTACGCAACAGAACAAATTGAACAACAAAAAATAGATTTCGAAAGACTTGGGGTTCTCGGTGATTGGAAAAATCCCTACCTGACCATGAGTTTCAAGAACGAGGCTAATGAGCTTCGTGCCTTAGCCAAAATCATGGAAAAAGGATTTGTTTTTAGGGGTTTAAAGCCTGTTAACTGGTGTTTTGATTGCGGCTCTGCTTTAGCTGAGGCAGAAGTTGAATATCAAGATAAAGTAGATCCAGCGATTGATGTAGGCTTCCGTTTTGTTGAATCCGAAAAATCTCGTTTGGCTGAAATATTTCATCTTCCTGTATTGCCGAATTTAGAAGGTCGCATCGTTATTTGGACAACAACTCCTTGGACGATACCGTCAAATCAAGCATTAAATGTGCATCCTGAATTTGAATATGCTTTAGTGAATACTGGGGCCCAATTACTCATTTTGGCGAAAGAACTTGTCGAAAATTGTCTAACGTCTTATGGTCTAGAAGGAACTACTATTGGCGTCTGCCTTGGCAAAGATTTAGAAAACTTTACTTTTGAACATCCCCTAGCACCCCTTGATGCTGGCTATCAAAGAGTTGCTCCTGTCTATTGTGCAGAATATGTAACTCTAGAGAGTGGCACAGGTATTGTTCATAGCGCCCCAGCTTATGGTGAAGAAGACTATAAGTCCTGTAAAGCACATGGTATGAAAGATGCGGATATTATTAGCCCCGTTATGAGTCATGGGGTTTATGCAAGTACATTACCTCTTTTCGGTGGCCAGTTTGTGTGGAAAGCTAATCGCGAAATCGTTAAAGCATTATCACAAGCCGGATCACTCTTAAAATCTGTCGAGTTTACGCACTCTTATATGCATTGCTGGCGACATAAAACGCCTATCATCTACAGGGCAACATCACAGTGGTTTGCTAGTATGGATAAAGTGCCTAAGGGATATACCAAAAGCATGCGTCAAATCGCTCTAGAGGGCATTGAGTCAACTCATTTTTACCCAGCTTGGGGTAAGCAGCGACTCTATGGAATGATTGCCAATAGGCCCGATTGGACACTTTCTCGACAAAGGCAGTGGGGCGTACCAATGGCATTTTTTGTCCATCGTGAAACTGGGGAATTACATCCCAATACCCAAGCCCATATGGAATCAATAGCAAAATTAATTGAAGTGAATGGTATCGAAGCGTGGCAAAAGTTAAACCCGGAAGATATCTTAGGCTCTGATACGGTTCACTATGAAAAAAATAAAGATACTTTAGATGTTTGGTTTGATTCAGGCACTACCCATTGGCATGTCATTCGTGGCTCGCATCAGCAAGAGTTGTCAACTGAAAATCCAGACGAACGTTTAGCTGATCTCTATTTGGAAGGTTCAGACCAACACCGCGGCTGGTTCCATTCATCGCTTCTCACAGGCTCAATGCTCGATGGAAGACCTCCCTATAAAGGACTTCTCACCCACGGTTTTACAGTGGATGGGCATGGTAGGAAAATGAGTAAGTCTTTAGGCAATGTCATCGCGCCCCAAGAAGTCGCCGATAAAATGGGTGCTGAAATCATTCGCCTTTGGGCAGCTTCCACAGATTATTCAGGTGAAATGACGATTTCAGATGAAATC
>CAIPQU010000053.1 GCA_903867305.1 uncultured beta proteobacterium
ATTTGATGTTTCATTGTTTTTTGATAAGAGGTAGCTACAGCATTACCCGTAAAAGAAGCCCCACTAGGGTATGTTCCATATTGGGGAATTAAAATACGATCCTTAGTTGCAGTTGAGCCACCCAAATAGCTATAAGAAAACTTCATACCCCATAAATAACTAGAGTCTTGAAATTTTTGAAAATAACCAGCTTGAATAGCTGGTGCAATTGTATTACTCGAGCTCATATCAATACTTACGGGTGGACCACCAGCAGTACCAGTTGATGTTGCACCGCTTCCTGTGTTTGTGGCAGTGGATATACCAGTTGCTTGAAGTTGCTGATCATTAAATTGCGTGGAGTGCGCTCCAAATCCTAAACCCAAATAGGCTCCGGAGGTTGGAACTAAAGAGGAGCTTACTTGCTCCGCATTGGAGATTGAAGAACAGCTCGCAATTGCAGCCAAAAGACAAAGATTTTTTTTAAATAAAGTAGACATTACGCCCCTATTTTCTAATTCTGGGGCGATAGCGTTAGCAAAAGGCTAACACAGCTCAAAGTTTAATGTACCAATTATATGCTTAGATGACGAAATTTGCTTTGAGTCCGTTATCATAAGCTTATGTTACAAAATTAAAGAGAGACTCTTTATGAAAGCAGAGCAAAATGAGCTGTTGACCCGCATTGGGCTAGGCACGCCTTGCGGTTCTTTGATCCGCCAATATTGGCAACCGGTAGCCTTACTGGATGAGTTTGATCCAGCGCTAGAGCCGAGTATGAAACTGCGTCCAATGAAGGCGGTTCGCCTACTGGGCCAGGACTTAGTATTGTTCAAGGACGATCAGGGCCGATGGGGTTTAATCGATCGTGATTGCCCGCATCGAGGTGCTGACCTCGCCTTTGGTCGTCACGAGGGTGATGGTATACGTTGCCCATTTCATGGCTGGAAATTTGACGCTACTGGTCAATGCCTGGAAACCCCTGCTGAACCAGCAGGAAGTAAGCTATGTGAACGCGTCAAACAACGCAGCTACGAGGTCCTTGAAAAAAGTGGCGTACTCTTCGCTTGGATGGGCGAAGAAGGCAAAGCACCAAAGTTTCCAAACTTTGATTGTTTTGCAGCCCCATCTACCCATGTGTTTGCTTTTAAAGGGATGTGGCAATGTAATTGGCTACAAGCGTTCGAGGTCGGTATCGATCCAGCACACACTTCTTTTTTACACCGTTTTCTGAATGATGAGTCGCTTGATGGGATTGGTGACAACCCAGGCGGAAAACAATTTCGCAGTGCCAGTGCTGGCGACTTCAATGGGGAACGTTGGCCGATGACACGTATTATGCGTGAGTTCTGTAAACCAGAAATTACGTTTGAGCCTAAGCCTTGGGGCTATCAGATCACAACACTGCGACCGATGACTGATGAACTAACTCATGTGCGAGTGACTCATGAAATTTTTCCACAAACCTTTGTGATCCCTCTATCTGAGACATTGACCATTACACAGATGCATGTGCCGATTGATGATACGCATACCTATTGGTACTCTTTCTTCACTAGTTTTTCCGGCCCTGTAGATAAACAGGCTATGCGTCATCAACGAACGCAATATATCCCTCCTCCACAATTTATTCCTAAGTCTGGTAGACATAATGATTGGGGCTTTAACCCCAAAGAGCAACGTGAGTCTACTTATCTAGGTATGGGAGAGGATGACATCAACGTTCATGATCAATGGGCAGTGGAAAGCATGGGCCCCATTCAGGATCGTACTAGAGAACATTTAGGTACTACAGACAAGGTGATTATGGCCAACCGTCGTCAATTGTTGCAGGCGATTGAATCCGTTCAATCGGGCGGTTTAGCTCCTTGTATGGCAGATCCAACCTTGTCTGATCAACAACAAGGACCAGATACCATTGATGGCATTGCACCAGCAGGTTCTTGGAGTAACTGGTTCAAAGAACAGGTGAATGCCAAACGTGATGGCGCTCCTTGGATTGCGAAAACAAACGAAAAAGTACTGACGTGACAGCATTTGCAACATTATGCGGTATTCAGGATGCGGCTCGTTTAGAAGCAATCGAGCGGACTTTGCTACAAATAAAAACCCGTGAATTAGAATTGGTACGTATCGGATGGTGCGATCTTCACGGTATTGTCCGTGGCAAAACATTAGTAGCCTCCGCTTTACCTAAAACCTTTCATGAAGGGGTGAGTATGGTAAGTACACTCATGCTCAAAGACACCTCTGATCGAACCGCTTTTAAGGTTTTTGAGCCAGAAGGTACTTCCTCATTACCTGGCTTTGGTCAAGGTGGTAATTTACTCTTGCTCCCTGACCCAGATAGTTTTCAGCAATTACCCTGGACTGACTCAACGGGTTGGTTAAGGGCGCAACCTTGGTTTACTGATGGTAGCCCTGTGGAGTTAGATACACGTCGTATTCTTCAACGTGCACTTCAGAATCTAGGGACTCAAGGCATATCTATGCAATGCGGACTCGAAGTAGAATTCCACATCTACAAAATTGAAGATACTAATGCTCAACTCAATCCCGAGTTGGCAAATTGGCCAGGAGATGCGCCAGTTGTCAGTATGATCCATCCAGGATACAGTTTGCTGACTGAGGAGTGGTTTGACATGGCCGAACCGGCGATGCGAATCGTACAACGTACTGCACAGGAACTTGGATTACCACTATTATCACTAGAAATTGAGATGGGACCTAGTCAAGTGGAAGCCGTGTTTGACGTCACGGACGCAATGACTGCTGCCGATAATATGGTTTTATTTCGCAGTGCAGTCAAGCAAGCACTTCGTCGGGCTGGATATCATGCTACTTTTATGTGTCGACCGCCCTTCCCGAACATCATGTCTAGTGGCTGGCATTTGCATCAGTCTTTAATTGATCAATCTTCTGGTCAAAATCTATTTCTGCGCTCTTCTCCAGCTAGTGGCTCCACCCCAATGGATGCTGGCTATATCCTTTCAGATCTTGGAGAGCATTACCTAGCAGGATTATTGGATCATGCAAGAGGTATGACCGTATTTTGTACACCCACCACCAACGGATTTGGTCGATTTGGCGCAAACGCTTTAGCCCCCCAATCTGTTCTTTGGGGTCGCGACAATCGTGGTGCGATGCTACGTGTCATTGGAGAATGTGGTGACGCCGGCACTCGAATCGAAAATCGGCTGGGGGAATCAGGAGCGAATCCTTATCTGTATATCGCCTCACAAATTTATGCGGGACTAGATGGAATCGAACGAAAGCTTCGCGCACCTCCTGCAACCCAAGACCCTTACAACAGTTCTAATATGCATTTACCGAATAGCCTTAGTGGAGCCCTCAATGCTTTGAATAATGACGCTGCTTTGGTCTTGGCTTTTGGAAATGATTTTTTGTCGTATTTCACCCAAATCAAAAGTTCAGAAGCACTGCGATATGAACAGGCAAAGGATAAAAACGACTTCCAGCGCCGTGAATACTTTAGTAGGATTTAAATGATTACCGTTTACTTTTTATCCACTGCAAAAGATGGATCCATCATCAATAAAAGCTTTCATACTCAGACTGGTCAAAGTCTCATGGAGGCGGCTATGAAGAATGGTATTCAAGGAATAGCAGCCGACTGTGGAGGTTTGTTAACCTGTGCTACATGCCATGTCTTTGTGAGTGAGGATTGGTCGTCAAATATACCCAAAGCAAGTGACGAGGAATTAGCAATGCTAGAATTTACTGCGATTCCTCCCCAAGAAAATAGCCGATTAAGTTGTCAGATTTTACTGACAAAAAAGCTTGATGGGCTTACCGTAACGCTCCCTAGCACTCAGTACTAAATTATTTCTTTTTTAGAAAAATATTGTTGATATACACTTCAAGAGTGTTTTTCAAGCCTCAAATCAACTTAAAAAATAAAATGATGTAAATTTTTATAACTTTTTAAGAGCTTATCTGCCTTCATAAAAATTAATTTAATTATCTTTGTAATAAAAATTACATATTGGGTCCTTTTTAATAAAGGCCAGTTTTACACATCATCACTTTTTCATCATTAAGACGTATTAATGAAATAAAAAATCCATTTCAGTGACATCTGTTTGAAATAAAAACTTTCTAAATTAGTGTTATCCCTAATTTTTAAACCTAAAGTGATTTCTTCAAACATGAAAAATACTCATCAAATAAAACCTCTTGTTTTTTCCTTAATTGTTGCAGGTCTTATCTCACCTGTAATTTCTTTTGCCCAACAAGTAACTGATGTGGGTATTGTTAATGCAACTGGAGGGGCATCTTCATCTCAAGATAATCCTAAAAATTATCCATCTGTTGTAACTTCGCCTGTTCGCAATACTGTAGAAGTAGCACGTCCCGTTGCCGAACTCAGTAAAGAGTATATTGACAACTTTACGGCACCAACTGCAACCTTTGCTGATCGTGCAAGTATGCTACCAGGGGCATATGGATTTAGTTCCAATGGGTCAGGTGGTGGTGATGAAAAAATTTGGTTTAGAGGCTTTAAAGACGGCAACTTTACCATGACATTTGATGGTATCCCTTTTAACGATACCAATGACCCAACTCACCATTCACAAGTCTTTTTCCCAGGACCATTCATCGGTGGGATTACATCTGACCGGAGTCCAGGAACTGCATCCTCTCTTGGACCTGCGAATTTTGGCGGTACTGTAGGATTATTATCAAAGCCGATCGATAACACTCAACGTATAACTGGTGCTTATACCTACGGTAGTTTCAATACTCAGCAAATGGAGGCTGAATATGCATCTGGCTATACAAGTGAAACCTCCAATACTAAATTTTTAATTAATGCGCATCACTTTACATCTGATGGTGCTCAAAGTTTTAATCCTCAATATAGAGACGGGGCTAGCTTTAAGATTGAATCTGCACTCACCTCTGATACTTTATTAACAGCTTTCTCTTCTTGGACACATTACCTCTCTAATGCAGGTGGGGGGGGGAATCCGGCAACCTTTGCATGCTACAACACGGGCTCTATTACTGGATGCTCTCCTAAAGCAAATTACATGTATGTCAATAGTAATGACCCAACACGCCTCGATAACATGGCGTACTCTCATTATGATGTTACAGCTTCTTTTAATTATTTAGGATTTAACTCTAACCTAGGCAATGGCTGGAAACTCGATAATAAAACGTATTTTAACTACTATAGTAACCAACAAAATTATGCTGTTTTTAAAGCACCGGATGCCTTATATAGCGCAACGGCTACAAAAGCGGGCATGGATAAATTAAATTCTTATCATACCTTAGGTAATATTTTGCGGCTGACAAAAGATACTGAATACGGTATTTTAAGAACTGGTATACAGGTAGAAAGAGCTGATACGCCTAGACATCAAATATATGCGAATCCTGTGACAGGTGGATATACGAACCCTAATGGAGCTAGTGCCGGCGGTGTTTCTTTTAACGAAGACTTTGTGACGACCACAATTCAACCTTACGTTGAATTTGCAGCTAAAGTAACTGACAAACTTACTGTTACACCAGGTGTTAAATATAATTCTTATCGAATGGATTTAACTCAATTTGCTGATGATGGAACTGTTGGAAATCTCAATGGTCAGCCCTATGTACAACATAGCGCAACATACACTGACGTTTTACCATTTTTAGATGCGCGTTATATGCTACAAAAAAATTGGTCAGTCTATGCCCAATACGCAACTGGGGATGTCATCCCTCCATCCAGTGTATTTGATTCAACAGGTGCAAACGTTTCAGTATTGCCATCTCCCATTAGAACAACAACGAATCAAATTGGAACAGTTTATCAAGCAAGAGATTTTATGGTTGATGCAGATATTTTCATTACAAAAGCAGATAGAAGCTATGCCTCTGCAACTGACCCGAACAATCCCTCTTATAAATATTTTTATGCAGCACCCTCTACAACCTATAAAGGTATAGAAGTTTCAGGTAATGTGGTACTTGGTGGCGGGTTTAATCTCTATGCTAATGCTATGGCATATAACGCAACATACGATACCACAGGCTTAGCTGTAGCTAACGTTCCAAGTGATATGGAATCTGTAGCTCTATTTTATAGAGAGGGTCCTTGGGCACTTGGTGGAACAGTGAAACGAATTGGTCCACAATACCAAGACAACACGAATGTGAGTCAATCTAACGAATGGTATAGCTTAGACCCAATTTTTATTACTAATATTTATGCCAATTACACCTTTAATAACATTCCATCCTATGCTAAAGGTGCGAAGATACGTTTTGGAGTTAACAACTTATTCAATAAAAATTACTTGATTGCCTTCACTCCTGTATCAACTTCACAAAGTGCTTCGCATCAACCTGGAGCAGCTGCGAATGATCAAGTGACGTATACGTCTGGTATCGCTGCTTATACAACTCTCATTGTGGACTTCTAATCGACAATTTATTTTTAATGTGTAATTTAAAGTCTACCGAAAAGGATTTGTATGTCTATTGAATTTCTACTCCGTCTAGCGAATGAATCAGGCGGAGTAATTTACCTGATGTTTGTTTTACTATTTATTGCAATATTTATCATCATTGAACGTCTAAAATTTCTAGCGGATATGAAAAAGGTAGGTTTGCAATTGATTACCTTGTGCCAAAACTCAAAGTCAGTTAACAAAGAAAGTCTTCAAGCCTTCCAAGAAAGTCATGCTGAAATTCCATCAGTAAGATTAGTCAATGTTGCTTTAAGGGAGAATATTGAAGGCCTTACTCGCGAAGATCTTGATGGCAAACTTGAGGAGGAAATCATGCATCAAGTTCCACGGCTTGATCAAACCGTTTGGATGCTGGATACCATTATTACCTTAGCTCCCCTTCTTGGATTATTTGGAACCATTATCGGTATGTTTAATGCCATGTTTGGTCTAACAGATATTCAGAACTCCGCTGCACAAATTTCAAGTGGTATTTCTGAGGCGCTAGTATCGACGGCATTTGGTTTAATTATTGCGATGTTAGGCCTTAGCTTCTTTAACAATATTAATACGCAGATTCGATTTCTCGTGCATCAAATGGAGACTTTAAAAGTTATGATTGTCAATCGTAGACATCTATTTGAATAATTAGGATAAATCACATGCGTTATCTTGAAGTTAAAAAACCAAGGATAGAAATCATTCCCATGATTGATATCATGTTATTTCTGCTGGTATTTTTTATTATGTTGGCATTAAAGATGATCCCTACAAGTGGACATGTGACCAAATTACCTACTAGCTCAACTGCCACCACAATTCCTAATCCAAAGTTAACCGTTGAAATCCTTCCTACCGGTGAAATTAATGTCGATAGTAAATCAAGTTCTATAGCAGGATTAACCGATTACTTAAAACAAAGAGATGCCAGTAAAATTTCCGTTACTTTAGTCGGTGCTGATACGGTTTCATTGCAACAGTTGATGTCAGTCATTGATGCGATTAAATCTGGTGGGGCATCTCAAATATCTCTTGCAGCAATTAATCGATCAAAATAATAAATGACTATGCAATTTTCGATGGCTTCAGCTCATCAAAATCGCCATCCATTTTCTAAGCTAGATATTTATTTTTTTGCAATAGCTATTGAAGCCATTCTTATTGGATTTGTTGTATTTATTTTAATGAGCAAATTTTTACGAACTTCATCTACTGAAAATACCATCAATTTAGTCTTCAATGAAATTTCTCAGGAAAAACTCCAAGAACCTGAAAAACCAAAAATAATTCCCAAACCTATTAAAGAACAGATTAAAACACCTGTAAAACCAAACACCCCTAAGGTCACTCCCGACATACCAAGGTCTGAAATGCCATCAGAAAATCAAGCCTCCCCAATTCCTCACAATCCAAGCCATATTTCTGAAAGCACTGCATCCACGACTAGCCAAGCATCATCCAATACGACAAATAAACCTGACCCCATGTCTCTTTATAGAGGACAAGTCAATGCAGCGATCCAAGCTGCAACTGTTTGTACGTCAGTCGCAAAAGATATGAACCTCGTTGGTAAAACGAGAATTCAATTTAATTTAAAAGACTCTCAACAATCAGGTGCTAGTATCATGACAACTAGTGGTATTCCAATGTTAGATAGATCGGCCATGACTGCTGTTCAAATAGCAAAATACCCGAAGCCACCTGAAGAATTTGTGGGTGAAAACAAGGTAATGACTGTTTTAGTGAATTTAAATTGCAGTAATTAAGACTGTCTTATGAAATTTATAAAAATAATTTTACTCATTTTGAGTATTGGATTGTTCGTATCTTGCTCAATCAATAATCCATCAAAGCTAAGAGAAACTCAAGCTTTTACACAGGTCTATCGAGTCGTTGGGGAAGATAAAGTCATTGTAAGAGCCATTACCAACCAGGCAAGTTGCCCATCAATTCAGTGGGATAACTCCCCGCCTTCAAGATTATCAACAAGAGTTGGTGCTGAAGATATTTCTATTCGTATAAATACTGATCAAGTTCCCTCAAAGTTTTCAGTAACAACCTGTGAAATAGAGTGGCCTAATGGGGTTTCTCAAGCAAATATCAATGGGCAAACTCTGAAAGCTTTGAAATCTAATTTGCAACGAATTGTCATCATCGGGGATACAGGTTGTCGACTCAAAGCATCTGAAAATGCTTTTCAAGACTGTAACTCGATCGAAAAATGGCCATTTGCTCAAACCATTCAAAGCGCCTTCAATACGAATCCAGACTTAGTCGTTCACGTTGGAGATATTCATTACCGAGAAAGTCCCTGTCCAGAAAGCCGTGAAGGATGTAAAAACTCTCCATGGGGTTATGGTTTTGATGCGTGGAACGCTGATTTCTTCATCCCCGCAAAACTTCTTCTAGATGCTACTCCCTGGGTTTTCGTTCGCGGCAATCATGAAGCTTGTTCGCGAGCAGGTCAAGGTTGGCATCGCTTTGTGGACATAAGACCTTGGAATGAGAAACTTAGTTGTAATGATCCTAAAAATGATGATTTCGCAAACTATACTGAGCCCTATGCTGTTCAAATTGGAAAATCATCACAAATCGTTGTCTTTGATTCGGCGAATATGCCTTCTAAAGATATCAAGCCAAAGGATTTTAGCTATCAGGTCTATAAAAATCAAATTAAAAAAGCTGAAGATTTAGCAAAGAATAAAGAATTCAATATCTTTGCCAATCACCACCCAATTTCTATCGTTTCACCCCTAAAAAAAGATTCAAGCGCTGGCGATCTAGAACTAAAATTGAACAGTTTAGGCATGCTGATGAATAATATCAAAGGAGAGTCTTTATTATCTTCTTCATTTAATGCAACCTTACATGGTCATGTTCACACCGTTCAAGCAATCTCTTATCAATTCCCTCGCCCCATCTCCCTGATCTCGGGTAATGGAGGATCTGCCTTAGAAGATTTAAAAGTAAAAAAAATTAATTTAAGTCAAAGCCAAATGGATCAGATGAAAATTCAAAAATTTGAAAGTTTTCTAGACTTTGGTTTTGCTACCTTAGATCGTCAGGATCAAAATGGTTCTAAATGGTTATTTACAGAATATAACCGTGAAGGAAAAATTATTTTTAGTTGCTCAATGAATAAAAATCAAACTGATTGCAATAACTAAGTTTAAAAGATCTCACCAATACTCGTGAGAAATTGGGATTTTGACATCCTCCCCTCCCTAAAGGGAGAGGACTCCTACCACGCTTAGGCTGCAAGAGCATCGAGAGTAGTATCGGTGGGTTCTTGCTTCACAGACCGATCTAACGGCATCGGATCTCCACAAGCTAACAAGCGCAGTCCGCGCTCTAAAATATTGATTGAGCCAACAGTATCGGCATGATTCTCATAGCCACAAGATACACATTGAAAGTGAGATTGGGTCTTGCGATTCTCTTTGGCAATGCGGCCACATTGAGCTTTAACTCGAAGCGATAGGCTTGAAGGCGATTCATATACAAGCATGATACTTTTAGCCTATGAAAAATAATAGCGATATAAGACATGGTAGGCATTGTGTATTTAAGATGCATGTACATCTGGTCTTTATTACCAAATACCGTCGCAATGTCTTTACAAAATCGATTGTTGAAGACTTGCGACTGATCTTCTCTAGCGTTGGCAATGACTTTGAAGCAGAGTTACTTGAGTGCGATAGCGAAGATGACCATATCCACCTGTTAGTTAACTACCCACCTAAAGTAGCCATCGCTAAGTTGGTGAATAGTTTAAAAGGGGTTTCAAGTCGCATGATACGGCGCAAGAGCTACCACAGCATTACAAATAGCTGTGGGGTGGAGCGCTGTTGTCACCAAGCTACTTTGCGGAGAGTTGCGGCGAAGCGCCAATAGCGATTATTCGGCAGTACATCGAACAACAACAAACACCACATGAAGTTCTAGGACAGTTGCGCCGTCCGCGCTATTCTTCCCCGCCATGAATGGCGAGGTTTGTCGCGCATCCGATCAAACTAGCTGCAACTTCATCTATACGATTATTTATAAAAATTAAGCCTCTAATGGTGCTTTTTTATTACATCTTTGATCGGACTGAATAGCCTGTCAATGTTAAGATAAAGGTATGAATACACCAAGACCTAATATCCTTATTGCTGGCGCTGGGCCCGTTGGCCTCGTTGCCGCAAATATTTTTGCAGATGCAGGTATCTCCGTCGCCGTTTTTGAATCTGACGCTGAACTTCCAACAACACTGCGTGCATCTACTTTTCAACCATCCACTTTAGACCTACTCGATCGTTTCAATATCAGTGAAAAATTAATTGCGTTAGGCTTAAAAGCACCTCGCTTACAATATCGCGACCGTCAAGGTTGGATGGTTGAACTTAATTTTGGATCGATTCGTGAGGATACTTCTCATCCTTACCGTGTGCAATGTGAACAATACAAACTAACAAAACTATTAGCTGATCGATTACAACAATTCCCTCACGCACAAATACATTTCTCCAGCCAAGTTACTGAAGTTTCACAAACGAGTGATTCAGTTTCTATATCACTGAAAGGTCCAACAGGTTCTTCACAAATCACAGGTGATTGGTTAATTGGAGCCGATGGAGGTCGTAGTTTGATTCGTGATGCTCTAGGGATCAAGTTAGGCGGATTTACATGGCCAGAACGGTTTTTAGTTGCTAGCACACCCTTCGATTTTCCTTCAGTCATTCCGAATCTATGTGAAGTTAGTTATTTTGCGGATCCTGAAGAATGGTTTTTCTTACTCTACGTCTCTGGACTATGGCGAGTCATGCTCCCCATCGGTTCTCATGAAAATGATACGGAAGCTTTATCAGATGCTAGTATCCAAAAAAGACTACAACGTATATATGCCAAGTCTGGGGATTATGAAATCAAACATCGAACAGTCTATAACGTGCATCAACGTGTTGCGGAACGTTATCGTGACGGTCGTGCTTTTCTAGCTGGAGATGCGGCTCATCTCAATAATCCACTTGGGGGCATGGGAATGAATGGTGGTATTCATGATGCCTTTTTGCTGGCAGATCTATTAGTGAAAGTACAAAAGGGTGAAATCCCCCCCTCAATACTTGACCATTACGAATCTCAACGACGACCTATCGCACTCGAATATGTCAATACGATTACGATCGCTAACAAAAACAATCTTGAAACAAAAGATCCAGTAGAACAAAAAATCTGGCGTAAGAAAATGATGGAAATTGCAGCTGATCCATCTCTTGCTCGCGAGTATTTATTAAAAGTATCCATGATCGCTAGTTTAAGAAAGCAGGAGCAAGCAATATATGCATCATAAATTCATTTCCATGATCAATAAGTTCATCTTATTATTAATCCTAGGAGCTCTTTCAGGAGGAGCCATTGCTGCAGATTACCCCAATAAGCCCATAGTGATTATTACGCCCTTCCCCCCTGGAAGTACCAGCGATTTAATACCACGTTTAGTTTCCCAGGTAATGACTAAATCGATGGGAGTCACAGTATTAGTCGAGAACCGCCCCGGCGCGAATGGCTCGGTAGGCGCCAACAAAGTGGTCAATTCACCTGCCGATGGCTATACAGTCCTTCTAGCGACCACAGGAGTTCTTGCGATCAATCAATGGATCTATCCCAAACTATCTTACTCACCTGAAAAAGATTTTGATCCTGTGATCAATGCAGCAGCAACGCCCAATATGATTGTGGTCCACCCCAGTGTTAAAGCAGATAATCTCAATGAATTGATTGCACTGGCCAAATCTAAACCTGGTGAGTTGAGTTTTGCCTCAGCCGGTAACGGGAGTACAAGTCATCTTTGTGGAGAAACACTGAAGGCGACTACTGGTATCGATATCGTTCATATCCCCTACCAAGGTCCAGCGCCAGCCATGCAAGATGTTCTTGGAGGTCGTGTTTCGATCATGTGCGATAACTTCTCGAATGTAATACAACATGTTCGAGCAGGCCGCCTCAAAGCAATTGTGATCACGAGTAAGGAAAAAAGTGCAAAGTCTGGAGATATTCCAACCTCTGGAGATCTTGGCATACCGGATCTTGAGGCTGGTATTTGGTATGGCTTTGTCGTTCCAGCAGGTACGCCTAAAGATATCATCTCAAAGCTAAATATGGAGTTTGCTAAAGCTTTACATGACCCAGAGGTCACTCAAAAGCTAGATTCTATTGGACTTAAAATCATTGCAGACCAACCTGAAGTGTTCCGAAATTTTATTGCCAAAGAAGCTACCCGAATGCAAAAAGTAGTTAAGGCATCCGGTGCTCAAATCAATTAATTATTTACAAAAGATTTGAGTTAATACTTACAAATATTGACCGAACAAAAAACCAAAACTACTCAGCAAGTAAGGTTTTTTTAAATTTCTTACTTGCCAAGTAATATGCAGTTTTTAGACGGGGAGGATGTCAATAAATTACTTCTTTTTGACTGAACAACGCTTTTCTTGTGAGCAGTTATCACCAATCACACCTACAGCCTGAATCTCTATTTCAATTCCAGGTCTTGCAAAGTTCGTAATCGTAATCAGCGCACTACCAGGATAATTCCCATTCTTAAAAAAGTCCTTACGCATTTCAACAAAACGATCACCATAACGAGACTCTTTAATAAAGACTGTCATTTGAACAACATTGTCTAAAGATCCACCGGCATCTTTCAAGACCTGATCAATTTGTCCAAACACTTGCTTGACTTGTGCCTCAAAATTATTTGAAATATCTTTTCCATCAAAATCTCTCGTGGCTGTTTGACCAGCAACCCAAACAGTTTTCCCACCCTCGGTAATAACGCCTGGAGAAAATGCTCTAGAGAGCTGAAATGGCGTCTTATCCATGTATTCAGCAGCATGACTTACATTAAAGGCAATACTACAAATGCTAAGTACTAGGGTCATTACATATTTCATGGGGCTCTCCTATTTTTAATCAAACTTTATATTAGCACGCAGATCATTGAATATCGATATTCCATTTCACCAAAAAGTGACTTGTTTTTCATGACAGCCCAACTCTTATTAGATTCTAAATATGGAATTCAACAAGCGTTGTTGGGTCAGTTAATCTTAATTTGCTTCGATTTAGTAATGTCTGTCCAACGCTTCGTATCATCTTGAACAAATTTTCCAAAATCATCAATTGATAAGTTAATAATTTCAGCGCCTTGAGCACTCAATTTTTCCTTCACCTCATTATCCGAGAGTGCTTTATTAACTTGATCATGCAAAAGGACAATTTGATCTTTTGGTGTGCCTTTCGGAAATGCAAAGCCAAACCAATTGGAAGTGACAAAACCGGTAATACCCTGCTCTTCAGCAGTAGCTACCTTAGGTAATAATGCCGACCTTTTCAATGAGCTAACAGCGAGCGGACGTAATTTACCCGACTGGATCCCACTTAAGGCGGTTGGAAGAGCCGCAACAATGAGATCAATATTTCCAGATTGAAGTGCAAAATTTGCTTCACTCATCCCTTTGAATGGCACATGTGTCAATGTAATCCCTGCAGAAGCATTAAAACGTTCAGTCACAATATGGTTCGTACTACCAACGCCAGCTGATCCATAATTGAGTTGATTAGGATTACTTTTAGCAGCACTCACTAAATCTTTTAAACTCATATATGGTGATTCAGTACGTACGAGTATCACAAATGGGGTTTGTGTAATGAATGCACTTGGCACTAAGTCACTATTAATATCCCAAGTTAGATTATTAAATAATCCAGGTAACATGGCGTACGTTGCATCAATTAATACCGCCATTGTCCCATCAGGTGGTTGATGAGCAACATAGTCAAATGCAATTCTTCCACCAGCACCCGTTTTATTTTCAACAATAATAGTTCTACCAGTTTGTTCACTGACTTTTTGAGAAACTAGTCTTGTATAGGTATCTGAGGCGCCTCCAACAGCAAAAGGTACAATAATTTTAAGGGGCTTATTATTTTGAGAGTAACTAGGTAGCGCTAATGACAAAGCACATCCTGAAATAAGCCCAACTATCCATCGCTGAATCATCATTGTCTCCCTCCTTCAACAATCGGCCACTGCGTCACATCAAAATCATCCTGCAAAATAACGTGCACAAAACCACGAACTTCGCGCAGAGATCGTGTGATATGTCCTTTACCGGTAAAGTCATCAGGCAATAACAAATCTCCAGGCTTTAATACATATCTCTGACCAGTACTAACCTCAATTTCAATAATTCCAGATGTAATGATAATCAGTTGATGCCGCGGCGCATTATGATGCATTTGTACATGCCCCTCAGGAGTCTCCCGAAAGAACATTTCTTTGACCGGAAATATTTCGGAAATCGGCCGATTTTCATTGGAAAGAGGGATTTGCCTTTTTTCCATTGCCGATTCTCCACTAACCGTGGTATGTAAACGATACATCAACATTGAAGTCTCCTTTTTAAATAATGGGGTACATAGCCCCATCCATAGTAATAATATTCGCAGTGATATAACTAGCTAAGGGTGAAGCTAAAAACAAGGCCACGTTCGCAATTTCTTCAGGTTGAGCCAGTCGCCCCATCGGAATATCATTCGTGAATTCTTTCAGAACCTCTTGTCGTGATTTACCAGTTTGCTTGGACTGTGCTTCAATTAAACCATCTAGACGTCCCGTTAAAGTAATTCCAGGGTTAATAGCGTTAACACGAACACCACTAGGGGCGTATGCCGCGGCAAGCCCATTACTTGCCAACATAAGTGCAGCATTGGCCGATCCACCGGAAATATGTACCGGCTTAGCAATCTTACCGCCATGACCAATAATATTGATAATACTCCCACCACCCTGCTGAGCCATCTTTTTAATTACTGGATCAATTAAATGGATATAGGGATAAAATTTTGCATCCATCGACGCTTTCCAAGCATCAGGATTTAAATCATCTGGACCAACCCGCTTTGCAGCACCAGAGCTATTAATCAAAACCTGGACTGGCCCAAATTGTTCCTCTGCAATATTTAATGCCTGAAGAGCTTGATTGGCATCAGATAAATTAGCAGAAATAGCTTTGATATGCGGATGTGTAGTCTGACCAGAAATTTCGATAAGTGCTTGATTCAGGTTATCTTGATGACGTGAAATAATCGAAACAAATGCACCTTCATTAAAAAAAGCTTTTGCACAAGCAAGTCCAATACCCTTACTACCGCCTGAAACGATGACATGCTGTTGTTCGAAATTAAATTGCATTTTACTCACTTAAATAGACTTATTGATAGAATGCATCCCATAAAGTATTAAATTCGTCTTTCATAAAAGACCTAAAACTCTCAAGAGACGCACATGTAGGATAGACCCAGAAATCAAATGATGAAATATCAATAAATATCAGCCTCGTTTATTCGCAAGAAATTGATTCATGCATCCACTGCGGAAATAACAAAGTCTTCATATACGAATTTTCATTAAATTAGGACTTGAATTCTACTTCCAGTAGCTTGATGACATAATCCGCTTCACTGCGCACATTATGCTCAGTTCCAATGGGATGGATCTTAAACTCCTGAGCTTTATGCTCACTTAAAAATTGAGTACCATCAATTCTTGTATGAAACAGCTTCGCATCAGTTAGATACAGGGCACTATATTGATATTCATGCTTGTGCCACCCCGTATGATCACCTGGCGCCAATTCGAAATAACTAATGCGCGTTTTATCATTATCTAAAAGCACTTGACGATGAGCTAAATTTCCTACTGGCAAATCTTTAACATTTGACAAAGCAGTACGCGTTTCATTGTAATATTCTCCCACCTCAGACTCCTATCCTTCTATTAATCAACATTGTTCTTAGAATTCAAACCGTAGAGGCTTATTTTTATTCTTTATATACAGACATGATAATTCAGGTATACCCTAGATCGAAATTATTCAATGACTAAAACTCAATTTTTGTGACCTCTGAAAATAGATATCGATAGATAAATTAATTTTTCCAAACAGGTGGTCGTTTATTTAAGAAAGCATCAATACCCTCTTGATTGTCATCTAAGAACATATTACACACCATGGCATCTGCGGCAAGGCCATAAGCATCGGTTAAATTGCTATTCAATTGTTGATAGAAGGTTTTCTTACCTAGTGCAATCACTTCTGCACTTTTTGCTTGAATAACTTGCGCCAAGCCCTCTACACTTTGCTCTAAATCCTCTTCAGCCACCACTTCATTGACTAATCCCCATGATAAAGCTGTCTGGGCATTCATCATATTACCGGTCAGCAACATTTCCATTGCACGCTTGCGGCTGATATTTCTTGAAACGCTCACCGCCGGGGTAGAACAAAATAGTCCAATATTAACGCCTGGTAAAGCGAACTTTGAATTACTCGATGCAATGGCAAGGTCACAAACAGATACCAACTGACAACCGGCAGCAGTTGCAATACCATGAACCTGCGCAATATACGCCTGAGGACTATCCATGATTTTTTGCATCAACGAATTACATTCTTGAAACAATACTTTTAACCACGCCGGGTCTCTGTGCGCATGTATCTCTTTAAGATCATGGCCAGCACAAAAGCCTTTGCCATCTCCCTTGATGACAACTACTTTAATCGATGGATCCAATGAGATTTCAGTGATGTTTTCAATCAAAGAACGCATCATATTCAGTGATAAAGGATTATATTGCTGACCTCGATTCAAAGTAAGGTAAACAATCCCCCCATGATCTCTCCTCACAATATATGGCATCAATTTTGTCGTTGTCATGATCATCCCTTTCGGTGAGTTTTCTGATACAAGCTCTCAAGTCAATTTAAATTCGGCTCTTGATGGATTTTAAATCTTGCCCTGCCCGAAATAATCCTTGAGGTGTTCTATGTAAAGATTCAAATCCGGTTTTAGTTACCCTGATTAATTCACCAAATTGCACGCCCGCTTTTTCATCTTTCGTGATGACATTAGGCTGCACAACCATGCACATATTTTCTTGAAGAACTAAATCCGATGAGTGCCCTGACGGTCTACTTTTAGAACCTAAAATTGGTGCAAAATATCCTCCACCATAACCATGCACAAGATCATCATTGGTAGTAAACCCATTCTTTTCAATGACACCCGATGCTTCTATGAGTTCCTTCGTATTCACACCAGGACGAATCGTTTTTGTAATGGCGTGAAACGCTTCAAATGCTGTATTGTGAAGATCTTTATATAGATTGGTGGGCTCCGCATCAACGCTAAAACCTCGCAATACCTGACCTGAATAATCCCAAAATGAGGCTGATAGTTCACAAAATACAAAATCACCCTTTTGAATTTTTCTCGTCGATGTAAATTGTCTTGGAACGCTAACATCAGGTGATTGCATTGATGTCGACCCAATATAATGGATCCAATTGTTACCCCCTAGAGAGATATATGATCGCTCAATGAGATCACCCAATTGATGCTCCGTCATACCTGGTCGAGTGCCTTTTATAAGGGCCGCCATCCCTAAATCACTCATGGCAGCACCAATACGCAACCAGGATATTTCTTCTTCTGATTTATTCATTCTTAGTTTGATGTACTCATTATCTAAACTCACAACCTGATATTTAGATTCCAAAATCTTCCATCGGGGACCAACTAAGGGTCCAATAACCCCAATTTTCTTGGGATTTTGAAGCGCTAAATGTTCCATCAAAGGGCCCATACCTTTATCTCCACCCCAGATAACTTCTACATTTTTAGCTAATATCTTCGCCAGCGGCACATGATTATGGTATTCAACAAACATTGTGGAGGTTTGATCTTTTTTAAAGGTAGTCAGCGCTTGTTGAGTGCCAGGCCAATTCGTAATCCACCTCGTTGCATTACCAACTCCACCTGCCGTTACTAATAAAATGATGTCGATATCAGCAGCATTCATCAGATCAACCAAAGCTTGCTTTCTACGAAGATATTCCGCCTCAGAAAACCTTGGATAAGGTTGATCAAAAATAGAGCGTAAATCACTGGGTAAATTTAAGATATCTGCCGGATTTTTAACGTCGAGCGTCTTGGCTAATAGCTCCGTCTGCGCCATGATCCCGCTACCATACAAGCCAGCACCGATACATAATTGATGAAAATTTCTGCGATTCATACTTCCCACCTTTTTCGTTGTTGATTGATATCCTTAAACTATATTAATTCATACTTCATCATTCCATACCACTTTTCCAAGACCTACCCCAAAATCATTCCGCTTTAATTTTTGCACTTTTAGCAACTTTTGCCCACTTGAGGGTTTCCTCTGAGACAAAGCGCTCAAACTCCTTACGACTTATAGGCATGACTTCTGCACCCTCAGCAATAAACCTGTTTTTGATTTCTGTTTCCGCCAATATTTGATTACATTCAACATGTAGCTTATCTAGTAGTTCTATTGGAACACCCGCAGGGGCTGATATTCCCCACCAATTCATCGCCTCAGCATCAATCCCCTGCTCTTTGAGAGTAGGTACATTAGGCAATAATGCAACTCTTTGTCTACCAGCGATCGCCAATGGACGAATTTGCCCTGACTTAATAAAATTTTGCATTTGAATCAAGCTCCCTAAGGATATCTGTACATGACCAGCAACCGTATCAACTACCGCTGGTCCACCACCTTTATAGTGAACTAAAGAAATATCAGCATTCGTTTTCATCATGAATAACTCAATCGCAAAATGCTGAAAACTACCAACCCCAGCAGTTCCAAAATTCGTTTTATTCGGATTTTTTTTAGAGTATTCAATGAGCTCTTTGATATTGTTGACGGACAATTGATTATTGACGACAAGCACACTTGGCCCAATCCCCAGCATGGCAACGGGAGCAAATGCCTTATCTGGGTCATACGCTAATTTCATGATCGAGGAGTTCATAGCAAAACTCGATGAAATCAGCAATAAAGTATTCCCATCAGGTTCGGAGCGCGCTACAAACTCTGCCCCCACAGAACCTCCTGCACCAGGTTTATTTTCGACGATGACGGAACGCTTTAACTTTAAGGATAATTGTTGCGCAATCGCTCGTCCAACAATATCATTACTCCCACCTGGGGCAAAGGGGACGACTAACTTGATGGTCTTACTCTCCTGAGCATCTACCCTAAATATCAAAACGCACAAAAATAGAAATAGTAATTGAATGAACTTCAAGTAAAAGTCATTATTTTTCAAAGTACTAGCTTCTTTTACAAAACGAGCAAAGTCATTGGAAAACTAGGAGGCATCAGAATTAAGCGCAATACCCCCAAGATTTATCTCAATAAAAAACTATTTCGCAGGTGTGGCAACTGGCTTGCCTTTTTCTACGACATATGTTGCTAACACTTTTGTAGTACCGGCATTGGTATTAATGCCATCATGGACAAGTCCATTGGGGATAAAAAAAGTTTGTCCTGCCTGGATAATTTGGGAGGGCTTTCCGTCAATTTTTATTTCTAATTGACCTTCTAGAACATAACCAATTTCTTCTCCTGGGTGCGTATGACGCCCAGCCGCAACCCCTTGAGAAAATTCAGCAACGGCTTGCACAACAACTTTTTCAGGAATACTTAAATCTTGGGTTTGCAATAGGGTTCTTTTAAATCCAGCCTGTTGAGCAATCGACAACCCTGCTATGCCAATCAACATGCTCGTGATAAGAATTTTTTTCATATAGTCTCCTTGAATATTATTTATTAAGATTAATCTCTATATTATTTCAATTAACTCTATATTTAAAGAGATAAGTAAAATTAATAGATAAATCGATATAGGTTATTCTAGTATGTAATGAAACTTCTTCAAAATCTCCTTTGAGACAAATCTGTTCTATGTTGACCTTGCTAACAAAAATTCACCGCAACTTCATTCTTTTGGGGCTTATATTGATGGGCATATCAACGATTGCTCATGCGCAGGAATTCCCTCCTAAAAAAACGATCACCATGTATGTCGGGTTTGCTGCAGGTGGAGGCTCTGATACCGCAGCGAGGATTATCGCTAAGAAACTCTCGGATAATATCGGTCAAACGATTATTGTGGAAAATCGTCCTGGCGCTGGTGGCAATATCGTTCATGGTACGGTTGCTACAGGACCATCAGATGGTTCAGTGATTTTATTGGGTTCGATTGGTCCCCTGTCCATCGCTCCTTTCTTGATGAAACTCAATTACGATCCCATCAAAGATCTAGCTCCTCTCTCAATGGGTGTTGCCTTCCCCAATATTTTGGTGGTTTCTAGTGATTCATCGATTAAAAGCCTGAAAGATTTTATTGATCAAGCGAAAAAAGAACCTGGAAAAGTCACCTTCGCATCAACCGGCAATGGCTCTGCATCACACCTTCAAGGTGAGTTACTCAATGTTCTTGCAAATATTGACACAACCCACGTCCCTTATAAAGGGGGTAGCCCAGCCATGATTGATGTTCTTGGTGGACGTGTAGATTCTTATTACTCCACAATTTCTTCAGCGCAGCCACACATTAAAAGTGGCCGACTCAAGGCGATTGCAGTCACTAGTGCAAAACGTGTCGACGCGCTACCAGATATCCCGACGATCGCTGAATCTGGCTACCCTAGTTTTGATTCGACGAATTGGTATGCCTTTGTTGCTTCGAGTAAAACCCCAGACCCCCTCTTAGAAAGATGGAATCAAGAAATTGTTAAAGTTCTCAAAGATAAGGAAGTGATTCGTGCCTTGAGTGAACATGGTCTTTATCCACTTCCTGGATCACGTGATGATCTCAAAAAGTTTATTGCAAAAGAGTCGCAAATTTGGAGCAAAATCATTAAGGATAAGCATATTACCAATGATTAAATCATTGACCTAATGTTGTAACAAACCCTATGGAAAGAATCATGATGAAAAAATTATTTGCTTCAAGTCTATTAGTTTCTACTCTTTTAGTGAGCTTGTTCATTAGTAGCGCGTCTATCGCACAAAATTCATCAGCCCCAATCCGGTTACGTGGTGTTGTGGAGCGTATAGATTCAGATTCCATCACGTTTAAAGAACGTCGAGGGGAAACGCTAAAAATAGCGATGCCCCCTAATCTGAATATCACTGAGGTCTACCCGATCAAAATGACAGATATTCAAGAAAACAGCTTTATCGGGACAGCAACCCTGACAAATTCCTCCGGCCGTTTAGAGGCACTAGAAGTATTAGTTTTTCCTGAGGCAATGCGAGGCACCGGCGAAGGACATTATTCTTGGGACCTCATGCCTGGAAGTATGATGACCAACGCTAACGTGAGCCAATTAAAAAGTATCGGCAGTGGTCGTGAATTAAAGCTGGATTACAAAGGGGGTAGCCAAGTCGTCTTTGTACCAGAAAATACTCCTATCGTGACTTTCCGACCAGGATCACTTGCTCTTTTAGTTCCCCAAGCCAATGCCATTTTGACGGTGATAGAGAAAGATGGCCAGCCTCAATTAACTCGTGTCACGGTCGGAAAAGACGGCTTTAAACCCCCAATGTAAAACTTATTTTGTCGCGTCACCGCTCTCGATAATGACGTTTTCGACAACTCCAGCACCACTTCGCCGAAACTTCGCGGCCGCCACATATTCTGGAGATTCAAAGCACTTTACGCCATCCTCGAGTGTAGGGAACTCAATCACCACAAAGCGTTGGAAATCTTGAGGTCCTTCCATGATTTGGAATTTACCTCCTCTAGCCAAAACCTTTCCACCATACTGAGCAAGAATTCCAGGTACTAGGTCCGTGTATTTTTTATACTCAACGGGGTCATTAATTTTTGAACGTGCTAACCAATACGCTGCCATGCTGTCTCCTTTGTTATATAAATCTTGATGATGAAACTACACATCATTGTTTTAAATAAATAGATTACTACAAACTTGATTCATTCTAAAAATTCAGTCCTAACCATTCTTTGACTTGACCGTGTAAATCACCGCTAAACATCTCCTGAGATCCAGAAGTTGTAATTTTCCCCAAACTCAGTACATATAAGTACTGCGACATCTTTACCACTCGTCGAACATTATGGTCAATGAGTAATACACCCATACCACTTTGAGTAAATTTTTCTAACCAAATAAAAATCTCTTCTGCAATCTTCGGCGACAATCCAATACTTGGCTCATCCACCAAGCACAGCTTAGGCTGTATGATCCATGCTTTGGCAAATTCGAGTTGTTTTTGTTGCCCACCAGATAACTCTCCTGCGGCCTGACGTCTTTTTTGCTTGAGAATCGGAAACAGTTCTAAGACTTCTTCATAACGACTTTCCCAACCGATAAAGGAGGATTTTCGGGATTGAACAGGTAATAACAAGTTATCCTCAACACTCAAAAATGGAAACAAACTAGATTCTTGAGGGATACAGCAAATACCATAATCAATCAATTGATGTGGCTTAATGTCCAGCATATTGCTCCCCTCAAAAAGGACTTCGCCTTTTTTGGGGGATAGAAATCCACAAATCGTTTTAATGAGGGTTGATTTGCCAGCGCCATTGAGTCCAATCAGACCAGCAACTTCACCACGACGAACGATCAAATCGATATCTACTAGTACATCGATATCCTTGGCATAACCAGAGGTGACATTTTTCAGTTCAAGCAATACTTCAGACATGATCGTCACCTAAATATGCTTCAATCACTTGATCATTCGAAAGAACCTCTTTCGTGGTACCTTGCGCAATCACTTTTCCGGCATTCATACAAACACACTCCGTACACAATTGCTGAACAATGGGCATATCATGACTAACCACGACAAAGGAGTGCCCTTGATGATGACGCTCCAAAATAAATTTCACCATGGTTGCCCGCATTTGCGGATGCACCGCGGCAAAGGGCTCATCTAATAATGCTAATTTTGGACTGCGCATAAAACACATCCCAAACTCCAGTAATTTTTTTTGACCACCAGAAAGCAGTCCCGCGTCGAGGAATTTAACCGGCTCCAACTCCAATTCGGCAATTAATTGATCAGCAATTTCAACAGACTCTTTAAAAGAAACGCCAACAGCCTGTCCTGCGATTAATAAATTATCAAATGAACTGATTCGTGGAAAAACTCTCGTCATTTGAAACATCCGCATCACCCCTAATCTAGCTAGTGCAGACGGCTTCAGCTTTGAGATTTCTTGTTCTTCTAAAAAAATTTTTCCATCATCTGCTCTTAATATCCCAGAGAGCATGTTTAAAACAGTTGTTTTACCAGATCCATTAGGACCAATCAGTCCTAAAATAATCCCTTCAGGCATTTCAAAACTCACTTGATCAACGGCTTGGTTTCCACCAAATCGTTTGGATAAGTTTTCTACTTTTAATAAGGGCAAAGAGTTCATGAGGAAACTCCTTTACGTAAACGTTTTTTATTAAGCTGTATCAGTAGTAAACCCCAAATACCTGTTCTGAAAAAACGGGCAAAAATGATGACGACGAGAGCAAAAACAATCATCTGAATATTGCCAATATCTCTTAACCACTCAGATCCCAGATAAACAATTAAAGCTCCTAATAAAGGACCTGTTAATGAACCAATCCCACCAATCACCACCATCGAAATCACCAACCCAGTCTGTTGTAAGAGTCCCATCTCCGGACTGACCAATTGGCTAAAAGATCCATACATCGCTCCAGCAAAACCACATAATGCGCAAGAAATCGTAAAAGCCCATAATTTATAGTCAACAACAGGGATACCTCGACTTTCAGCACCATCTTGGTCATCCCGTATCGCCAGTAAGTATCCCCCAAAACGTGAACGCATAATGAAATAAATGAGCAGGCCAACGCCCATCACCAGAGCAATAAAAAAATAATAATAGGTCAAGCGATCATCGATCATTGTCGGAACGTTGAGTCCTTGATCACCCCTTGTATATTCATGAGAATTAGAAATAATGACTCGAGCAATCTCGGCAAAAGACAAGGTGGTAAGTGATAAGTAAGGCCCTTTTAAGCGCGTCACAAGACCACCTAAGAACAATCCCATCAAGCCACTACCAATGATGGCTAGTGGAATCGCTACCCATAAAGAAGCATGAAGATGAAAATCTAATAAGCCAACCACATATCCGCCTAACATGGCAAAAGCGGCTGGAGCCATCGAAAACTGTCCGGTATATCCAGCTAACAAATTCCAAGACATCGAAACCATTGCAAAATAAAGAGCGACAATCAATACACCGAAGGTGTAATCCGTCAAATGGAATAATGGCACGCCACATAAAATGAAGCCAACGAAAAGCATACATCGCAAATCCTGCCGTAAGCGGTTATTCCATAAGTTCGGATGAGCTAAAGAAGCAGACTTGTTCATCTAGGCATCCCTTCCCTTTTGACCAGCAAGTCCTTGCGGTCTAAAAATCAAGACCAATATTAAAATCAATAATCCAAAAGCATCTCGATAATCATAGGAAACATAGACCGCAAAGTAGGATTCAAAAACACCTAAAAGTAAAGCTGCAAACATGCTTCCCCAAATAGAACCAAGACCACCCAAAACGACAATAATGTAGGATTTGATGGCAGGAAAAGATCCAATATCAGGTGATGGATTTACTAAGGGCGATAACAATGCACCTGATAATGCAGCAAGTCCGCCAGCAATACCAAAAATGATTGCAGTCGTTTTAATCGGATCAATTCCAGCTAAAGACGAACCAAATCGATTTTGGGCTACCGCCTGAATCTGTTTACCCCACAATGATTTTTTTATAAAGATAGCTAAACCCACCAACAGTAAAATGGAAACACCAGCTGCAATGATTTTTTGACCATTAAGCATAATTGGTCCAATAGCAATTCTTTGTGATGAAGCTAGGCTTGGCCCCATAAAGGGTGAAGGTCCAATAACCTTATCGACTAGATGGATGAGCAACAAAGAAAGCGCAAAGGTCACCACAACAGCATATTCGTCTTTCACAAAAGACCAACTGCTATATCCCGCATATAAAGGACGAATCAGGAGTCGCTCTACGACAATACCTAACAAACCTCCCGAGATGGCAGCAAAGGGTAATGCAAACCAAGGATTAACTCCAAAGTAACTTGCAATCAGCGCATATGTGTATGCGCCAACCATGAAAAACTCCCCATGGGCAAAATTAATAACGCGCAAAACTCCAAAAATCATCGATAGACCAACTGCCATCAATGCATAAAACAAGCCCATAATCAGGCCATTAACAGTAAGGTCTAAAAATAACAAGCGTTTCTTTCAAAAAATAGAAACGTCCTTCAAGAAGGACGTTTCATCACATCATACTGAACTTACTTGGGCATCGTAATCTTTTGTACATTAAATTCTGTACCAGGACTTTGCAGTAATGTCGTTTTGCCGACTGCTTGGTTGACATCGGTTAACTGATAGTTCACATAAGGTATCGCTGCCCACTGCTGATAAGATACTCCAGGGGTAGAATCAAACACCATGACACCACGCGCCCCATCAAATTTACTTTTACGCATCACATCTAAAAGCTTAGCGGAGTCAGTTGTTCCTGCTTGGCGAATCGCCTCTGTAATCACCAATAAAGAGTCTACTGCCTGATAAATTAAGCGGTTGGGATCATTATTTGTGCGCTTTTTATACTCTACAGCAATTTGCTTTGATAACTCATTCATCTTCATATCAGGATGGTACATACCAATCGTCATCATGTACTTTCCAGCTTCTTTGACGTTTTGCCAAAAGTCAGGGTAGTCAGCCATCCCTGCACCGTCATAGACCAAAGTCTTTGGTGATGGGGCAACACCTTGCTCATATAGTTGATTGAGCGCAATGTAGGCGGCAGGAGGCAGCATGGTCATCACAATAACATCTGGTGGATTTGCTTTGAGAGCAAGGATCGCTGGTGTAAAGTCTTTACTGCTTCGATCTAAAGTTTCAAATTTGTAATCAACTGTGGCACCTTTTCTTTTTAAAGCCTCTCCCACACCTTTTGCTAAACCTATACCATAATCAGTATTTTCAGCAAAAGCAACAACGCGTTTGACTTTCATAGCTTTTAAAGTTTCCGCCATGGAATCAGCCACAACAAAATTATATGGTGATGTGTTAATGACCTCAGGATAACCTTTGACACGCACTGAATCAGCCCAACAGTTTGTGTTGACGTAAGGCGTTTGATAGCGATGAGCCACCTCAATTTCACTTAAACAAACAGAGCTTTGGTGAGATCCAGTAATCGCAACAACCTTATCCTTCGTGATTAACTTCTCAACCGCTGAACGTCCTTTTTCAGGTAATCCTTGGTTATCTTCAATCACCAACTTGACAGGCCGACCCAATAGTCCACCCTTAGCATTAATCATGTCTGCATAAATTTCCATTGCGTCTTTAATTTGCGTTCCTTGAATCACTGACCCAGGAGGTGATCTAGTAATCGATAAACCAATCAAAATCGGTTCAACAGCAAAGATCAATTGAGTAAAAGATCCTAAAACGATTGCCAATACCAGAGTTCGTAAACGTGTAGTAGATATTAATTTCATAAAGTCTCCATGATCCAAGTAGATGGTTTTTTAAGTTTTCAAAAAAAGACCCTTTAATCATAATCCCTGAGGGCTTGATAATCAATCTTTGAAATTATTTTAGGTATAACGTGTTTTGGATAAAGTAAGGAGTTGAAGCGTTTAAAAGGTAATATAGCTATTACGTTGTTTATTCATGTATGACGAGATAGGAGATGTTATTCATGGTAATTGCCAAAAAGTCTACTTCAACCGCTCTAAAGAGCGCCCTTCATGAACGCCCTAGTATTATCCAAAGAATCGATCAAGGAAAAGCCCTTCGTAAAGTTGTATCTCGAGCTATCCACGCAAATTACAAAGTATCAACTGCGCGAAGAGATCCTATTAGCATCATCCTTGAGCAAGATAAAAGTCGTATACACGAACTCGTACCTATTCGTCATGCACGCATGTTAACTTCACCTTTTGCTTTCTTACGTGGTAGTGCAAAAATCATGATCGAAGATATCGGCTTGGCTCCCACGAGCAAAATCCCAGTTCTAGCGAATGGTGATATGCATGTATCCAATTTTGGCATCTATGCTACCGCTGAGAGAAATATTGTATTTAGTATTAATGATTTTGATGAAACACATCCTGGAGCCTGGGAATGGGACATCAAACGTTTAACCGCAAGTGCGGTTGTTTGTGCCCGTTTTTTAGGTGGCGATAAAGTAACTTGTGAACAAGCAGCAAGGTCTGTTGTGAGCTCTTACCGTCAAAAAATGGATGAGTATGCTCATACACCTTATTTGGATCTTTGGTACCACACCATCAAAGTTGAAGATGTTTTAAAGACATTATCACTGCCTGCCAAAAAAGAAATGAAGAAAGTCATCAACTCAGCAAAGAAAAAAACACAATTAACGATGTTTGAAAAAATGTCACATACCGTGAATAATCATCGTGTCATCAAAAGCACTGGTCCGTTAATGGCACGTGATGCTCAGTTAGAGTCACGCAAAAATACCTTGAAGCTTTTGGATGGCATCTTACAAAGTTATACGGAGTCATTGACATCCGATCGTCGAAATTTAGTGAACCGTTATCAAATTCTAGACATTGGACGTAAGGTAGTCGGTGTTGGAAGCGTTGGCACACGTTGCTGGGTCATTCTTCTACGTGGTGTAAATGATTTTGATCCATTGCTCCTGCAAGTTAAAGAAGCTGACACATCTGTTTTAGCACCGTTCTCGGAGGTTTCTCTCCCTTACGAGAATCAAGGCCATCGCGTCGTATCTGGACAACGAACGGTCCAAGGTGCGCCAGACATTTTCCTGGGTTGGGGTGACTATCAAGCGAGAGATTTTTATGTTCGTCAACTCAGCGATATGAAGGGGGGCGCTGAATTTATTCCAGGCCAAACTAAATTATCAAATTTTGTGGAGTATTGCGGAACCTGCGGTTGGGCATTGGCTCTAGCTCATGCAAAATCTGGAGATGCTGCGATGATTTCAGGATATTGCGGTAATAGTGACGAATTAGATACCGCATTCACAAAATTTGCATTTCTGTATGCTGATCAAAACCAAAAAGATTATGAAGCCATGCAAATCGCTGCAAAAACAGGCAGAATCGAGGTGGCCAAGGAATTCTAAAAAACTTCAGGCCAAACCTCAATGGTTTGGCCTGATAGGGTTTAAATACGAAATAAGGCGATTACTTCAATACCACTGGGTTAATTGGAGATCCAACTCCGCCAGTAATCGGTAATGGGGGTGCCGTAAATAAAAACTCATAGACTTTATCAGCAGCACAATCATCAGCTAATTCCTTGAGATTGAAAATCTCACCCATCGTAATACCAATCATCGGGATGACAATCCAGTGCCAAGGTTGATTAGCACCAATCACTTCATTCGGGCGCACTTCACAACCCCATGTATCAGTACAAATCGCAGCAATCTTTTTTTCATGAATCCAGGTGCAAGTTTCAAAACGCAAGCCTGGCGCATCACCAGCAGCATATGAATCCCAATCACCTCTGGCTAAACGCTCTTCCATCATGCCCGTGCGAACAATCACAAAATCGCCTTGCTTGATTTCGACACCCTGTGCTTTAGCACAGTCATCTAGATCTTGATTAGAAATACCATATCCATCAGGTAAAAAATCACCACCCTTAAAACGGGCCATATCTAATAGAACGCCACGACCAATCATTTTGTCGCGAGTTTTTTCAATACCGTTTTTCTTCGCACCTGTCGAATCAACTAATGCCGCGTCATATCCATTCCACATTTTATCTTTGTAAAAAATGTGACCTAGTGCATCCCATTGTGTTCCGCACTGCAAAGGCATCGATACCATGTCATCAGCATAACGAATACCACCAGCATCTTGATTACCTGAAACAGCATCAGTACCTGTGGCTAACATCGTATGAATTGGATTGAAACGACCACCCCAGCCTGTTGTTTGTGGGCCATGCGAGTCAAAATTAAGTCCTAATGAAATCGCTTTACCTTTTTTAACTAACTTTGCAGCCTCTTTGAGTTGCTCTGGTCCAACGTAATTGAGGGTGCCGATTTCATCATCAGGGCCCCACTTACCCCAGTTACAGGTATCTTTAGCCATTTGCTCAATCGCCGCCAGCGTTAATGTGCGATCAATATTATTATTCGGAACACCCTTCATACCAGGCGCAGTTTGTTTTGTTGTCATGAACATCTCCTTAGAAAAAATTTTTATGAATGTATTATAGGATGAACTTTCAATCCTACGTCATTCAACCAGGAATTCAATGTAACTGATTTCCAAGCAGAGATGAATGACATTCAGCCTGCATTAGGGTTTGTACTGATTTAATTTTTATGACGTTCATGAAAAATCGAAAACTTGCAGCAGTTTTTTGATGTTGGCAAAAATTTCATATAATCATTATTCTTTACCAACATCCAAACTCTTAAAAAGAGTTAATTATAAAAATTGATGGGGGGGACAAGTCCTTTACTCAAACATTCAGCTTGAGTCAATTTCTGTCTTTTCCGAAAAGTGTTCCATTAACAGAAAGGTTGCATTATGTCAGCGAAACAAAAGAAAGTGATTATCACCTGTGCCGTCACAGGCTCGATTCACACACCAACGATGTCTCCATACCTCCCCGTAACACCGAAAGAAATTGAGGATGCGGCTGTCGGCGCTGCAGAAGCAGGCGCTTCGATTGTTCACTTACATGCCCGCAATCCAGAGAATGGTCTTCCTGATCAAACTCCAGAAGCATTTATGAAGTTTTTGCCACAGATCAAAGCCCGCTCGAATGTCGTGATTAATCTGACTACTGGCGGCTCACCCACGATGGCGATTGAAGATCGACTCCAACCAGCTCTTCGCTTAAAGCCTGAAGTGGCATCACTCAATATGGGTTCAATGAACTTTGGTCTTTATCCGATGTTAAATCGCTATAAAGAATTTAAATATGACTGGGAAGAACCGTATCTAGCTGGTTCAGAAGATCGTATCTTCAAAAACACATTTAAAGATATTCGCTATATTTTAGAGTCTTGCTCTGAAAACAATACACGCTTTGAAATCGAATGTTATGACATTGCACACCTTTATGTCGCTGCGCATTTTGTGGATCGCGGTTTACTTAAAGGTCCTCTCTTGATTCAGTCCGTCTTTGGTTTACTCGGCGGAATCGGACCTCACCCAGAAGATGTCCTAATGATGAAACGTACAGCAGATCGCCTCTTCGGTGAAGACTACTACTGGTCAGTGCTTGGCGCTGGTAAAAACCAAATGCCGATTGCTGCCATGTCAGCTGCCATGAACTCCAATATTCGGGTAGGTTTGGAAGACTCATTATGGGACGGACCTGGAACTTTGGCGAAGACTAATGCCGACCAAGTGACTCGCGCTGTCAATTTATTAAAAGCTCTGAACTTAGAGCCAGCTACTCCAGATGAAGCAAGAGCCATGCTAGGGCTTAAAGGACCGAATCAGGTCAACTTCTAAAAAAAAGTCCTGTTCATCAGGACTTTTTTTATACCTTCATTCCTGAAGACGAAGGAAATGGGTGCTCGAGGGTGGAACCCAAAAAATAAATCATTCCATATAAAAAAATAATGATGAAGAGTATTAATCCAATCGCCACGATAGACCAACGACGTTGCACCTTTTGAAAGTGCTCAACACTATCCCAGTGATCGTTTTGCCATGCCCACTCTCGGCCTTTAAAACCTAACACCACATGCATAATAAAACCAATGCCTGGGACTAAGGCAAGTAAGCCTATCCAGGTTTTATTGCAAACGGCCCAAAACCATCCAAACACGAATGCTCCCCAAGACCAACCAGCAACCCCCGCTGGAATCGCTAAGTTATTACGCGCAGGACTCATCGGGGCAGAATCAATCGTCGCCATGACAGACTCGACCACTGGCGGTGCCTCCGTTGATGTCAAATCATTGCCGCATTGCGTACAAAAATATGCATGATCAGGATTACTTTTACCGCACTTAGGACAAAACATCGTTTACCTTTGTATTTAGTGAGAATGAAGCCCAGAAACAATAAATAGGCCCACGGCACAGCCAATACCGACTGTCCAACACAAGCTTCGTAAAGTGGCTTTATCCGTCACGTAACAAATAACAAAAAGGAACCTAGCGATCACAAAAATAGAGGCCAAACAATTCACAGAACCCGTGGGAGCTTGCGTCATGGTAGCAACAAGGACTCCAGCGGCGAATAACGGAAAGGCTTCAAAGCTATTCGCTTGAGCAGCATTACCGCGAGCCCGAAAACCGGTCTGATTCGCTAACCATTGCCGAGGATTATTGTTATCAAATTTTTCAAATCCCCATTTTGCAAAGGCTGTACCAAGATAAGGCAATAACCCCGCAATTAACACACACCATAAAGCGATTGTCATCATAACCCCCTGTATTTGCTATCAAGCTCAGATACTGTTATTTTAGTGTAAATTAGTCTGAACAATTCAATAGATAATAAAAAGATAACGAAAGGATAGAAGATGAAATTTCAAGAATCGGTCAAAACCTGCTTTAATCAATTTTCTAGTTTTCAAGGAAGAGCTTCACGTTCCGAATATTGGTAGTTTGCTTTGTTCTCTTTAATCGTCAACTTTGTCTCCAACAGTATCCTCCCCTCAAACATTGGGTTAATTGTTAGTGTGATTATTCTGGTACCTCATATCAGTGTCGCAATTCGTCGCTTGCATGACATTGGTAAAAAAGGCTATTGGATCTTGCTAGGCTTAATTCCAATCGCTGGCCTCGTACTCATTTACTGGTTCATACAAAAATCAGAACCCGTGGCAAATGAGTTTGGTGAGGTCCCTGCAGATGTAGATCTTGCTCAAATCACTTCATCGTAGATACTCAGTAAAACGATACCGAGCAAAACCATAGGCGTGAAAAGTGCCTCATGGGATTTCATCCGCTGAAAGCCGCCTCAGTAATAACTTTTACAAACGGTTTAGTTAACACACTAAATCGTTCTATATTTTAGAAATTCACAATGAATGGAATTTCATTCAAAAAATAGTTCAATTGATGATTCACAGGCTTCCTGAAGAGCTATCGAGAGTTTTACAAACTATTAAAATTGGGGCATAAGTTCAAATCAGCAAGAAAAGAAGGCTTACAATAGATACCACCAATACAAAAGTATTTTTTTATTTCAGGAGAAAATGATGTTAGAAGCATATCGTGCCCACGTCGCAGAGCGCGCCGCAATTGGAATCCCACCACTCCCACTCTCAAAAGCCCAAACCCTTCAATTGGTTGAACTTTTTAAAAATCCTCCCGCTGGCGAAGAAGCCACATTAACCGAATTAATGACCCATAGAGTTCCTGCTGGGGTCGATGATGCTGCCAAGGTAAAGGCAGAATTTTTAGCAAAAATCGCCACGGGAGAAGAAAAGTCTCCTTTATTAAAGAATACTGATGCTACTCAATTACTCGGTACGATGCTCGGTGGATACAATATCAAGCCTCTGATTGACTTACTCGGTGATGCACAATGTGCCCCGATTGCGGCTAGTGCATTGAAAAAAACCTTATTAATGTTTGACTTTTTTCATGATGTGCAAGAATTAGCAGAAAAAGGCAATGCCTTCGCAAAAGAAGTGATCCAAAGCTGGGCTGATGCAGAATGGTTTACGAGCCGTCCAAATCTCCCAGAAAGCTTAAAAATAACTGTATTTAAAGTTTCTGGTGAAACGAATACCGATGACTTATCTCCAGCACCGGATGCTTGGAGTCGTCCTGATATTCCTTTGCACGCACTTGCGATGCTCAAAAATGGTCGCCCCGATATTACTCCCGATGAGTTAGGTCAACGTGGTCCTTTAAAACTTTTAGCTGAACTCCAACAAAAAGGAAACCTCATTGCTTATGTTGGCGATGTGGTTGGTACCGGATCTTCGCGTAAATCTGCAACAAACTCGGTACTTTGGTATACCGGTCAAGATATTCCATTTGTTCCTAATAAACGTTTTGGTGGCGTGTGTTTGGGTAGTAAAATTGCTCCTATTTTCTTTAACACCATGGAAGATGCCGGTGCCCTCCCCATCGAACTCGACGTGAGCCAAATGGAAATGGGCGATGTGGTTGAGTTGCGCCCTTATGAAGGTCGCGCTCTCAAAGATGGTAAAGAGATTTCAAGCTTTACAATGCGCTCAGAAGTGATTTTTGATGAAGTACGTGCCGGTGGACGTATTCCTCTGATTATCGGTCGTGGTCTCACGATGAAAGCACGTCAAGCCTTAGGTCTACCAGCGTCCACTGTATTTCGTTTACCGCAAGCTCCTGCCGACAATACCGCTGGCTTTACTTTGGCACAAAAAATTGTGGGGCGTGCCGTTGGTCTTCCAGAAGGTCAAGGCGTTCGTCCAGGAACCTATTGTGAGCCACAGATGACTACCGTCGGTTCGCAAGATACAACGGGGCCGATGACACGTGATGAATTGAAAGATTTGGCTTGCCTCGGCTTCTCAGCTGACCTCGTAATGCAGTCCTTCTGCCACACAGCAGCCTATCCTAAACTGGTCGATATTAAAACCCATCGTGATTTACCTGCATTTATGACGAGCCGCGGTGGTGTTTCTCTGCGTCCCGGTGACGGCATTATTCACAGCTGGCTCAATCGTTTATTAATGCCAGATACTGTTGGTACTGGTGGCGATAGCCATACCCGTTTCCCGATCGGAATTTCCTTCCCTGCCGGTTCTGGTTTGGTAGCGTTTGCTGCGGCTACTGGTGTCATGCCTTTGGATATGCCAGAGTCTGTCCTCGTACGCTTTAAAGGTCAAATGCAACGCGGCGTCACACTACGAGATCTCGTGAATGCGATTCCGTTATATGCCATTAAGCAAGGCTTACTCACGGTAGAGAAAAAAGGTAAGAAAAATATTTTCTCTGGCCGTATTTTAGAAATCGAAGGCTTACCAGATCTGAAAGTTGAGCAAGCATTTGAATTATCAGATGCCTCAGCTGAGCGTTCTGCTGGTGGTTGTACAGTGCACCTCAATAAAGAACCAATCATCGAATACATGCGCTCAAATATTGCCCTCATGAAGTGGATGATTGCGAATGATTACGAAGATGCACGCACCCTAGGTCGTCGTATTAAATCGATGGAAAATTGGATCGCTAAACCAGAACTGCTCAAAGCTGATGCAAATGCAGAATACGCAGCCGTCATTGAGATTGATTTAGCGGATATTAAGGAACCTATCTTGGCTTGCCCTAACGATCCAGATGATGTGAAGTACTTATCAGAAGTCGCTGGTGACAAAATTGATGAGGTCTTCATCGGCTCTTGCATGACCAATATTGGTCACTTCCGCGCAGCTAGTAAAATCTTAGAAGGTCGCGACGATCTACCAACCCGTTTGTGGATCGCACCACCGACAAAGATGGATGCGATGATTTTGACCGAGGAAGGTTATTACAGTAGTTTTGGTAAGACAGGCGCGCGGATGGAAATGCCTGGCTGCTCTTTGTGTATGGGTAACCAAGCACAAATCAGAAAAGGCTCAACGGCCGTCTCTACCTCAACCCGTAACTTCCCGAACCGCTTAGGTATCGATACGCGGGTGTATCTGTCATCCGCAGAACTCGCCGCAGTTTGCGCACTGATGGGTAAAATCCCGACTGTCGCCGAATACCTCGAGCGTTATGAGGTTATCGCAAATAAGTCAGCTGAGATTTATCGTTACATGAATTTTGATCAAATCAGTGAATTCAGTGACTTAAGTCACACCATCAACGCTTAAGAAAAGTTCTACGCATTTTTGTTCATTTTGGCATATACTGTATATAAATACAGTATATGCCAATAATGCACACCATCCCACCATTTTTAGCCCCACTCTTTCATGATGCTATACCGGCAGGCTTTCCTTCGCCAGCATCTGACTATATCGATCAGCGCCTTGATTTACACGATTACCTAGGCGTCCACTCCGAAGCAACTTTTTTCTTACGTGTCCAAGGGGATTCGATGCAAGGAGCAGGTATTTATGACGGCGATTTACTCGTTGTCGATCGCTCTATCAGTCCGAAATCAGGTCAAGTGGTGATCGCCGTCATTGATGGCGAATTTACCGTCAAGCGGCTACAAAAACGTGGCGGAGTCACCTGGCTCAAATCGGAAAATCCCAACTATCCACCGATTGAGTTACGCGAAGGCCAAGAACTCGAAGTTTGGGGTGTCGTTTCACACGTTGTGCATAAACCGTAAATCATGCAATTACTACCGAGCGACCGTGCCATTGCTCTGATTGATGGCAATAATTTTTACGTTTCTTGTGAACGAGTATTTAATCCAAAACTGACTCGTCAACCGCTCGTGATTCTATCGAATAATGACGGTTGTATCGTCTCACGTAGCCAAGAGGCACGGGATCTTGATATCCCAATGGGGACGCCATTTTTTAAAGCAAAACACCTTGTCAAAAGTCATGGTTTGCAATGGCTTAGCTCAAACTATACGCTCTATGGTGATATGAGTGCACGGATGATGGCTGTACTCTCAGAATTCTCACCCGAACAAGAAATCTATTCTATCGATGAATGTTTCTTAGATCTTTCGCAGATGATGTCCAAGGAAAATCTAGTTCCTTACGGTAAAAAAATGAAGGAACGTGTCTATCAATATCTAGGCTTACCAACCTGCGTGGGTATCGGCCCAACTAAAACCCTCGCCAAGCTTGCCAATCATATTGCGAAAAAAAATGGATGCTTTGGTGGTGTCTTTGCATGGGCGGCACTCAATGCTCAAGAACAAATGGATTGGTTTAAAAAGATTGCGGTCAAGGAAATCTGGGGCGTTGGTCGGCGGATCAACGAGAATTTACAAGAAATGGGGATTACGACCGTCTACGATTTAGCCTGCGCAAATCCAGAAATGATTCGCCGGCGCTTCTCGGTAGTATTAGCTAGAACCGTAGCAGAATTACAAGGTGTCTCCTGCCTAGCAATGAGCGACCTCGAAGATGTGCCGCGTAAGCAACAAATTATTTCCAGTAAAAGTTTTGGACAACCCATTCAGGCGCTTCCGCCACTAGAGGAAGCAGTAGCTAGTTATATCTGTCGTGCTGCAGAAAAATTACGCTCGCAAAATAGTGTTTGCCATTATGTCACCGTCTTTGTTCGAACCAATCCATTTGCAGCAAACCAAGCACAGTATCGTAATCAAATCACCATCCCTCTATCCATTGCAAGCGCCGATAGCCGACGCCTAGTTAAAGCAGCATTATTTGGTTTATCTCGTATCTACCAACCAGGCTTTGTGTATAAGAAGGCAGGTGTGATCCTGTCAGATATACACTTAGCACAACACCATCAAGAAGATCTGTTTACCCAAATCAACCAAAAAAAATCAGTGCAAGTAATGCAAACCATGGATCACCTCAATCATCTCTATGGTGCTAATACAATTATTCTGGCAAGTACGGGAGCCACGAGGAATAATCCTCGTTTTTGGCGGATGCGGGCCAACCATAAAAGTCAACGCTTCACCACGCGTTGGCATGAAATCCCCTTAGTAAAAACCTGACTACTCCCCATAGCTAAAGCAAGGGGCTTTACGCTGCTTTTGGTAAATTAGACAAGTGATTTTGAAATAGTGAATAATAGAGGAAATCACATTTAACACTTCACAACTCAAGAGTATTTATGAAAACCATTCTCAAATCACGTTTATTCATACAACTATTGCTCATCCTTAGCTTGAGCCTAGGTGCGATGAATTGCTTTGCCGGCACACAGGTTCTTTTCAAAACGACAAAAGGTGATTTTGTTGTAGAACTTGATGATGACAAAGCACCAAAAACAGTTGAGAACTTTTTAGGCTATGTCAAAAGTAATTTTTATTCAGATACGATTTTTCATCGAGTCATCAACGGATTTATGGTTCAAGGCGGTGGATTTACCAAGGATATGCAACAAAAAACAACGCGCGCCCCAATTGATATCGAGTCACAAAATGGTCTGAAAAACTATAAATATACGATTGCTATGGCAAGAACTAGTGACCCAAATTCTGCAACGTCACAGTTCTTTATCAACGTCAAAGATAACGCCATGCTCGATTACCCAAGTCGCGATGGATTTGGATATACCGTGTTTGGGAAGGTTATTTCTGGAACAGCAACAATTGATGAAATCAAATTTGCACCGACGACAGTACGTAATAGGATGTCAGATGTTCCTACTGAGCCGATCACGATTATCTCCGCAACGGTTCAAAAATAATTAATCGTATATGAAATTTTGTACCCTATGCGGTAATGCCGTCCACATAGCCATCCCAACGGATGACAACCGTGAGCGTCACATCTGTAAAGCGTGTGGGGAGATTCACTACCACAACCCCAAAAATGTGGTGGGTACAATTCCACTATGGGAAAACAAAATTCTATTGTGTCGACGGGCGATCGAACCGCGTAAAAATTATTGGACGCTACCCGCTGGCTTTCTAGAATTACATGAGACTAGCGCAGAAGGTGCCGTGCGGGAGACTCTCGAAGAAACTGGCGCGATCGTTGACGTCGGTGCTCTATTTACGATTCTCAATGTGCCACATATTGGGCAAATTCATTGGTTTTATATCGCTCAAATGACGAGTGCCAAATTCAGCCCTTTCACCAGCGAAAGTACTGAGGTGGCCTTATTTGATGAAGCAGATATTCCATGGGATGAGATCGCATTCTTGACAGTCAAAACCGCTTTAAAAAACTTCTTTGCCGATCGTCACGCTGGAAAAGATTTACTACAACCGGGACTCATTCCGCACCTGACTGATTTACGCCCAGTCACTAGTTAAACAATGACTGCCATTCAATGGCTACAAACCAATAGCCCTTTCCCATCACCACGTCATTTTGAGCAAGATGATCCTGAATTACCAGATGGGCTGATTGCGGTTAGCGATTCGATCGATGAATATCGGCTCATAGCAGCGTATCGCCTAGGTATCTTTCCTTGGTATAACAAAGACCAACCTGTCTTATGGTGGTGCACATCACCTCGCATGGTTCTCGAGACCGCAAAAATAAAAATCAGTCGCAGCCTTCACAAAAAGATAAAACAAGTTCAAATGAATCCTCAATGGGAAATCAGGATTGACACCTCCTTCCAACGAGTGATGGAATCTTGTGCAACAAGTAATCGAAAAGAACAAGATGGTACATGGATTACTGCTGAAATTATTGATAGTTATGTACAACTGCACCACTTAGGCTTGGCGCATAGCGTTGAAACCTGGTATCAGAACGAGCTCGTTGGCGGTCTTTATGGCATTAACCTCGGCAAAATGATGTATGGCGAATCCATGTTTACGCACGTCACAGACGCATCGAAAATCGCACTGGCTGCTTTATGCGCCTGGTGTGTTGAAGTTGATATCCAACGGATCGATTGTCAACAAGAAACAAGCCATCTTGGTTCTCTTGGTGCCGAACCAATCTCTAAAAATGAATTTCTAGATTGGGTAGAAAGTCATATTGATTTACCAGCCCCCTCTTGGAATTGGAACAAATCAGTCCTTTGTGCATATAATCAATGTTAAATAAAACATCGTATGACGAATCTTAACGACTTCCCCTTTAAATCGTTGCAATTTTATGCAACGGCCCCCTATGCATGTAGTTATATCGAAAACTTAGAAGCACGCTCACAAGTCGCAACACCACCCCAACTGATTAATACGAAAGTCTATAGTGAGCTTATCCGGGCAGGCTTTCGTCGCAGTGGACACTTTACCTACCGCCCCTATTGCGATCAATGTCAGTCGTGTATCGCCACCCGATTACCGGTCAATGACTTTGTCAGTAACCGTAGCCAAAAACGCGCATTTAAAAAACACCAGCATTTAGAAGTCAAAGTCATTGGCTTGCAATTTATACCGGAACACTTTGCCCTCTATCAAGATTATCAACGCAGTCGCCATGCTCTTCAAATTGATGGGAGCAATCCCGATTCAGCCGAAGAGGAAGAGGATCAATATCGACAGTTTCTGATCCAATCTCATATCGATTCGTTTTTGGTAGAGTTTCGAGAAAGCGGTATCTTACGGATGGTAAGCGTCCTCGATCTTGTGAACGACGGACTCTCCTCTGTCTATACCTTTTATGATGCAACAATTGCCAATGCCAGTTATGGTACATATGGAGTTTTATGGCAAATTGAAAAAGCAAAAGAACTAGGCCTAAGGTATGTCTATTTAGGCTACTATATTGAAAAGAGTAGAAAGATGTCCTATAAAGCATTATTTAAGCCGATTGAAGGATTAATCGATGGGCAATGGAAATTGCTCGAGCGTTCAGAAAGCCCTGAATGAATTTATATCCATTCATCAAACCCTTTTTATTTCGTTTTGAGGCAGAAAAAGCTCATCATCTAGCCCTTCAAAGCCTCGATCAAACCTATCGACTGCATCTTTTACCAACGTTGATTGGAACTATCCCGAGTTTACCGAAAAGCTTTTGCGGACTTCAATTACCCAACCCCGTTGGACTGGCTGCTGGATTAGATAAAGATGGGAAATATATTGATGCACTCAGTAGCTTAGGGTTTGGTTTTATTGAGCTTGGAACTGTTACCCCTCTGCCTCAACCAGGCAATCCCCTACCCCGAATGTTTCGCTTAACTGACTCAATGGCCATCATTAACCGTATGGGTTTTAATAATGATGGCGTAGATGCCTGTGTAGCGCGCGTCAAAGCTTCGGCATTTTATCAACAGGGTGGTGTCATTGGCCTGAATATCGGTAAAAATGCAGTAACCCCCATCGAAAATGCGAGTAGCGATTACCTTACCTGCTTGCAAAAAGTCTATGGGGTAGCATCCTATGTGACCATCAATATCTCTTCACCAAATACCAAAAATTTACGCCAATTACAAGGCGGCCAAGATCTGATCGAGTTACTCAAAACAATTTCTCACGAAAGAGAAAAATTAAGTGAGCAATACGGTAAACGCTTGCCATTATTTTTAAAAATAGCGCCAGATCTCGATGACGATGCCATTGAAGGTATTGCCCAAGCCATTCTGGAATACAACATCGATGCTCTCATTGGAACGAATACAACTCTCTCACGCGCGGGTGTAGAACAGGAACCCTACAAAGATGAGACAGGAGGCCTATCAGGTTTACCTGTAAAAAATTTATCGACTCAAACCTTAAAGAAATTTGCACAGCACTTGAATGGCAAAATACCCCTCATAGGTGTGGGTGGCATTATGAATGGTGAAGATGCTCTGGAAAAAATCCATGCAGGCGCCGAACTAGTCCAACTCTATAGTGGACTCATTTACCGAGGTCCAGAACTGATTAAAGACTGTATCTCTAGCTTAAAAAGTAAAAACTAGCTAAGTTGGTGCAAAAGTTTTTACTTTTTTTTTCATGATCCATCATTTCATGATGTGCAATTAAAAAAATGATTGCTACAATAGAATTATGGTTAATCTTGAAAAAAAACCTCCGATACTTCCAACAGGCAAAACAGCAATCCAAGTCATCGAACGTATGATGAATCTTTTGGATGGACTTGCAGCCTCTGATGAGGCTTGCAGTTTAAAACTCTTGTCTGAACAAACTGGACTACACCCCTCTACAGCTCACCGTATTCTGAATGATATGGTCGCTTGTCGCTTAGTCGATCGTTCAGATAGCGGTAATTATCGTCTTGGCTTGCGCCTTCTAGAATTAGGTACACTGGTCAAAGCTCGATTATCGGTGCGTGACGCTGCTCAATTACCGATGCGCGCACTCCACAAAATCACGAATCAAACCGTCAATTTATCGGTACGTCAAGGTGATGAGATTGTTTACATCGACCGCACCTATAGTGAGCGCTCAGGGATGCAAGTTGTGCGGGCGATAGGTGGTCGTGCGCCACTCCATTTAACCTCAGTTGGAAAATTATTTTTAGCGCAAGATGATGTTGCTAAAGTCCGCGCCTATGCGACTCGGACAGGACTTGCTGGCCATACACGTAATAGTATTACGCAGATAGGGCAACTTGAACAAGAACTGAATGAAGTTCGTAAAAATAGTAGTGCCAACGATAATGAAGAACTAGAACTTGGGGTAAGTTGTATGGCTGCTGGTATCTATGATGACTCCAATCAAATGGTTGCTGGCTTATCCCTCTCCGCACCTACTGATCGATTACAACGGGACTGGGCTAAATCTCTTATGGATACCGCCCTACAAATATCTCGTGGTATTGGCTTCAAAGGTTTTAAAGAGTAATCACTCTGCTGATCTTATGACATTGAAGATTCTTTGCTCGACCGCTTTTCATGCGGCGATGCCAGAAATATTAGAAAATTTCCAGCAACAAACAAAAATGAACTGTGATGTCAGTTTTGGTACTAGTGTAGCCATTGTAGAAAAATGCCATCAAGGTGAGCAAGCTGATCTGGTGATTTTGACCCAATCTGGTATCGACTCATTACTGAACCAACAGTTTCTTCAAACCGATCATTTAACCGTCTTCACGAAAACTGGTGTGGGTATAGCAGCTCTTTCAAATAACCCTGCATACGATATTTCAAATAAAGAAAATTTCATCAATACTATATTACGTTGTCAATCGATTGGCTTTACCAAACATGGTGCTAGTGGAATGTTTTTTGCTCGGTTAATCAAACAACTCGGTATCGAAGAACAAATTCGTCCTAAAGCACTGATCCCCGAAGGTGGCCTCGTTGGTGAATTGGTCAAAAGTGGGCAAGTCGAGTTAGGCGTTCAGCTAGTGAGCGAAATTCTTGCCGTGAAAGGCATTACTTTATTAGGATTTATTCCCGAAGAATTGCAAGAATGGAGTAGCTTTAGTATCGCCAAAACAAAACACTCTTTGACAAAAGAAGCAGATCTTTTGATCGATCTATTAAAAACCTCACAGATTCAAACTCGTTTACCCTCCTACGGATTTATTAGTGAAGCAAAGATTAGTTCAGTACAGGATTAACACTCTTTAATTCCCTCAACGAAGGGTAATCTTGAGCGTTCTCTAACCAATCTCTGACTCGTACCGCATCAGCAAATCGTGATTGACTTCCTACCGAGTCTAAAAAAACCATCGTATAGGATTTATTATTCACATTCGCCATCATCACCAAGCATCGTCCTGCCTCAGAGATATAGCCAGTTTTTTGAATCAATATCTCCATATCACCAGAGCGTACCAAACGATTACTATTTAAAAATGTTTGTTCACGACGATTAATTTCTTTGACATGACTAGGTGTTGTACTGAACTGCCGAATCAATGGATACTGATAAGCCGCTTGTATCATCACAGCTAAATCTTCAGCAGTAGCCACATTTTTACTCGTCAAGCCAGTTGGGTCCGCAAATGAAGAATTTTTCATACCAATTTCTTTAGCCTTGCGATTCAGTGCCGCCATAAACGCAGTGATACCACCTGGATAATTTCGTCCTAAAGTATACGCAGCACGATTCTCAGAGGACATTAACGCCAATAACAAGGCCTCACGTCTCGAAAGAATAGTTCCCTTGGTGAGACGAGAGTGATGATAAATACCAACGTCTTCATCATTGATCTCAAGAGCCTCATCCAACGGTAATTTAGCATCTAATACCGTCATCGCGGTCAACAATTTAGTAATGGAGGCAATCGGCAATACGATTTGAGAGTTTTTATCAAAGATGACACTCTGATTTTGATCATCCACCACAATCGAAGCATTTGATTTTAAATTGAGCTGATCAGCTCTTCTACTCAAGCCTAACGCTGTACCCATAGATACTCTTGGTGAAACAGGCTCAATCGTTCTTGACCGAGGCATCACCGTAGTTCTCACCTCACGAGGGTTTTTTGGAGACTTAATATTTTTCTTAGCTTTATCATCTGCGCTGGTCGACTTGGTATTCCCGAATTTTGGTTCTTTATAGGGTTTACTCGATTTACTCTTTTCAGTTTGGGTATTCTTTTTTATATCTGCTTCATCCGTTATTTTCGAAAAACCATGAATGGAAAAAGTGGACAGCAATAGACAGGTAAGAATTAAAGAAATACAACGTAATAGAGATTTATACATAGACTCAGATTAGATAAATACAAGGAGTACCGTTATTTTATATCTTTCATTTGGCGCTTGAACATTTGAAAGGTGATGGGTTGATTGACTAATAAAACTCCCAATGAAGTAATCGCTGTACCAAGCACAATTAAGGGAGTCAATGGTTCATTAAAAATGAACCAAGCTAAAATTGCTGTCGTTGGTGGGGTTAAATAAATCAAACTGCTTACTCTCACAGCTTCTCCACGACGTATCAAAATAAATAACAAACTAACAGCACCAATGGATATGAAAAAAATTGCCCATATTAAAGACCCAATTAACTCAACAGTCCATTCAATATCTCTGGTTTCAAGAGTGAATGCAAAAATGGCAGATAAAAAAGCACTTGTTGCAAACTGAATAAAGGAACCAATACGTAAATCAAATGAAGCACAATATTTACGTTGATAAATAGTTCCACATGTAATCGAAATCAATCCGAAAACATTCCATAAAATATTATCAAGAGTTACGCCTACCGTATTGAGCTTGGCATATAAAACAAGAATAATTCCTAAGAATCCAAAGAACAATCCAAGCCACTGACGAGAATTAATTTTTTCTGCAACAAAATAAGCTAATACGGCAGTTAATACTGGTTGTATTCCAACAATCAAAGAAGATAAGCCCGCAGGCATTCCAGCTCGAACAGAAACCCATACACCAGCAAGATAACCAAATTGAATCAAACTTCCCGCAATAGCAATTCGGATGATCTGCGACTGATTAGGCCAAGGTATTTTTTTCCACAATATCAGCGGTAACATCAAGACACATACACCCAAAAATCGCAGGGATAAATAAGTCATCGGCTCAGCGTACGGCATACCAAACCGAGCAACAATAAAGCCAGAACTCCAAATCAAAATAAAGATGGGATAGATCCAGTTTGTATTTTTATTTACCATTGATATGCGATTGCTGTTCTTATTGTTTGTGCATGAATCGCAACTGTATCTTCTATGGTTTTGCCATATCCACCAGCCATTGCAATTGCTACAGGTATTTTTCTTTCAAAACACCATTGTAATACCTTCTCATCTCGACAACGCAATCCTTCCATAGAAAGATTTAGTCGCCCTAAGCGATCTCCTTGAAATGGATCAGCACCAGCTAAAAATATGACAAACTCAGGAGAAAATTCTGTTTCTAACTGTGCCAAGCCCTCTCGTAAAGCATCTAAGTATTCTTCATCTTCACAACCATCCATTAATCCAATATCTAAATCACTTTTTTCTTTACGAAATGGAAAATTTTTTTCACCATGCATCGAAAAAGTAAAAACAGTTGGATCATCTTTCATGATCGATGCTGTGCCATTACCTTGATGAACATCTAAATCAATAATGGCGACACGTAAATATCGCTGTAGATGAGTCATCATGCGTTCTTGAATTTTTTTGGCCGCAATGGCTGCGTCATTAAAGACACAAAAGCCACTCCCCTTATCTGCATACGAGTGATGTGTGCCACCTGCCAAATTAACAGCTACCCCATTGCGCCAAGCTGAGATTGTTGCTGCTATCGTCGCCCCCGCTGAGCGTCGGGAACGAATAACCATCAATTCACTCCACGGAAATCCAATCTCTCGTTGCTCACTGGGAGATAGTTGACCCTGAATCACTTTGTGAATATATTCAGCGTCATGTACTAATAATAATTCGTCAACTGTTGCAAGAGGTGCTTCGAGTAATTCAACATCTCGGTAGGAGACAACCTCATTCCTTAATAATTGATACTTGGACATGGGAAAACGATGTCCCGGTGGTAAAGGTAAAACAAAATGATCCGTATAAAAAAGCTGTAACATTTAGTAGTGATATTCAGATGGTAGCGATTACTGAGAAGTCCTTTATTTTAATGGACTAAGTGGTCACAAAGGATATACTTTTTTGATTATTTTTGATAACTTTTACACCTCTTTCATCAAAAAAGAGTACTATAAATGCTACAGCGTTCACCAAAAATACAATGATCAAAAGGAATTAAAATGATACTTACTCAAGAGCAAATCAGCGCATCCAATAAAGCTCATTTAGAAACACTCACACAATTGACCCAAAAAGCATTTGATGGGATTCAAAAGTTAATGGAACTGAATATTCAAGTTGCTAAAACGATGATGCATGAAAATGTCGATCACATCAAAGATACCGCTCAAGCAAAAGATATAAAAGAACTGCTCTCTTTACAAGCCAACTATGTTCAACCACTGACAGAAAAAACAATTTCATATAGTAGGCATTTATACAATATTGCTACTGAAACACAAAATGCATTAAATGAAGCGACGAGTGAAGACCTTCAAACTCGGACACAAAAGCTTCAAGAACTCATTAATGATATGGGAAAACATGTGCCAAGCTCATCAGATGCTATGGTGAATCTGATTAAGCAGGCGGTGGCAAATGCAAATACGGTTTTTGAGTCTTCTCAAATGGCTGTGAAGCAAGCGATGGATATCTCATCACATCAAACTAAATCAGCAACTGATTCTGCACTAAAGGCTAGCCAGTCAATTTTTAATAGCACTGTAACAAAATAGTTTTTATCGCAATCCATCCTGAAGCCTAGTTATGACTAGGCTTCACTGTTTGGTAACATTCAAAATCACAATGGTTTGAAGCTTTGGCGGCCCTTGCTCCCAAGGCCTTTTATAACTTAAAGTAATTCTGTAAATACCCGTGCAATGGGGTTGGACTAACCACTCCTGTTTACCAGCAGCGCCCACTAGACGTTGCCCTTCCGAAAAATTCTCAATATAGTCATACTCCAAGTTTTCTTTCAGAAACTCTAAGCAACCCTTTAAGGGCTCGGTATACGTTTTTTCCCAACGATAACCAGTCGATGGTTTACTACCAAGTACTAAAACATACTTACCATCAACCATGGTACGAATATTTGTTGAGCCGGAATTCGGTAAAGCGATGGGTGGTATTTCAGCAGGCATCGGTGCATTTTTTAATTGCGAAGCAGCAATGGTCGAGTGATCAATGATCGGGTCCGGCACGCCAAACAAAACTGGCAAAACATAGGTCGAACAGCTATTTAAAATACATGGAATGAGCGCGATAAAAAGTATTTTTTTCATTTTTTGATTAGGGATTATTTAATAAAGTAATCGCTTCTTTAATAAAAAGTCCTCTCAAAATTAAGAATACCCCAACACCAAATATTGCTAGAAAAAAAATGTTTTCATACCATTGAGGCTCCTTTACCCCCTGAAAATAGATCAATACTATTGCGCAAGCAAAGATCAAACCTGCCAAAGCAGTTGTCCACCAGGAGCTGGTATTCGTATGATTTTGGGTATCATTACGGTAGGCAATAACATCAAAATAATCTGCTTTTTGTACGCCACTTACCTTGATGAGATCACCATCATTGATTTGATAAGGGATATTAAATTTGGCCATAAAAGGCTCATCTCCCAATTGAAATTCGGCGATGTAGGTATAGCTAATATATTTCTTACGGACATCGTTTGAATCTACTGTAATGTGTTCTTCTACCGTTTTTTGCATGCCAGAGACCACGCCAGAGCGCGAAGATAGTTTCTGACCAAATAAATCGCTAGGCTTAAATGTCATGAGTAAAACTCCTCCGATCATTAGGATCGATACGATGAAATATCTAACGAAACGTTTTTTATTATTCATCCAACTATTCTAGAAACCTATTTTCACATGAAATCTAAACAGTCTTTACTTGACTAGCTGCTAATTTTGCTTTTTCGCGTGCTTCATCAGTATGATCTGCGGTCGCGAGGGCAACTCCCATGCGACGCTTCATAAAAGATTCCGGTTTTCCAAATAATCGGAGAGATACCCCAGAATTTGCAAGTGCAAGGTGGACATTCGTAAAGCCAATTCCTTTTGCTTCAATACCACCATAAATAACTGCACTCGCGCCAGGCGACTTGAGACTGACATCTGTCGCCAATCCTAAAATAGCTTTGGCATGCAATTCAAACTCGCTTTGTGTTTGTGTCACTAAAGTAACTAAACCTGTATCGTGTGGCCTAGGACTGACCTCAGAAAACCACACCTGATCTCCTTTGACAAATAGCTCCACACCAAAAATACCACGCCCACCTAATTGATCAGTGACTTTTTTGGCAATTTCTTGTGAGCGCTCTATTGCTAATGCACTCATGGGCATTGGCTGCCAACTTTCAACATAATCACCATTTTTTTGGACATGGCCAATGGGCTCACAAAATGAGGTATGAATTTGCCCATCTATACCAAGGGATCTCACCGTGAGTTGCGTAATCTCATAATCAAAATCAATGAGACCTTCAACTATTACACGATTGACATTGACGCGTCCACCGGATGCCGCATAGTCCCAGGCTTTTTCAATATCTTCAGGACCATTCAGTTTAGATTGCCCCTTACCAGAAGAAGACATTACCGGTTTCACAAAACAAGGATAGCCAATACCCTTGGTAATAGCATCACGCAGTTCTGATAATGAACTTGCAAAGAAAAATGGTGAGGTTGGTAAACCTAATTCCTCCGCAGCAAGCCGACGAATCCCTTCACGATTCATGGTCAAAAAAGCTGCTCTTGCGGTAGGGATGACCTCTACTTGCCCCTCTTGCTCTAACTCGATGAGTGTTTGAGTAGCAATGGCTTCGATTTCTGGAACAATTAGATGAGGCCTTTCTTTAGCAACAAGCTCTCTCAAGGCTTTACCATCGGTCATATCAATGACATAAGAACGGTGAGCAACTTGATGACCTGGAGCATTCGGGTAGCGATCAACAGCAATTACTTCAATCCCAAGTCTTTGTAACTCAATGATGACTTCTTTACCTAGCTCACCACTGCCTAACATCATGACACGAATGGCATTGCTTGAAAGAGGTGTACCAATCACTGGAAAACGAGGATAGTCAGGCATTCAAAATTCCTAAAAAAATAGACATGGGTTATTTTCCCATGTCTTTTTAGAAGTGCTGAAAAAAATTACTTTTTACGAGCTGGTGGCAAATCGGTACAGGTTCCATGAGCGACCTCAGCCGCCAGACCAACTGACTCGCCTAGAGTTGGGTGGGGATGAATAGTTTTACCAATGTCCACCATATCAGCCCCCATTTCAATGGCTAAACAAACCTCACCAATTAAATCACCAGCATTCGTCCCTACAATTCCACCACCGATAATCCTGTGCGTCGTTTCATCAAAAATTAATTTCGTAAAGCCTTCACTACGACCATTTGCGATGGCTCTCCCACTTGCTGCCCATGGGAACAATCCCTTTTGATAGGCAATTCCCTTCGCTTTACATTGTTCTTCTGTTAAACCAGCCCATGCTACTTCAGGGTCGGTATAAGCTACGGAAGGAATTTGTTTGACGTCAAAATAGGACTTCTGTCCAAATGCTGCTTCCGCTGCAACATGCCCCTCATGAACTGCTTTATGAGCCAACATGGGCTGCCCAACGATATCTCCAATCGCAAAAATATGCGGGACATTGGTTCTCATTTGTTGATCTACCGGAATGAAACCACGCTCATCAACCTGCACTCCACCTCCCGCAGCATTGATCTTCTTACCATTTGGGGTTCGCCCAACAGCAACGAGAACCAGGTCATAACACTGCTTTTCAGTTGGCGCTTTAGAGCCTTCAAACTGGACCCAAATGCCATCTTTTTTGGCTTCTGCTGAGGCAGCTTTTGTCCCCAACATGACTTGATTGAAACGATGCAGATTCATCTTTTCCCAAACTTTAACGAGGTCCCTATCAGCGCCTGCCATGAGTCCATCAGTAAGCTCCACAATATCAATTTGTGATCCAAGGGAACTATATACAGTAGCCATTTCTAAACCAATAATCCCACCACCAATGACCAACATACGTTTCGGAATTGACTGAAGCTGTAAAGCTCCAGTACTGTCAACGATTCTCGGATCTATTGGCAAGAAAGGCATCACGACCGACTGACTCCCTGCTGCAATAATGATTTTTTCAAAACGAATAACTTCTTTTTTACCGGTGAAGTCCCAGCCACTACCTTCGGTTTGCTGTAACTCGATATGATGCGCATCGATGAATGTTCCAACCCCTCGCAGTACCCTCACCTTGCGCGCTTTCGCCATACCTGCAAGGCCTGTAGTCAATTGTCCAATGACACTTTCTTTATGCTTTCTGAGTTGACCCAAATCAATCTTTGGAGCACCAAAACTCACGCCATGTTTGGACATCGCTTTGACTTCTTCCATGACGGCAGCAGTATGCAGTAATGCCTTTGACGGAATACACCCAACGTTGAGGCAGACACCTCCCAAGGTTGAGTATCGCTCTACCAATACAGTATCCATACCTAAATCAGCACTTCGAAATGCAGCACTATAGCCCCCAGGTCCAGAACCCAGAACCAAGAGCTGACAAGTGTGATCTACTACCCCTGAATACGTCCCAGCAGCAGGCAATTGAAGGACCGGAGCCGCTTTTACTGGAGCAGGAGTTGGGATCGGTACTGGTGGCGCTTTTGGAGCGACTGAGATAGAACTAGTCTGTGTCTCAATTGTCAAAATCGAAGTACCTAAGCGAACTTTGTCTCCAATCTTAACATCTACCGAGACAATCGTACCCGCCACATCACTAGGTACTTCCATCGTCGCTTTATCTGACTCTAAAACAATCAAAGCTTGCTCTTTTTTTATCACATCACCAGGCTTGACCAAAATCTCAATAACAGGAATATCCTCAAAATCACCAATATCAGGAACTTTTACCGTTTGAACGCTCATGAAAATTCCTTAAAGAGTGACACGACGAAAATCGGAGATTAATTCTGCGATGTAAGCATTAAACTTAGTTCCTAAAGCACCATCAATTACTCGGTGATCTGCGGTGAGCGATAAAGGACAAATTAATCTTGGGACAAATTGACTGCCATCCCAGACAGGCTTCATAGCTGCTTTACTCACTCCCAAAATAGCGACTTCAGGCGCATTAATAATAGGTGAAAATGAAGTTCCTCCGATACCACCAACCGATGAAATCGTAAAGCTAGCACCCTGCATCTGATCTGGCTTTAACTTTCCATCACGCGCCAGTTTGGCAAGCTCACTCGTTTCTTGCGCAATCTCTAAAATATCTTTCTGATCCACATGACGAATCACCGGTACAACTAATCCATGAGGAGTGTCCGCAGCAAAACCAATATGAAAGTATTTTTTAAGAATTAATTCTTCACCATCTAAAGAGCTATTGAACTCAGGGTATTTCTTCAAGCCTTTCACACAAGCTTTCATGATAAAAGCCAGAAGAGTCACTTTAAGCCCTAGTTTTTCATTTGCCTTATTCGTTTGAATTCGGAATGCTTCTAAATCAGTAATATCAGCATCTTCATGATAAGTAACAGCAGGAATCATGGCCCAATTACGAGCAAGATTCGCGGCCGAAATTTTTTGGATTCTCGATAAAGGTCTTGTTTGAATCTCACCAAATTTCTTAAAGTCAATTTTTGGCCATGGCAATAACTGCAAGCCATTCCCATTCGAGGCAGAAGCAACTAGTGCCGTACTTTGACCACTCAAAATACCTTTAATAAAGTTTTGGACATCTTCTTGTGTAATTCGACCTTTAATCCCAGTCCCCTTGACCTTAGAAATATCAGCACCAAGTTCACGAGCATATTTCCGCACCGATGGACTTGCATGACTAAAACTTGAAGTTTTTTCTGGCTCCGCTTTTGCTGCCAAGGGTAAGCTCACCACTTTTTCTATTGGTGCTGGCTTGTCTTCTTTTACAACTGGTGCAGTTGGGGGTGCCACAACTTGAGGTGCTACAGCAACAGGTGCTGGCGCAGTTGCAACGGAACCTTCTTCAAGGAGTAACACGACCGTACCTTCAGAAACGTTATCACCCAACTTGACCTTTAACTCTTTCACAATCCCAGCATGTGCCGAAGGAATATCCATCGTCGCTTTATCAGACTCTAGCGTAATCAAGGATTGCTCTTTGGCAACTAAATCACCGACCTTGACGTGCATCTCAATTATCGGAATTTCTTTGTAATCACCAATGTCCGGAACTTTAATTTCAATCATTTGTGCCATGAAATGCTCCTTAAACAGTCATTGGATTAGGCTTAGAAATATCTAAACCATATTTTTTGATGGCCTCAGCTACTTTTTTAGCCTCAATTTGCCCTTCATCAGCAAGTGCCTTGAGAGCAGATACAGTAACCCAGTGACGATCAACTTCAAAGAAATGGCGCAGATTCTCTCGCGTATCAGATCTTCCATAACCATCAGTACCTAGCACTGTGTAGCGTTTACCTAACTGCTGAATCGCTGGACGAATTTGCTCTGCAAACATTCGTACATAGTCTGTGGATGCAATGACTGGACCAGAAAATTTAGCTAAGGACTCTTCAACATGCGACTTCTGTGCTTTCGCTGTTGGGTTGAGCAAATTATGGCGTTGCACTCGAGAAATATCTCGAGCTAATTCTGTAAAACTTGGGCAACTCCACAAATCGGAAGCAATACCCCAGTCGGTATTTAATAAATCTGCAGCCGCCATGACCTCACGGAAGATCGTACCGCTACCGATTAACTGAACTCTGAGTTTTGACTTTGTATCACCAACACTTTGTAAGTGGTACATGCCTTTCAGAATGTCTTTCTCCGCGCCTTTTGGCATTGCGGGATGAGCATAATTTTCATTCATGAGGGTCAGATAGTAATAGACATCCTCTTGCTCAGTGAGCATGCGACGCATACCATCCTGTATAACTACAGCTAATTCAAATCCAAAGGTCGGGTCATAACTTATACAGTTCGGAATACCAGCACTAAATAAATGACTATGACCATCTTCGTGCTGTAACCCTTCACCATTTAGGGTGGTTCGCCCAGCAGTTCCCCCAAGCAAAAATCCGCGGGAACGCATATCACCAGCAGCCCAAGCTAAATCACCGATCCTTTGGAAGCCGAACATGGAGTAAAAAATGTAAAAAGGTAACATCGGAACACCATGCGTTGAATAAGAAGTAGCCGCTGCAATCCAATCGCACATCGCACCCGCTTCATTAATACCTTCTTGCAAAATCTGGCCAGACTTATCTTCTTTATAAAACATCAATTGATCATGGTCTTGTGGCTCATATAACTGACCAATATGACTCCAGATCCCTAATTGGCGAAACATACCTTCCATACCAAAAGTTCTGGACTCATCCGGCACAATCGGCACGACTCGTTGGCCGATGACCTTGTCTTTGACAATCATATTGAGCATGCGCACAAAAGCCATCGTTGTTGATATTTCACGACCTTCAACCGTCGCCTCAAGCAAAGGTGCAAATACATCAAGCGTTGGCACTGTCATAGATTCTGCTTTAGCTCGACGCTGTGGCAAATATCCACCTAAGTCATAACGCTTCTTGCGCATGTATTCTAATTCAGGGCTACCATCAGCAAATTTAATGTAAGGTATCTTCTCAAGCTCATCATCTTTAACCGGCAAGGCAAAGCGATCACGAAACGCTTTTACATCTTCAATACTCATTTTTTTCTGTTGATGGGCAATGTTCATCGCCTCCCCAGAGGCGCCCATGCCGTAACCTTTAATCGTCTTGGCTAATATCAGTGTTGGTTGACCTTGATGATTGACGGCAGAATGAAAAGCTGCATAGACTTTATGAGGATCATGTCCACCACGATTGAGCTGCCAAATATCGTCATCACTCCAGTCAGCAACTAACTCTTGTAATTCGGGTGTATTGAATACATGCGCCCGAACATAAGCACCATTCTTTGCTTTCATCGTCTGATATTCACCATCGACGATTTCAGCCAAGCGCTTGGGTAACAAACCTTTCTTATCACGGGCAAACAATGCATCCCAATGCGTTCCCCAAACAACTTTAATAACATTCCAACCTGAACCGCGAAACTCGCTCTCCAACTCCTGAATAATGCTGCCATTACCTCGAACGGGCCCATCTAAGCGTTGTAAATTACAGTTAATGACAAAGATTAAGTTATCTAATTTTTCACGCCCAGCCATTCCAATCGCACCCAAAGATTCTGGCTCATCAGTCTCGCCATCACCTAAAAATGCCCAAACCTTTCTACCATCCGTTTGCGCAATGCCTCGGTCTTGCATATATTTCATAAAGCGGGCTTGGTAAATAGCCATGATAGGACCAAGGCCCATCGACACGGTTGGAAATTGCCAAAAATTTGGCATTAACCATGGATGTGGATAACTAGAGATACCCTGACCACCTACCTCTTGACGGAAATGATCCAACTGCACTTCATCTAATCGCCCTAATAAATACGCACGTGCGTAAACACCCGGTGCTGAGTGACCTTGAACAAAAATTAAATCACCGCCGTGTGCATCGGATGGTGCATGCCAGAAATGATTAAATCCAACATCATATAAAGTTGCTGCAGATTGGAAGGAAGAAATATGTCCCCCAACATTGGTATCTTTATTGGCACGCAACACCATAGCCATTGCGTTCCAACGTGTGTAAGAACGAATCCGATGTTCAACTTCTTGATCACCGGGAATGCGCGCTTGACGATCTACGGGTATGGTATTGGTATAAGGAGTTTGTGCATGAAAAGGTTGATCAACACCATTCACCCTTGCATAGGCAATTTGTTGATCAATTAAGTATGCAGCGCGGTCAGTACCTTCGGTGTGGATGACACCACCCATCGCATCTAACCACTCTTTTGTTTCAACCGGGTCAATATCGATCATTTCAGGGTCGTTTTGATTTGAATTGATCTCTTCGGGAACAGTCGCCATATCCATCTCCTTATTAATTTCTATATTCTAAAAATCGACAAGATGAAATACAAGTATTTTTTCATATCTTGGTAGTATTTTTTATATTATGAAATATAAACACATATTGATTAAAAAAAACGACGCTAAAACGACGCATCAAGCAAAATAGATCTTATGAAGAAACTATTACAGTCCTGGATGAAAACATTTAATAAAACTTATAGGTCTACCATCAATGCCAGGAAAATCACGCAGCAATCGGTTGATTATTTATACACCCCGATTATTGCCATTATGTTATTCATGTTAGCTATGGTTGTCATTCTATGGTCTTTGTCGAAACAAGAAGCAGAACAATCAGAGTTGGTCTTTTTTCGAGAAGTGACTTATGCCGAACAAAGAATTCAAATTAATTTGGATGAGAATGAAGAACAAGTGTTGCAGATGAGTAAATCATTACCATCATCACTTAATTACCAATTAAGCAATGACTTCTATCAAGGCGCTAGCAAAATCATTAATAAGCATTCGGAAGTTTTAGAAATTCAAGCAATGAGTCCGGATTTGAAACGAAGTCTTACCTACCCCATGGTCAGCGAAGGTGATTGGATCACAGAGCCTAAAACAGCTAAGGCTCTCAATGCAAGCTTCCAAGAAACACTTAAAGAGGCTCTCGTGTCTGGTCACGGGCAATATAGTAATTTCATAAACCTCAAAATTCAAGGGAGTAACCAAGCCTTTAATCGAGAAAGATCTTTAGTCTTTTGGTATATTCAACCCGCTTCAAAATTTTCTGAGCAAACACACAACATTGCTATTCTCTACTCTGTTCCGTTAATGATCAGTAGAGTCATCCCGAAGGACATCATTGGCAGACATCGATTCTCGATCATCGACAATAACGGTCAAATACTGTATTCGCTAACTGATAGAAATTTAGCAAAAAACCATAGTACGCATCAAATTAAATTATCGAAATTTCCTGATAACTTAATTTTGCAAGGCGAGAGTTACCCACTGCCCAGTAACCTCACCTATCAAATGCTATTTTGGATTGTCATTGGACTTTGCTCCTATGTCATTTGGAGTTTCTGGTCGATTTGGCGTCAGATGAAATTTCGTCAAAATATTCAAAGAAATTTAATCAAAGAAACCAACTTTCGTCGCGCGATTGAAGACTCTATGCCAGTTGGCCTGCGCGTTCATGAGTTAGACGGTCGGATTAGTTATGTTAATCCAGCATTTTGTCGAATGATTGGCTGGACTGCTGAGGAACTGCAGGGTTTAAAACCTCCTTTTCCATTTTGGGCAGATGAGGAAGAAATTAACACCAATTTGCTCAAGCTTGGGGCAGTATTTCGCGGTGAAACAGAAACAAGAAGTGGTATTGAGGCAACGATCACCTCAAAAGATGGTAGAAAAATTGCTGTACGTAACTATGTTTCTCCCATGGTTGATGCTAATAATAAACAAACTGGATGGATCGCATCTTTAGTCGACATTTCAGAGCCACGTAGAATTCGAGAAGAGCTTGCAGTATCCCAACAACGTTTTATTACTGTGCTTGAGGGCCTTTCTGCAGGAATTTCGGTAATTAATCCAAAATCTGGAGCACTCCTTTTTTCGAATAATCTTTATCGCGAAATGTTTGGCGCAAGCCCTAAGGCACATCTTTTACTTCTTGGAAATGAATCTTACTCTAGTGATAATCTAGAGTTAGACTTAGATAATATTGATGGCTTTGCGGGCCTGCCATCTTCTGCGCTAACCCCCATTATTGGAGATTCAATAGAGGTTCAATTACCTGACAATCCTAAATGGTATGAAGTTCGAAGACGCTACATACCTTGGACAGATGGTCATCTAGCACAATTATTGATTACAACCGACATCACTGAACGACGTTTAGCGCAAGATCATCTGCGTATTCAAGAAGAACGTATGCAATTTTCAAGCCGTCTAACGACGATGGGTGAAATGGCATCATCGATTGCCCATGAACTGAATCAGCCTCTAGCAGCGATTAATAATTACTGTATGGGAGTAGTGAACCGTTTACGCGCCAAAAATGATAACCAAATTAATGATGAAATTATTCCCGCTTTAGAAAAAGTAAGTACCCAAGCACTCCGTGCTGGAACGATCATTCAAAGGATCCGTAACTTCGTCAAACGCAGCGCCCCTCAAAGGGAGTCCTGCAAAATCGATCACATTATTTCTCAATCCATCGAACTCGCGGAAATCGAAGCTCATCGCCAAGGCTTGGATATTGAAAAACAGGTGATACCAAACTTACCAGAATGTTTTGTGGATCCAATTCTCATTGAACAAGTAATCATTAATCTTCTTAAAAATGCGATTGATAGTATGCGTCTTACTTACTCTAGATCGATTCGAGGAAAATTGCCGGCGATTCAAATTATTGCTGATATAGAGGACTCTACCAATCCACCGATGTTACGCATCCGAATTATCGATAGCGGTAGCGGTATCCAATCAGATGCGATTGAACAAATTTATGAGCCATTCTTCAGCACGAAAGAGGAAGGTATGGGTATGGGCTTGAATATTTGTCGCTCGATCATCGAGTCTCATGAGGGACGCTTATGGGGTGAAAACAATCCCCCAAAACCGTCTATGCCAAATCTAAAAAGTCCTGATGGAATTGAAGTCCATGCGGGCTGTACTTTTAATATTCTGTTACCGTTTGAGCATTATTTAAGCCTAAATCCTCGAGTCTTGACAACTTCCTAAAGCCCTGACTAAAACACGTTATCATCTACGTTATCGAGTATTAATTAATTTTCCTTCAAATTTGGGTAATAAATGAATATGAACACAATCTATATTGATAAGCCAAAAGAAATTATTTATATCGTCGATGACGATGAAGCTGTCAGAGATTCTCTTAGTTGGCTTTTGGAAAGCAATGGTTACCTTGTAAAATGCTTTAGTAGTGCTGAACGCTTTTTGCAAGCAGTCATGGGATCTGATCGTGAAGTTACCTCTTGCGCTATTCTTGATGTCAGAATGCCGGGTGTGTCAGGCCTTGAGCTACAAGAACATCTGATTGCAGAATCTATTCCCATGCCGATTGCCTTTATTACGGGACATGGAGACGTTTCCATGGCTGTAACCACCATGAAAAAAGGTGCTGTAGATTTTATTGAAAAACCCTTTAAAGAAAATGAGCTACATACGCTCGTTGAAAAAATGCTTGTTACCGCGAGAGATTCTTACAGAATAGCTTCTCAGCAAAAAAGTAACCAAAGTCTTTTATCAAAACTCACTAGCAGAGAACGTCAAGTTCTCGAACGGATCGTAGCAGGTCGCCTTAATAAACAAATTGCTGATGACTTAACCATTTCGATCAAAACCGTCGAAGCACACCGTGCGAATATCATGGAAAAACTCAATGTAAGTACCGTCGCTGATCTGTTGCGATTAGCACTTTCTGAAAAACCTTAATCTAATCTATGCCCGCAAAATTACTGGACGGTAATCTTCTTTCGCGCCAACTTCGTACTGAAATTGCTACGGCTAGCGCGCTTCTCGCTGCCAAAGGAACAAAACCAGGATTGGCCGTGATCCTTGTCGGTGAAAATCCTGCTAGTGAAGTCTATGTTCGTAATAAAGTCAAAGCCTGCCAAGACACCAATATTTATTCTGAACTGATTCGACTGCCCGTAACCGTATCTGAAGAAGAGCTCTTACTGCAGATTAGTGCTCTGAATGATAATCCCAAAATACACGGTATTTTGGTACAACTTCCTCTGCCTAAGCAAATTGATAGTCACCGCGTGATTGAGTCGATTGCTCCTATGAAAGATGTCGATGGTTTTCATGTTGCAAATGCTGGTGCACTGATGACGGGTAAACCACTTTTCAAACCCTGCACTCCCTATGGCTGCATGAAAATGCTCGAAAGCATCGACTACCCGATTCGTGGATCACGAGCTGTTATTGTGGGCGCCTCGAATATCGTAGGTAAACCCATGGCCATGTTGCTTTTACAAGCCGGTGCAACGATCACAATTTGTAATAGTAAAACAAAAGATATCGCCGCTCATACAAAAGAAGCCGATATCCTTGTAGTCGCAACAGGTATCCCTAAAATGATCACTGCAAATATGGTCAAACCAGGAGCTGTTGTGATTGATGTTGGTATCAACCGATTACCCGATGGAAAACTCTGTGGGGATGTCGATTTTGATGGCGTTAAATACGTCGCTGGCTGGATCTCTCCTGTTCCTGGGGGCGTTGGACCAATGACGATCACGATGTTATTACAAAATACATTAGAAGCAGCAAACCACTTTCATCATTAAGAAATTTACCCTATGAGCAATCCCTTATTAGACATGGGTCATGATCTACCCAATTATGCCGCCATTGAAGCAAACCATATCGAAGAAGCTATGAGTGTACTGCTTAAGAAAGCGTACTCGGCACTTGATGATGCCGTGGCACTAGATACTCATCCACAATGGGATAACCTCATTACGCCCTTAGAAATCGCTAACCAAGCGCTGGGGAGAACCTGGGGTGTCGTGAACCATTTAACCAGTGTGGCAGATAATCCAAAACTACGCGCAGCGCACGCTAAAATGCTTCCTGAAGTGACCGCTTATAGCAGTTCCTTTGAACAAAACTTAGCGCTTTTTCAACACTATAAAGAACTCAAAAATTCGCCTGAATGGCAGCGTTTATCCAAGGCTCAGCAAACCGTGATTGATCATTCTATCCGGGACTTCCAATTGGGCGGAGCCGAACTCCCTGAAGAGATCAAGCCACAATTTGCAAAAATCTCTGAAGATTTGGCCAACCTGACGAAAACATTTTCAGATCACGTACTCGATGCTACCGATGCCTATGTTCATATTGTTAAAAATGAGTCAGACCTCCAAGGCTTGCCAGAAGATGTATTATTAGCAGCGAAAGAATTAGCCACAAATCATCAAGAGACTGGCTGGGCCTTTAGCTTAAAATTTCCATCCTACTTTCCAGTTCAACAGCTTGCCCAAAATCGTCAACTTCGAAAAACTCTCTACCAAGCCTACGTGACCCGAGCCTCAGAACTCGCCGTAACATACGCTAATGGAAAAACAGATTGGGATAATCGTCAAATTGCGCTAGATATTCTGCGTTTGCGTCATGAAGAAGCAACTTTATTAGGTATTGAGAATTATGCAGCTCTGAGCCTAGTTCCAAAAATGGCTGGCTCTGTCAGCGAGGTAAGGTCGTTTTTGCAAGAATTTGCAAAACGGGCTCATCCAAGTGCACTCAAGGATTTAGAGGAACTCCAAGCATTTAGCAAGACTGAATTAGGACTTGATCACCTTGCGGCATGGGATATTAGTTTTGCCTCTGAAAAATTAAAGCAGGCAAAATACCTTTTTTCTGAAAACGAGGTCAAACAATACTTCCCAATTGACTCTGTTTTAAGTGGCTTGTTTCATGTGATTCAAACCATCTTTCAGGTAAAAATTGAAGCTGCAGAGTTACCAGTCTGGCATGCAGATGTAAAGTCTTTTAGCGTCAAAAATGATCAATCAGAAGTGATTGCCCATTTTTATCTGGATGCATATGCCCGGAATGGTAAACGCGGTGGCGCTTGGATGGATGATGCTCGGGGTCGGATGAAGTATGAAGATGGAACATTACAAACTCCAGTTGCTTATCTCGTTTGTAACTTTCCAGCACCAACGACCTTAGAAGATGGATCTATCCGCCCTGCAACGATTAGCCATGATGATGTGATTACCCTCTTCCACGAATTTGGGCATGGTCTGCATCACATGTTAACCAAAGTCGATACTTTAGGCGTTTCTGGCATTAACGGTGTTGAATGGGATGCAGTCGAATTACCAAGCCAATTTATGGAAAATTTTTGCTGGGACTTTGAGGTTATCCAAAGACTATCTTGCCATATCGAAACGAAAGAAAAGTTACCTGTAGAACTCTTCAATAAAATGCTGGCAGCGAAAAACTTCCAAAATGGTTTATTCACTTTACGCCAAGTTGTTCTCGCTAGTTTTGATTGGGAATTACATTCGAGCTTTGATGCAAAAAATGCTCAGCCCGACGATATTCTGAAATTATCACAAAACATCAATGATCAAATTCATGTCATTCCACAAGCAGCAATCTCGAGATGGCCAAATACCTTCAGCCATATTTTTGCAGGTGGCTATGCTGCCGGTTATTACAGTTATAAATGGGCGGAAGTATTGTCGGCAGATGCCTTTGCGGCGTTCGAAGAAAAAGCTGCTGACTTTGGCTCCATTCTGAATCCCGCAGTTGGCATTGTGTATCGGAAAAACATTCTGGAGGTTGGCGGTAGCCGCCCAGCCGCTGAATCCTTCAAAGCCTTTCGTGGAAGAGCCCCTTCAATTGATGCTTTGCTTCGACATGGTGGCCTAAGCTCAGAAGACTCTGCCATCAATGTCTGAATTACGGATCGCTACATGGAATGTGAACTCACTAAAAGTGAGACTGCCACATTTACTTAAATGGTTAGAGGCTTGCCAAAAAAACCAACAAACGATTGATGTCCTCGGACTTCAAGAGTTAAAACTCACAGATGATAAGTTTCCGGTCGAGGAACTTGCTCGAGCAGGCTATCTCAGTTTGTTTATGGGCCAAAAAACGTATAACGGTGTTGCAGTTTTAGTCCGACAAGCTTCGCTGACCCATCTCAATCAAGATGTCGATACTGCTTTTTTGCAAGTTCAAAAGAATATTCCCGGATTTGTGGATGATCAACAGCGCTTACTAGCAACGACCCTCCACTTTAAACAAACCCAACCAATCCGCATCATCTGTGGATACTTCCCGAATGGGCAAGCACCTGGGACTGAAAAATTTGACTATAAATTAAAGTGGTTAGAAGCGCTCCATCAATTTGTAATAACCGAACTCCAGCATCATCCGAGACTCGTTCTTCTTGGTGACTACAACATTGCCCCACAGGATGAGGATGTCCACGATCCAGCAGCTTGGGTTGGTCAGAACCTGGTGTCAGAGCCCGAGCGTGGCTTCTTTCAATCTTTTTTAGGGCTAGGGTTAATTGATAGCTTCAGAATGTTTACACAAGCACCTAAAATATTTAGTTGGTGGGACTATCGAATGATGGGTTTTCGCAGGAATGCAGGTATGAGAATTGATCATTTACTGATCTCGCCAGCACTCAAAGCAATTTGTAGTGCCTGCCACGTGGATAAAGAACCTCGTAAATGGGAGCAGCCTTCTGATCATGCTCCCGTAGTCATTACTTTAACCCAAGAAGAGTCAGTCAATCCCTAGCTCTTGTAGTTTTCGAGTAATCGTATTACGCCCAATTCCGAGACGCTCAGCAGCCACCACCTTTCGACCACGGGTGATCTCTAGAGCTGCTTCAATTACTGCTTTTTCAAAAACATGGTGTAGTTCTTGATAAACATTTTCACGTCCATCCTCTAACATTTTCTTCGCAATATTCTTTAGCTGACTATCCCAATTACCTGATTTTAATGAATTATTTCCTTGCTGAGATTGCAGATCCCGGTTCAGGTTGGGAATCAATGTCGAGGACTGATTCACTATCCCACTGTGAGATAAGACAGTTTGAGCCGCTAAAGGTGGATAAGTAAGGTCTTTGGGTAAATCACGTACCTCAATCTCAGGGTTCGAAATCATCACGGTTAACCAATGACAAATACTCTGTAACTGCCTGACATTTCCAGGATAAGGTAGCTGAGATAAAACATCCAAGGTTTCTGGTTTGATAATCTTGGGCTTAACATTCAACTGGCTAGCACTTCGTGCCAAGAAATGCTGTGCCAAAATAGCAATATCTTCGGCACGATCCCGCAATGCTGGCAATCGTAAACGGATCACATTTAAACGATGAAATAAATCCTCTCTAAAGCTACCATTCGCCACCAATTGCTCTAAATTCTGATAGCTTGAGGCAATGATCCTGACATTCGACCTGAGCTGTTCAGAACCTCCCAATCGATAAAACTTACCATCCTCAAGCAGTTGCAAAAGAGAGCTTTGCAAAGATAGTGGCATATCTCCAACTTCATCCAAGAATAAAGTACCACCATCGGCCATCTCAAAAAGACCACGCTTCATCGTTGCCGCATTAATAAAGGCGCCACGCTCATAACCAAAGAGTTCTGCTTCAATGAGATCTTTCGGTGTTGACGCCAAATGTAATTCAACAAAAGGCGCACTGGCTCTTGCACCATGACGGTGCAAAGCTTTCGCCACCAACTCTTTTCCAGTACCTGATTCACCAGTAATTAAGACAGTAGCGTTGGAGTTCGACAAACGACCGACAGCACGAAACACTTCTTGCATGGCTGGTGCCTGACCAATTAACTCAGGAGCTATATTGCTAGATCGAGAACCTGTGCTAGGCGCGAATTGTGTCTTAATGACCTCCGCACTTTTACTCTCATCAATCGCACGATGCAATATTTGCATGACATTGGCAATGTCAAACGGCTTTGTAATATATTCAAACGCACCGCCCTGAAAAGAGGCAACGGCAGAATCCATATCAGAATAGGCCGTCATAACAATGACGGGCAGTTTCGGGTGGTCTTGTTTAATTTGTTGCAGTAGATGAATACCATTGCCTTTTGGCATGCGAATATCAGAAATGACCACTTGGGGCATTTCTTTTTCAAAAGCATCTAGTACATCATTCGGATTAGAGAAACTTTTAAAAGGAATCATTTCTCTGGTTAAAGATTTTTCTAGCACCCAACGTATGGACTGATCGTCATCCACAATCCAAACAGATTTCATAATTCTCCTAAAGGTTCAGTGATATTCAAATTATCACTAGTTGTATATGGAATTTGAACATGAAAATCTGTCCGTTCTGGTTCACTTTGCACACTTATGAAGCCTCCATGCATCTGAATGAACGATTGTGCAAGCGTAAGCCCCAGTCCGCTTCCAGATGCACGCCCCGAAACTAGGGGTAAAAAAATGTGATCAATAATTTCAACAGGTATTCCTGGACCGTTATCGATGACATGAATATTGAGGGCTAACTTAAAGCGTTTTTTTGCGATGGTCACATTTCGAGAAATGCTGGTCTGCAACTGAATCTTTGCATCCCCCGCCTGGCGACGATCTTCTAAAATTTGCGCCGCATTATGCACAATATTCAGAAGTGCTTGAATTAAAAGCTCTTTATCACCAATAATTTCCGGCAGACTCACATCATAAAATCGAGTAATCGCCAGTCCAGCTGGGAATTCTGCCAAGACAACGCTTCGAACACGTTCTAAAACCTCATGAATATTAACCTCACTAATGACTTTTTGACGCTTGTGAGGGGCCAATAAACGATCGACCAAGGTCTGTAAACGGTCGACCTCCTTAATCATGACCTTCGTATACTCCTTTAAGGCTGGATCCGGCAATTCATAATCTAATAATTGTGCTGCGCCACGAATACCTCCTAAGGGGTTCTTAATCTCGTGAGCTAAATTCCGCATGAGGTCTTTATTGGCGCGGGCTTGAAGAATTAAACGCTCTTCTCTAGCCGTTTTGGTTTGTTGTGCGATTTCAAACCACTCAAAAACCATTAAATCAGAGCCTTCGAGAGCCGCTAAGGTCACATAGGCCAAAAATTCTTTTTGATCAGGACGAAGTGGTCCTTGGTACAAGAACATATCAATCCGTTGCGTTGCTGATTCACTCGTGCATTTCGCAAGCATTGCCTCTAGATTTTGATGCTCCCCAAAAACGTCTTTTAACTCATATCCAACGAGTAACTTTCGTGATAACTTTAGAGAAAATTCAGCCGCTGTATTGGCATAGATGATTGTTCCCGTGATGCGGTCAAGCAACAACATCGAATTCGGCATTTGGTCTAATGCGTCACTAGGATTAAAAAGGGCAGCCGAAGCCGCCCTAGTTTTAAACATGCGCATGGGCGCTAACATCCATATTAGAGTGAGTAATACATATCAAACTCAATTGGGTGAGTTGTCATACGGAAACGTGTGACCTCTTCCATCTTGAGAGAAATATAAGCATCAATCATCGTGTCAGTAAATACACCACCACGCGTTAAGAACTCACGATCCTTATCCAAATACTCTAAAGCTTGATCCAAACTACTGCAAACTGTTGGGATCTTCGCATCTTCTTCTGGGGTTAAGTCATAGAGGTTCTTATCTGCTGCTTCACCTGGATGAATCTTGTTTTGCACACCGTCAAGGCCAGCCATTAATAATGCTGAAAAGGCTAAGTATGGGTTTGCTAATGGATCAGGAAAGCGTGTCTCAATACGACGGCCTTTTGGATTAGCCACGTAAGGAATACGGATTGAAGCTGAACGATTACGAGCGGAGTAAGCTAATTTCACAGGTGCTTCAAATCCAGGCACTAAACGCTTATATGAGTTTGTACCAGGGTTTGTGATCGCATTTAAAGCGCGTGCATGCTTAATGATTCCACCGATGTAATATAAGGCAAACTCAGATAAGCCAGCATAACCATTACCAGCAAATAAGTTGATACCGTCTTTCCAAACAGATTGGTGGACGTGCATACCAGAACCGTTATCACCAACTACTGGCTTAGGCATAAAGGTTGCTGTTTTTCCATAAGCATGGGCAACGTTATGAACAATATATTTCTGCAAAATTGTCCAGTCAGCACGCTGTACTAAAGTACTAAACTTTGTACCTAATTCGTTCTGTCCTTGACCCGCAACTTCGTGATGATGAACTTCAACTGGAATACCCGCAGCCTCTAAAAGTAAACACATTTCAGAACGCATATCTTGGAATGTATCTAATGGAGCAACTGGGAAATAGCCGCCTTTTTTACCGGGACGATGACCTGTATTACCACCTTCAAACTCTAGAGCGGATGACCATGGAGCTTCTTCAGAATCGATTTTTACAAAAGACCCTTGCATATCAGAACCCCAACGCACGCCATCGAAGATGAAGAATTCAGGCTCTGGACCAAAATACGCTGTATCACCTAAACCAGTGCTTTTTAAATAAGCTTCACAACGTTTAGCGATGGAACGTGGATCACGGTCGTAACCCTTACCATCAGAAGGCTCAATAACGTCACAAGTCAAAACCAAGGTTGGCTCTTCATAAAACGGATCAATATAAGCCGTCGATGCATCAGGCATCAGGAGCATATCAGAGGCTTCAATACCCTTCCAACCAGCAATTGACGAACCATCAAAAGCATGACCGCTCTCAAATTTATCTTCATCAAAATGAGATACAGGTACTGAAACATGCTGTTCCTTACCTTTGGTATCTGTAAATCGAAAATCTACAAAAGTGATCTCTTTTTCTTTGACCAACTTCATAATGTCAGCAACGGCTTTACTCATTAAATTCCCCTAAGTCTATGTATCGAAATTAAAAAATCCTTATTCTCATTAGAACAAAACAAGGACCCACAAAATTACAAAGATGCACCATTATAGTGCAATATTGCAAAAATTCTTCTATCTAACTACTTGTTAATGTCATACGTGGATGTATTAAACGCTTCAACACCCGTTCTAAGCTCCTGTAAAGCTAAATCCACAAACTCTACAGGGCCTTTGATCCCTAACTCCATATGACGCTGGGACAAAATTCCTTCCTTGGTAGGATCACCTACCGAAGGCAGACTAAATACTTTAATCTCAGGGTACTTCTTTTCAATCTCTTCCATGAGTGGCGTGATCGTCGCTTCCATAGCACCTGCAGCAATAAAGCTCTTTTCAACGTAATCATTTTGATGAAAATACTCTTTGTAAAAAGTATCCAAAATCCAAACCATCATTGGTCCCGCCATAATTGGAAATCCTGGCGTGAAATAATGCTCCCGAATATGAAAACCAGGAATCTTGTTATAGCTGTTAGGAATAATTTGAGCCCCTTTAGGAAACTCCCCCATCCGAAGCCTTGGTAAATTGAGTGCTGAATTAACGTCAGCTTTAATCGGATCGCCTTCAGCCATCTCCACAATTCTTTGACCAATCAACTCTTTGGCTTCTGGGTGTAACTGCAATTCAACACCCAAAGCTTTTGCAGCGCATTGACGGGTGTGGTCATCGGGGGTTGAACCGATTCCACCTGTCACAAATACCACATCTCCACTGGCAAAAGTTTGCTTTAAAGTCTCCACAATTCGTGTGGGATCATCTCCAATATATTGTGCCCAAGCGAGTTGTAAACCTCTTTCTTTAAGAAGCTCCAACAATTTAGGCATGTGTTTATCAACTCTTTTACCAGATAAAATCTCATCCCCAATAACAATGAGTCCAATCGTTTTTGTTTGCTGCTTCAAATGCTTTCTCCTTTTAACTCACGATAATTTTTCAGCGCAAATAATAAATAATGCGTAAACCATAAGGATGCGAAGATAAATACTAAAGAATAAATCCACATCATGAACATTGATACAAATGGAAATAACACTAAAACAAATATAGATGATAACCAAAAGAATGTAGGAATTGCGCCCAATAATCCCGCAATAATCCCCATCGCTAATAATTGCCAACGGTATATTTCCATCAATTCTAATCGTTCTGTATGGCTAGCATGTCTTGCTAAAACATCATAGGACATCAGACGCATGGTCAACCACCCCCATAATATGGGAGGTATCAAGGCAAAAATTGGCGGAATCCACCAAACTGGTAGAGTAATAAAAACTAGAACCATAAAAATACAGGTTGACCCAATATTCACCCCCAAACTACCAAGAAAAGATCCACCCTTTTCTTGGCGCAAACCCAGATACTGTTGTTGACGTTCAACGTGCCGAAGAACAGAGGTAACGGAAGTAAAAGACACCAAAACCAAGATACTCACAACAATAAATGGCATGAGTATCACAACCGAAAAATACGGCACCACAACAGCTCGCACAATATCCCAGCCAAAGCTTGGCATCATCTGCGTCATCCACTCGGCGAAGTTCGAGGTAGTTAAAAGTTCTTTCATCCAGTCAAGCATTGGGGTCCAAATCAACCACAATACGCCAAACCAGATCATTGCACCGATCAAAAATGGACGCAAAGATAGCCATAAAACCCAAGGATGAAAAACTCCTTTTAGTGCTAATCCAAATGCGCGTAAGATAAGGTTCATAATCTTATTTCACGAGAGCTTGCCAACTCTTTTTCAAGCTAAACCATTGTTGTGCAAAAAAATGATTCGGGGGTATAAAACCCTTCACTCCAGTTGGATGATATGTTTGATCAAATTGAGCTGTACCAAATAAAATATCCCACCACGGAAATAACACCCCAAAATTACAACCACCTAAAATACCTGGTTTACCTGGTAATTCGTAACCTAAGCCAATCGCATGGTGGTAACGATGAAAACTAGGTGTCACAATCCAATATTTTAAAATACCAAAATCGTAGGTATAAAAACCATGCTGCCAACTTTGTATCAATCGACTAGTCACAATTAATAAGAGGTATTGACTCGGCCCTACCCCAATCCACAAAGCAAACATAGCAAATAGGATAGAACGCATGACATCATCGAACAAATGGTTGCGATTATCTGACCAAGCAGTCATATGCCGCTGACTATGATGTAGTGCATGTAATTGCCACCACCAGCCAAAACGATGGGAGGTACGGTGATAAGCATAATCCAATAAATCAAATAAGATTAAATAAATCATAAAACTAACGACTGGGATAGAACTAATAACCGGTAGCCAGTTTTCAACATTCATGCGCTCAAAACCAATATCATGTAATTCTGAAGAGAAGAAAAAAAAGATTCCAGAAAAACAATAAAAGAAGAAAAATTGATAGATACCTAGTCGATGAATCGCACTATAAAATATGTCTACTCTGATGGCTGCATGTTGATCTTTTGACCAGTTCTCAGTGGTATCCTCTTTGGAAGAAAAATAATGAGTCTCCCTCTTCTCTAAAGGGCGTAAAACGAGGGAAATAATGAGTAACTGTGCAAGCCCCAAAAAAATCCAATCGACGACCAAATCAGCATCATCAGAAAAATTCATCCAACCCATTTGATAACAAATTGGCAGTACCAAATGTTGCACTAACCATTCATGGATCGTGTCGTATAAATTACCCATCATTGAGAACTCACCGTTGCAAAACAAAAGCCTTTTTGTTTTAATCCCACAATCAAGGGCTCAAGCACACCAGTCGCCCAAGCATCTTTTCGCGACCAAATACCTAAATGCGCCATCGCAATATCCCCATCCTTCAATTGTTCCAATGCTTTTTGAAGTAAGAATTGATTCGAGTATTGTGCGGAAGAAAGTTCATCGCCTAAAAAGCCAGTATCACTCCAACCAATATGCTGATAACCACAAGCTTTAGCCATCTGGATCAAACGAGGAGAAATTTTGCCACCTGGTGCTCGCCAAATCTTCTGTAAATGACTGCCAGTTAATTGATTAAAAACTGGATCAACACTTTTAATTTGATGACAAACTTCTAACTGGTCTGCATTAAAAGCCTTACCCGCATTGGGGCCAAATTGTGACTTCAAAACAACTTCATTGTTTTTACCATCTTTTTGAAAATAGGTATGGTTGAGTGTATGACTTCCAAAGGCATGGCCATCAGCGACCATACTTTGCCAAAAAGGCTTCCAAGACTCATCCAAAGCCAGATCTCCTCGAAATGTCTTTTCATTAGCCAGAAAAAAGGTAGCGACAACTTGGTGCTTGCGAAGTGTATCGGCAACAAATTGTGCGACAGACATATTGCCTGTATCAAAGCTGAGATAGATCGTTTTGTCACAGACCTTAGCAGCATTCGCAGTCGCTGGAAAAACTCCAACGATGCTAACCAAGATCATCATGAAGACAAAAACAAGATTCATCATGTGTACTTTATTGCCAAGGGGCATTCGGTGAGAAAAAGACGCCATGTGGACTATTGCCTACTTTGATCGTTTTTTCTAATTCATTGTTACTCAAGTTAATGATTCCCACTTTTTTTGAAAATCGAAAAGTAACCCAAAGTTCTTTTTGATCGGGTGTGATGTCCATACAATCTGGACCTGCCGGCAATCCCTGGATGGTTGCAACATTCTCTAATGTTTCCATATCAATCTTACTAATCGTTGCTGCTACACGATTAGAAACAAATACATGTCGTCCATCGCCAAGCGGCCTAAAGTTGTGAGCACCCTTACCAGTTTTAATCACTTTGATAATTTTTTGACTCTTCCAATCAATCACCTGCACAAAATCTTCTCCAGTCAAACCGAGTAATACATATTTATCACCTGGCGTCATCCAAAGACCTGCAGGCATTTTTCCAACATTCATACGCCAAAGAATTTTTTTTGTCTCTAAATCAATACCCACAAGCTCATTGGAGTCTTGTAGTGTCACAAAACTTATTCTGCTATCACTGGTAAAGGCAATATGACTAGGCGTCTTTGGTAACTTCAAGATTTCTGGTGATGATCCAATCACGCCATTCACTACTGGATAGATATCTACTCTGTCTAGGCGATTACCGGCAACGACAAACCATTGTTTATTGGGAGAATATCCTAGTTGATAAGGGTCACTGATTTTGGGTATCGAACCAATTTTATTGCCCGTTATGGCATCTACAATCGTTAAGCTATTACCGGCTGCATTGGCAATCAGTAAATTTTTACCATCTGGCATCATCATTAAGTGGTGAGGCTCTTTCCCCACAGAAAACTCATCGATGACCTCTTTTTTTTGCATATCAATTCTACTAACGGAGGCAGATCCAGAATTTAAAACAATAGCGATTTTTGGGGGAACTAAGTCATTTTTGACAATTTCTTTGTCTTTTGCTAATAAGCAACCCCCAAATAGGATGAAACCAGCCAGAAAGAAGGCTTTGCACAGAGCTCCATGTTTTTTCATATACCCTATTTTACTCTCGAAAAGTGTTTAATATCTTTTCAATTCGTTTGACAGACATTGGCGATGGAGTTTTCAGCTCTTGTGCATATAAAGCCACTCTTAACTCCTCTAATTGCCAACGTATATCAATCAATTGACGATGATGAGTGATATTCACGTGATTTTTTACTAATTGTGAATATTGTCTTTGTAAACGTGTCCACTGTTGCTGACTCTCTTGATCCCTCACTAAATTGGAACGTATTTTTTCGATACGAACCAAAATACCTTTTAAATATCGCGGGATGTGAACAATTTGTTCATAAGGGGTATTTTCAAGAAATTTACGGTGAATCAATTGTTGAAATTGGTTCAGCATATCTTCATGCGCTGGTGGACAAAGTGTTTTAACCCCAACTAATTTTTTTTGTATTTCTGCTGACCCTTCAAGGCAATTTAATACTTGCCGCGCAATGTCTTGGGCAATTAAGGATAACTTACCCTTGCTAGCCTGCACTCTCGCCAGAAAATCTTGTTGGGTATTTGGTAAAGGTTCAAACAAACACCCTCGCTCTAATGTAAAGTCAAAAATTTGTTGCATGACCTCTTCAACCGTACCCATTTGCATAAACAGAAGTCCAATCTCTCGTGCTCCTGGTAATTGCTTGGTTAATACTTTCAATGTATCTTTATGGGCAAGCGCAAATAATCTCCGTAATCCTATATAGTGAATTTTTCTCGCAAGTTCGGGGTCATCAAAGACCTGTATTTCACAATGCGTCTTACAGTCGGCCAAGGCAGGATAACCATATAAGATTTGTTGTTTCCTTTTTATCTCCAACATTTCTGGCAAAGTCCCAAAGCTCCATTCCTTGATTTGCTCTACATCCACATCCACAGAAGTCTGTGGCATAGCAACGTTGGTCTCTAAATTATTTATAGTATTTTGGTTGACTTGCAAGATAGCCTCGGAGGCGGCTTGCTGAAAGATCTCTCTCGCATCAGAGGCATATTCTGCCCTGAGCTTGTTGAGATTACGGTCTAATTCGAGTTGTCGCCCATGTTCATCCATTAGGCGAAAGTTCATAAAACAATGCTCTGGTAAATTTTCTACACGAAAATCACTACGTTTAACAATAATCTGTGTTTGTTCACGTATTTGGGCAATCAAAACTTCTAATAACTCACCTTTTCCAAATTGCTGCTGCTCTAGAAGTCGGTCGACAACCCCCTTGGCAAAATCAGGGATCGGTACACAATAACGCCTTAATTTTTGCGGTAAGGATTTTAATAATACTTGTATTTTTTCAACACATAATCCTGGGACTAACCACTCACATTTTCTTTCGTCAATTTGATTGAGCAGTGATAAGGGAACTACGAGAGTTACGCCGTCTTTAGGACTTCCTGGCTCAAAATGATAGGTGAGCTGTAATTGCGAGCCCATCACCTGGAATTGCTTTGGATAACGATCATCACTAATATGTGTGGCTTGATGACGCATCAAGTCTTGCTTAGAGATGATGAGTGATTGCTCAAGCTTGGGATCACGATCAAGATGGGCTTGCAAAGAACTTCTACTGAGAACTTCAAGGGGTAATGCTTGGTCATAAAATGCATAAATCAGTTCATCACTAACCAGGACATCTTGCCTGCGCGAACGATGCTCTAAAGCCTCGACTTCAGAGATAAGCTGTTGGTTTTTCCAGAAAAAACTAAATACCTTACCCGTCTGCTGTTGAATCTGACTACTTTCCTGTTGGCCTAATAAAGCCCCTTCAACTAGCGCGCGTTGAATAAAAATTTTACGTGCTTCTTCAGCTTGCATGAGGGCAAACTTTACTTTTCGACCATGATAGAGCGTTAATCCATACAGAGCTCCTTGCTCATGTGCCATGACTTCACCTGTGCGAGTATCCCAAAATGGCTCACTCCAAGTTTTTTGTAATCGATGCTGGCAAATTCTCTCTACCCAACGTGGCTCAATTTTCGCCATCGTTCTGGCGTACAAACGGTGGGTTTGCATTAACTCCCCAGCCACAATCCAGCCATTCGGTTTTTTTAATAAATGATTCCCAGGCCATACTGATACCTTAATACCTCGGGTTCCTTCAAACCATGCCTCTTCATCCGATTTTTTGGCGATATTCCCAAGCAAGCCAGTCAATAAAGAGGTATGAATTTGTTCATAGGTTGCAGGCAAGGAGTTCATTCGCCAGCCCTGTGCAAGCAATAGTTCTTGAAGTTGTTGATGGACATCTCGCCACTCTCTCATTCTTCGAGGCGAAATAAAGTACTTTCGACATAATTCATCAAATTGACGGTTAGTTGATTTTTGTTGAAAAGCTGCGTGATACCAATCCCATAGTTTGATGTAACTCATAAATTCAGATTGCTCATGAGCGAAATTTTTATGAGCCAAATCTGCTGCTTGTGCAAAATCTATAGGCCTGTCACGGGGGTCTTGGATCGCCATTGCTGTTGCAATAATAAGTACCTCACGTAAAGCCATCTGCTCTTTTGCGGCAATTAACATTCTGGCCACTCGAGGATCAAGCGGTAACTTCGATAAGTCATTTCCAATCGGGGTTAATTCTATTTCGCGCCGCTTATCATTGGTGATGACTTCAACTGCTCCTAACTCTTCTAAGAGTTGGATACCATCGCTGATTGCCCTGCCCGTCGGAGCCTGAAGAAAAGGAAATTCTTCAATATTGGGAAGGTGAAGCGCCGCCATCCGCAAAATCACACTCGCCAAAGAACTTCTTAAAATTTCTGGGTCGGTGTAAGCAGGTCTTTGTAAAAATTCATCTTCAGCATATAAACGAATACATATACCATCGGCAACCCGTCCACATCGGCCAGCACGTTGATTTGCTGCAGATTGTGAAATTGGCTCAATCTCTAATTGCTCCACCTTATTCCGAAAAGAGTAACGTTTGACTCGAGCAAGTCCCGCATCGATCACAAATCGAATCCCTGGAACCGTTAGCGAGGTTTCTGCAACATTCGTTGCTAAGACAATCCGACGCCCATGCCCCGTCTGAAATACCCTCTCTTGCTCAGAAATGGACTGCCGAGCGAACAAACTTAAAATTTCTGGACTATACCGTTGAATGAGAGCGAGGTTCTTTCTTAAAGCTTCCGCACATTCCCGAATCTCACGCTCTCCAGGTAAAAAAACCAAAATATCGCCAGTACCTTTAACGCCTTGCCCCCAGAGCTCACTAATGCTCTCACAAACGGCGTCAGGCAATTCCTTGACCTCTTTGGTATTTGCGGTCTCCAAAGGACGATAACGAATTTCAACGGGAAAGAGTCGCCCGCTAACCTCAATGATGGGGACCTCTTGAGAGTAATGAAAATGTTTGGCAAACAGGCTTGCATTAATCGTTGCTGAAGTAATGATGACCTTTAAATCTGGTCGCTTTGGCAAAATGAGCTTCAGGTAGCCTAATAAAAAATCAATATTCAGACTTCGCTCATGGGCTTCATCAATAATGATGGTGTCATAAGCTTGAAGTAATGGGTCGTTTTGAGTCTGCGCTAACAAAATTCCATCTGTCATCAACTTAATTGAGGCAGTTGCTGAACTTTTATCAGCAAATCGAACCTGATAGGCGACATCTTGGCCAATCGGACTGCCTAATTCTTGGGCAATTCTTTTCGCTGTGGAGGTGGCAGCAATGCGTCGTGGTTGGGTATGACCAATCAATTTTCCAGACCCATTAGCCATACCACGACCGATGGCTAAACATATTTTCGGTAATTGTGTTGTTTTTCCAGACCCTGTCTCACCGCAAACAATAATGACCTGATGTTTGCGTAATGCCTCCATAATGAGGCCCCGCTGGGCACTCACAGGTAAAAGTTCGGGAAACTCTAACGGAATGTGAGATTTTTCCAACTGATTGTGTGTATTTTTAGCATTTTGATCCATAAGCATCCTATAATTTTCGCTTATGTCGACAAAACCATCAGAAATCTCTACAGAATATAGCCAAACTACGGATACTTTTCCATTTGTTAGTTGGTTAAGAACTGTCGCTCCCTATATCCACTCCTTTCATGGTAAAACTTTTGTCATTGCCTTTGCCGGTGAATTAGCCTCCGATAGCGAACTGGAGAATTTAGTTGAAGATATCGCCATGCTTCATGCGATGGGCATGAATATTGTTCTAGTTCATGGTTCTCGTCCACAGATTCAAGAGCAACTCGCTTTGCATTCCATCGAGCCTAAATATGGTGCCGGCCAAATGTTGGGCTATCGCATTACGGACGGGGATACGATGGAGTGTGTAAAAGAAGCTGTCGGTGAATTACGTCTAGATATCGAAGCTTGTTTTAGCCAAGGACTTCCCAATACACCAATGGCAGGTTCACGCATCTCTGTCATATCGGGTAATTTTATTACGGCACGACCTGTCGGGATTGTAGAAGGAGTCGACTTTATGAATACCGGACTGGTGCGCAAGGTCGATGCTGAATCCATCAAAATGTCGCTTAACCATAATAAGATTGTTTTATTGTCTCCTCTAGGCTTTTCACCTACTGGGCAGGCATTTAATCTGGCCTATGAAGATGTGGCTTGTGCCACTGCCACTGCTCTTAAAGCTGATAAACTGATCTTCTTATCCAGTGTCCCTCCTCTGAAAGATGCACAGGGTGAGCATATCCCTGAAATCTCTCTACCAGATATTGGTTCATTTCTGGGCGATGGTGGATTACCTCCAGGTGAGCTTCGGTCTTTACTGTCTACCGCTGCAAAAGCAGTCAAATTAGGCGTGAACCGTGTCCACCTTTTACCGCATAACCGTGATGGAGCTGTGCTAGAAGAGCTTTTTACGCATGATGGTGTGGGAACGATGATTGTAGCTTCCGATATTGAAAATCTGCGTGAAGCCAATATGGATGATGTGGGTGGCATATTACAAATTATCTCTCCACTAGAAGAACAAGGAGTTTTAGCACCTAGAGGCAGAACTTTAATTGAGCGCGATATTTCTAATTTTTCAGTGATCGAACACGATCAAGTGATTTTTGGTTGCGCTGCCCTTTTCCCATTTTCGAACTCGATGGGCGAACTTGCATGCTTGGCCGTCGATGAAAATACCCAAGGTATTGGTGACGGGGAACGCTTACTCAAACGCATTGAAGCAAGAGCAAAAGATCTAGGCATTAAAAAACTCTTTGTCTTGACAACCAGAACAGAACATTGGTTCTTAAAGCGTGGCTTTGTCAAAGGATTCGTCGATGAACTACCAAAAGAACGAAAGTCTCACTACAACTGGGACCGTAAATCGATGGTACTCATCAAAAATTTGTAAATTTTCTATAATAAGACACTGATCGTATTTCACTTTAAAGAAAGAATGCCCTTCCCATGACAAGAATGGTTCAATGTATCAAACTGAATAAAGAAGCTGAGGGCCTGGCTTTTGCGCCTGTTCCGGGAGAACTTGGTAAAAGAATTTGGCAAAATGTTTCCAAAGAAGCTTGGGCTGATTGGTTAAATCAACAAACCATGCTGATTAATGAAAATCGTCTAAATATGGCTGATGCCAGGGCGAGACAGTATTTGCTCAAACAAACAGAAAAATTCTTCTTTGGCGAAGGTGCTGACTCAGCCTCAGGCTATGTCCCTCCCAGCGCTTAAAACGCAATAATTTCCACCCCTGCTGGATTAGAAACAATCAATTGAGTAGCTTTTTGCTGGGCAAAAATACCGTTACAGATCACCCCTGGGATTTGGTTAAGCTCAGTCTCTAATGCTTTGGGGTCTGTAATTTTCAAACCAGCAACATCCAAAATCCAACCAGAGTTATCCGTTATAAAGTTTTTGCTCGGATCCTCTTTGGATTTTCGCAGGCTCACCACGCCACCTAATTTTTCTAGGTAACTCGCGACTTTCTGACTTGCTAGTGGAATAACTTCAATCGGTAAAGGAAACTTCCCTAACATCATGACTTGTTTCGAAGAGTCACAAATACAAATAAAACGCTTTGCCATAGAAGCAACTATTTTTTCTCTAGTAAGTGCTCCGCCACCACCTTTAAGCATGACTCCTTCAGGATTAATCTCATCGGCACCATCAATATAGACATCTAGGCTATCTACCTCATTCGCATCCAACACAGTAAATCCTTTTTGCAACAAGCGATCCGTACTGGCCTGCGAACTCGATATAACGCCTTTAAATTTAGTCGCGTGAGGAGCAAGGGCTTCGATGAATAAGTTAACAGTCGAGCCAGTACCAATCCCTAAAATACTATAAGGAGGGTGTTGTTGTAATAAGCAATTGACCGCTTCCTTAGCAACGAGTGCTTTTTGTTCATCTTGCAACATTCGGATACCCTTTTGAAAGTTAGAATCTTATTTTAAGACGATTTATTCTTCACCAACACCAATCAAGATTAAAATAATTTCTATGAATCTACTTGAACAACTGAAAAAATATACCTTCGTGGTTGCCGATACTGGGGACTTTGAGCGCATGCAAGCGTATCAACCCAAAGATGCTACGACCAACCCCACACTGATTTTAAGAGCAGCAAAATTACCAGCTTACCAAAATATCATTGATACTGTAAAAACCAATTTTTCAGATGCGTCCCTTGAGGACAAAATGGATCAAGTATTAATTCAGTTTGGGCTGGAGATTCTCAAAGTTGTACCAGGTCGAGTATCCACTGAAATCGATGCGGCGCTTTCTTTTAGCACTGAAGACTCCGTCGCACGTGCTCGAAAAATGATTCACTTGTATCAAGATCATGGTATTACACGGGATCGCGTCTTAATTAAAATCGCGGCAACTTGGGAAGGCATCCAAGCTGCTAAGATTTTAGAAGCCGAAGGTATTCATTGCAATCTGACACTGGTGTTTAATCTTGCACAAGCAGTTGCTTGCGCACAAGCCAATGTCAAACTGATCTCACCCTTTGTCGGCCGTATTACTGACTGGCATAAGAATGCTTTAGGTGCAACCTGGGATGATGCAAGTATGTCAGGCCCCAACGATCCTGGTGTGAAATCTGTTCAACAGATTTATAACTACTTCAAACATTATGGCTTTCAAACAGAAATTATGGGGGCGAGTTTTAGAAATATTGGTCAAATCACTGCACTAGCAGGCTGCGATCTTCTCACCATTAGCCCAGAACTTTTAGAAACTTTACAAAAGACTGAAGGCAACGTCAAAGAAACATTAAATATCTTAGCTGCTCAAAATATAACAATTCCAGCAATCCAATTGGATGAAATATCTTTCCGCCAGTTCATGCATGAGGATGCCATGGCGACTGAAAAATTAGCTGAGGGTATTCAAAACTTCAAAAAAGATAGCGATTTGCTTGCCGAGTTATTACAAAGCTAGAACGTTATTTTGACTTGGCGATGCGCTGTCTAGCGGCTTCATATAAACACACGCCGCTAGCCACAGAAACATTTAAACTCTCCACCCCACCATACATGGGGATACTCACGAGCTCATCACAGGTCTCTTTGGTGAGGCGTCTCATGCCTTCACCCTCAGCCCCCATCACAATCGCCACTGGGCCACTTAGGTCAATATCATAAATTGTTTTTTCAGCCTCTTCAGAGGTACCAATCAACCAAACACCAGCATCTTGCAACTCACGCATGGCTCTTGCTAAATTGGTTACGGCAACAAAGGGCATCGTTTCTGCTGCGCCACTGGCCACTTTACTCACCGTAGTATTCAGTTGTGCAGAACGATCTTTGGGCACAATAATGGCATCCGCACCAGCGCCATCAGCAACCCGTAAACACGCACCTAAATTATGCGGGTCGGTAACTCCATCCAAAATCAAGAGTAAAGGTTTTTTATCACCAATACCATCAAGTAACTCGGCAATATTTCTGGCTAAGGAAGCTGGTTCAGCAAAGGCTACCACGCCTTGATGACGATCATGTCCTGCTAATTGACGAAGTCGTTCAGTGTCCGCATGATGTAATTTACGACCTATCGTTGCTTGCGCCGTCTCCACAAAATCTTTCATCCGACGATCACGCCTTGCTGGATCGTAATAGACCGTTTTAAGCGTCTCAGGAGCTTGCCGCATTCTGGCAATAATGGCATGAAACCCAACCAATATTTGTTGTTCCATTAACGTCGACCTTTAGTTTTAGCGCGGGATTCAGAAGATGTCTTTTCTGTCGATGAAGTTCGCTTCGCATTACTTTTCGACTTTGGCTTATGCCCGGCACGAGACGTCACGGGCTTCTTAGGTCCGGCACTGCGTCCAACTTGAGGCGCTTTCTCTGGCGGACGAGTGTGTTTTGAAGCCGCCTTCTTCAGAGGCTTACCCAGATCATCCATGGTCAATGGTGGTGAAAAACGTCCTCGCTCAAGTGTGTTTTTGACAAGGCTAAACTCAATTTTTCGCGCATCTAAATCAACACGGCTGACCAGCACGTGAACACGATCTCCTAAACGATAACGAATACCAGTTCTCTCACCTCTCAACTCTTGGCGAGCTTCGTCATATTGATAATAATCTCCACCGAGTTCAGAAATATGTATTAAGCCCTCGACAAATAAGGTTTCTAATTGCACAAAAAGACCAAAGGTTGTTGCACCTGTAATTGTTCCGGCAAACTCTTGTCCTAAACGATCACGCATAAAGTAACATTTCAACCATGACTCAACATCACGTGAGGCTTCATCAGCACGGCGCTCATTCGCAGAACAATGCACACCGAGTTGCGCCCAAGCCGCCATATCGATCCCATCACTATGTGATTTTTTCTTCGACTTAGTCGGCGCTTCCGATTGCTCATCCGCCAAATTTTTCTTCACTAGAGCGGCATTCACACGGCCAGGCCCATTCTTGGGCATGGTCAAATTGAGTGGAACCTCTTCAGGAATACTCGGTTTGTAGTTCTTTTTCGCTAAGATCGCTTTAATTACGCGATGCACGAGTAAGTCTGGATAACGTCGTATTGGACTTGTAAAGTGGGTATACGCCGGATACGATAGTCCAAAGTGCCCAAGGTTTTCGGGTTGATATACCGCCTGTTGCATGGATCTTAAAATGACGGTTTGTAACATACTGGCATCAGGTCGTGCTTTGATCGCCTGAATTAACTTAGCGTAGTCCATGGGGTGTGGCTTGGTGCCACCTTCTAAAGTTAAACCTGCTGAGCGCAAGACATCTCGCAGAGCATTCACTTTTTCAACCGTCGGCTCACCATGCACCCGAAATAACGAAGTATGATTTTTAGCACCAATAAAATTTGCGGCGCAAACGTTTGCGACCAACATACATTCTTCAATCAAACGATGTGCATCATTACGAATACGTGGTTCAATTCTTTCAATTTTCCCAAACTCATTACTAATAATTTGTGTTTCTGTTGTATCAAAATCGATGGCCCCACGCTTTTCTCGTGACACCTTTAAAACCTGAAATAATTTATAGAGGTTTTGTAAAAGTGGTCGAAGTGTTTCGTGGCGCGCCGCCTCAGGACCTTTTGTATTACTAAGTATTTCCCATACCGTGTTGTAGGTGAATCGTTGTACGGAGTGCATCAGTCCAGGATAAAACTGATAAGCTTGCACTATCCCTTTATGGTCTACTACAGCATCACAAACCATACATAAGCGGTCGACATTAGGCTTGAGCGAACAAAGTCCATTTGATATTTTTTCAGGCAACATTGGTATGACGCGACGTGGGAAGTACACCGAAGTCCCTCGACGTATCGCATCAGAATCTAAGGGATGGCCAGGCTTAACATAATGAGATACGTCGGCAATAGCCACAATTAAACGAAATGCTTTGGCACCTTTAAAGGTGATAGGCTCACAGTAAACAGCGTCATCAAAATCTCTGGCATCTTCACCATCGATCGTTACGAGTGGAATATCTCGAAGGTCAACTCGCCCTTCAACATCATCTTCCTGAACTTCATCAGCAAGGGCAGCGGCCTCTTTGAGGGTTGCAGATGAAAACTCATGTGGGACACCATATTTGCGCACAGCAATTTCAATTTCCATTCCAGGATCGTCAATCTCTCCTAGAACTTCTACAACACGACCAACCGCTTGGCGGTAACTATCAGGATAATCAATAATTTCACAAGAGACGACTTGGCCTAATTTGGCATTTAAATGACCTTTAGGCGGTATTAAGATGTCATGCGAAATCCGCTTATCTTCTGGAGCAACAATCAATACACCATTTTCATTGAGTAAACGTCCAATCACATGGCGCGTAGCACGTTCTAAAACGTCCATGATCTGGCCTTCAGGGCGACCTTTACGATCATTTCCAAGGATGCGAACCGTGACGCGATCGCCATGCATGACACGCGTCATTTCACGCTCAGAAAGAAATATATCTAATTGACCGTCGTCAGGAATTACAAAGCCAAAACCATCTCTGTGTCCCTGGACTGTTCCAATTCGATCTACTTTTTTTTCCTGCAGCCCTGCTTGAAGTTTTATCATGTCTTTACTGTTTTCATTAAAAAATACGGCTATAGCTCTAATTTAACTCATTTAAAAAGACATTCATGAAACCATGCGTAGTTTTAGACACAAATATACTTTTAGATCTTTTTTATTTTAAAGACAAGCGTGTGCAGGAATTAATGAATTGCCTCCAACATCATAAAATCAGAGCTTTTACCTGTTCGGCTATCTGGGAAGAACTCGAGGAAGTTTTAGCTCGCAAACCTTTCCATCAAAATCCAGAGCAAATCCAAATGATTCGGGAGACTAATAGTTCGTTATTTGAGTGGCTTACACCTGAGTCCAAAAGGTCTGGGATCAAATGTTCAGACCCAGATGATCAGATTTTTATTGAATTGGCCGTCACTTTAGCCCCCTGCCTACTGATCACCAAAGACAATGACCTACTTAAACTTCGCCGAAGACTAGAACTAGTTCAGGTGAGAACTCTTCAAGAATTTCCAGATAATCTAGGACTATCAGAAACGATTTAAGCCTTAGTATCGAGTAATGAACCCGTACTTTGAATCGAAGTTACATTTTGATTCTTTAAATTTTGGCTCATCTTATCAATAAAAGAAGCTAACTGGGCAGCGTCAACGGAATTAGTGGCAGAAGCACTTGAACCGCTATTAAGGGATGTCATCAGAGATGCAAAAGAGGCCTTTAAACCATCTAAAGTCATTTGGGAGGAGCCACCAGACTTAACAGCCGCGGATAAAGAATTTAACCGCAGAGGTAAATTATTTAAGTAATTTGTATTATTCCCAGAAATTGCTGGGAATAAAGGAGTTAAACCGCCAGCAGGAGGATTACTTTTACTTGGGGTTGTTGATTGGGTTGCAGCGGTTGCCGTTGAGGGAGTACTTGTTTGTAAATTTTGAAATAAGGCATAAGTAAAAGCCTGTAAAGCACTGGTTGCATCATTGGATGGCAATTGACCTTGGATCGGAAGATTAGAAGCGACCTGTGCAGCGATAGAGTTTGGATTACCAGCTACCAAATTTTGCGGATTAGATGAAGTTTGTTCCTGATTAATTTGACTTAAAGTCTGGAAAAAAGCAGATAAAACAGGACTACTAGCGGCTGGTTGGACAGCATATTCGCTAGCCGCAATCGTTGGTGTCGTGTTGGCAGCCTTATTCGCCGTGCTTAAAATAGCACCGTATGTGTTTTGAATCGTAGATGTTCCAACTTGCATCGGGTTCTGTAATATCATTATTTTCTCCAAACCGGATTTATCCTTATGCTTCTTTTACGACAATTTATTGAAGAACTTAAGGGTTAAAACTAATAAAAAAGCGAAATTTTTCGATATTTTTCAAAAAATTGACTAAAAAGCCCGATTTTTGCCCCCTATTTCGGGCATGGGTAGACCAAAAAATCTCTACAGTAGTGTTATACGAATTCAAATAGGTCTTTCAGATGATTATTTCAGCACTAGCAACTGGCATCAATCCAATTTCTCAATTAAGTGCTGTTTCAAGCGTTTTAGGTCTTTACAGTTCTAGCGGCGACTCTGGCGCTGGAAATTCCGGTAGTCCAGTTGTTTCGGGAAAAATGATGCAATCGATTATGAACTCCCTGTCCTCGATGTCGAGCAAGTCGAACATCTCCGGTAATGTTTCTAGCACTAACTCTGGAGATTCCATGCACAGCTTTGTGGAAGCCCTATTGAGCGCCCTCCAATCTCAGCAAGGAGATGGCTCAGCACCGGTTTCACCAACTCGCTCGCATCGCCATCAGGGTGGTATGAGTAATATGGAAGCAGGTCTGCAAAATCTTTTAAATGAAATTGGTAATAGCGACTCAGCACAATCACAGACTCCCCCGAGTCTGAAGAGTCTTGAGCAAAATGCAAATACCTTGTTTTCTTCACTGGGAATTCCAACCGGTGACCAATCTTTAACTCAATTAATCAATAACGTTAAAAAGTCCTTAGCTGGAAGTGGTTCAGTGGGCAATCTTCTTTCAACTGCAGCATAGCCTGAACAATTTAAGATAGAATCTCTCCTTGCACTTTTTATTCGTGCCCAGGTGGCGAAATTGGTAGACGCACTAGCTTCAGGTGCTAGCGATCGTAAGGTTGTGGGGGTTCGAGTCCCTTCCTGGGCACCACTCAATGTAAATACAATGATCTGCGCCTTATATAACAGGATATTTATATAGGTTTTCTTGTATTTTTACCTAAAAATACATCAACATGATGGTGGTGTATGAGGCTTTAACAATTACCCCCCAATTTTGGAACCTCGACAGGCTCGTCCAAGAGGCTCCAGCGTCAAGTTGGCTCATTGATTTTTTTGATCAATCGACTTACGTAAAAATTATTTTGAAATTGCAAATTACCATGCATTTTCCCATCAGTCTGCTGGTGACAGCACGTAGAAGGGAGTGGCGATTCACGTACGGCATCGTAGCTAATCAGGACGCTTTACCGTCAGCCGGCGACACTTACCGCCATCGACCAGTGGGTGCGGGTTAGCGAATAGACCGTTTCAAGCTGTGCCAATGTGGCCGCGGCAACGCTGGGCTCGCATCGCTCGAGAACCTGGGCCAGCGACGCAATCGATTTGAAGCCCAGACTCACCGACGAACCCTTGAGGCTATGCGCAGCAATGCGCCGGGCCGCCGCATCCTGCGCCACGACCGCTGCGCGGCAGTCTGCAAGAATGGTATCACTCTGCGGCCAATAGACCTTGGCAACCGTCGTCCAGAGGTCGAGTCCAAGTTCGTCGCGCATGCGGCCGATGTTGTCAGCATCTATCGGTGTGGAGTCTTCGTGGACCTCGCCGCCCTGCCCGGTCAACACCTCGGCCGTGGCCACTGCCAGTGTAGCCTGGCTTGCCGGCGCATCAATCGCCGCCCAGGGCAGATGGCGAAGGATAGTTCCATTGAGCGCGACCCAGTTGATCGGCTTGGTCTGATAGTCGTCAAGGCCGCTGGCCATGTACGCCTCACGCAACTCCGGCAGAGCATCGGCCGTCAGGGCAATGATCGGAATCCGGTTACGCTTAGCATCGGGCAGCGCGCGGATCGCGCGGGTGGCACCCATGCCGTCAAGTACCGGCATCTGCATGTCCATCAGGATCAGGTCGAAATCTTGGGCCGAAACTGCGGCAAGCGCCTGTTGCCCATCATCGACCATCTCAGGTCGATGACCGGCGCGGCGTAAGCGCGTCTCGATCAGCAGGCGATTGGTCGGGTTGTCTTCAGCCACAAGGATGCGCAGGCTACGCAAACTCGGACTCGCATCAGACGACGTGCGCGCAGGCATTGGCACTACTTGACCCTTGGCCCGGGAAAGAGTGAGTTCGATGCAAAAGACCGAGCCCTTTCCGACTTCGCTTTCAACGCTGATCCGGCCATGCATTGCTTCGACCAGATGCCGGCAGATCGCCAGACCCAGACCGGTTCCGCCAAAGCGGCGTGTGGTCGAGGTATCGGCCTGCTGAAAAGGCTGGAAGAGGGTCTGCTGAACCTCGGGTTCGATACCGATGCCGGTGTCGCGGACCTCGATACGCAGCGCCACCCGATCTTCGCCCTGTGGGTGCTGCACCGCCAGATGGATAACGACTGAACCGTGTTCAGTGAACTTGATTGCATTACC
>CAIPQU010000054.1 GCA_903867305.1 uncultured beta proteobacterium
CCTGAACTTGCGAAGTATTCTGTTTAGTTTGATTCAATTGCTTATTAAAAGCGGCATTCTCTGTAGTCAATGGAGAACTATACGATGTGATCGAATTCATGGATTAGATCTCAAGCATCGTAATGATTTAATTTTTCAGCAAGGTTTTTGCCGTCCCGCTCATATCTAAAACCACAGAGGGTGAAACTGGATTAGGAGAAGAGTTATCCAACGACTGTTCGCTACCTTAGAAAAGTTATTAATCTCATCCCTAATTGAATTTACATTAGAAGCATATGTTCTGCTTCCTGACATTGTATAAAAAATATCATTTGATGAGTTAAACGCGTAAGAAGAAATATTGGCGGTAGTCATAAAAGCTCCAAAATTAGAAATATTTTCTCAATGTAACACATATATCACTCTCAAAGCGCATATTTTGAGTGTTGAAGAAAAAATAGTCTCCCAACCATGTTTAGACTATTCCTTTGCCTTAGTCTACCAAGCGGGATTCGAGCCTTTGAACTTCGCTTTAAAAGATAAAAAGGCTCATTGAAACAATCGTCGAGAATTAGACCTTTTTAGACAAGAGATTGCCACTAACCCCTGGGATACCGCCACCAATTTCGTAGGTAGCACCCAGCGATTGCTGAGCCACGAAGGATTGTAGGGCTGCACTTCTTTGCATGGCCAGCTTGATCAGTTCGCCATTCACACGGTGATCAATCGAGGCTTGATTGAGTTCCGACATCAACCGCTGACTATCCGGCTCTCCTAAGGCCAAGATATCGGCTCTTAATTTTTCAACGCCACCACCTCTTGGCATACCACCGGCGTAGTCATTAATGGCATTCAGTGCATTACTTGTTTGAGCAAGCGTTGCCTCTAAAGCCTCAACTTCATTAGATTCTAAAGTGCGGCGTAGGTCACTCACCGCATGAGCGACTTGAGTCACAAGACCATCTAGAACCGTAAGAGTCATGGATTGATTTTCAAAAAAGAGCAATTCAGATTCTGAATTACCTTGTAGTAATATTATTTACCGGACTTTGCCCCAATTTGCGCTAAAGAATCATGCAACATCGCCTGGGAAATCTGCTGATAATCAATTTCAAACGATCCGGAGGCGATTTTTGCCTTAATTTTGTCCAAGAGCATCTTATCCGGCAATGCTCCAAGATCTTTTTTGCCCTGTGCCTGGGACAATTGGGCAGTCACGGTCACATCAATACTCGCTGCTGGTGTTGGTATTGCCGTTGCTGGTGGCGTTTGAGGAGCAACGGAAGTGCTTGATGAATTTTGACCAACACCGACCTTACCCAAATCTGAATTCGGCTGCGGAACAATCGGTAAATTGTCGTTAATCTTCATATTTTTCCTCCCTCAACTCCAAAAAAGTTCTTCTTATAGACTATAACGGATAAACCCCATTAAATTGTTAGTGGTATTTTCACCTTTTTACGAAATAATTTCATTTTAGTACTCTTTACTGGGTTTTCACCACTACAACCCCTTGTTCTTTCACTCTTCCGGTCACGGTCTGACCATCTAACAACTTCACGGTCACCGCATCCCCGATCATCCCCGCACTCATAGCAACTCCGTCCCCAGTCGCCTCAAAAGAGGGTCCTGTGATGACCACAGACACGCGATCTCCCTGACTTACTACGGATAATTCTTTAATATCGTTTAGGGATAATTTCATCCCCATTTGTATGGGGCGTGTCAAAACCCGCCCATAAGCATCTTTGGTGAATCGCAACACATCATCCGGTAACTCGGCTAAATCTCCCTGAACCGTATTCAGGTCTCCTTTACTTAACTTGATATTGGCTTGTAAATACCGATTGGCCACCACATACTCACCCATGACTCTCACCTTAATCGACAAATTGTAAGTCCACGCTAACTTTTTACACCGCAACTCAAGGTTGGTTCTTCCCCATAGCCGTGTTCCGGGCTGCAGCGAGATTTCGAGCTTTTCAGGGCAGGACTGTAAATTGGGCGCCGGGTCCAAAAACTCCACCTCCGTTTGTAAATTGGCCACCATGGGATTTTTAGCGACATATCTCTTAATAATTTGCTCGAACTCAGGCGTCAATGCGGCTGGGCTGAAGGATGCGCAAACAACCAGGGTCAATAGGCTAATCTTCAAACAGCGCAACCATCTTCCAGAATTCATATTAACTTTCACGTGCGCTCACTGGGTAAATCGATCAAAAAAGACACAATGGAAGACCTGGTCCTGCCCATCGACACCAACCCCGCCCAACCAAGCCTCCTTTGTAATCGATGAGGGAATATCATCAAAGTAATTGATCGTGCGATTGCCAATCGTCTCAAAACAATAGATGGTGTAATCGAGCGCGCCACATCGCAATTGGATGCGATGATGGGGACCGTCAATCGCGCCATGAATATCCCACATGGTGGATTCTGCGGCAGCCTCCTCATGGGAGAACTGATGCGCATCCACCAATTGTGCCAGTGGCACGGCGAAAAGACTCTCATTTCTTTTGTAACAATACATTTGCATTCTTAAAAGACTCGATGGTATGGTGATGCGCGTAATATCCGTCTTCACCTCAATACTACCTGAAATCTGCGCTAAAAAATTACTGGCCAAGTGAAGTTGGTGTTCACTCGGGTGAACTCCCATCAAATCAATGAAGATCACCAGGTGTTGTTGAACGGCGGTAATATTCTTCTGTACGGGTAAGATACTGAGCACCGATAAAAGTCGTTGCACAATATTGGGGTCAGCATAGACCTCTCCAACATCCACCACATCGGCAAGGCCACGCAACGCTGCCACTAAAGAGATTTGAACACTTTGGGTTAAAGCATTTTGCTGCTCCTCTAATAATCGATCTAACTCTTTGATTTGCCATGTATTTCTATTACCAATCATCCCTCTGGCTTGTTGCAAGCGGTTTAAACTCTTTTTGAGATTAAAGTTGAATTCGGTGCTCACAATACTCGTGGGTGGTTCTGGAAATACCCCGCTCTGTGGACTTTCCTGGTCGGTCACTGCCAAAGTTGATGCGGTACTAGATAGGGGGAGGACAACGCTCACCTCTTCTAGCGAATCTGTTTCATCTTCATCATGATGCGTGACAATGGGCTCAACATATTCCTCAAGGTCCGCCAAGGTCATGCCATCATTCAAGGGTCTTACCACCTCCGAAAACCCAACAGGTTCTGGGGTAAGTTCCCGGCTGAAGGGCGCCTCAAGTTCCTGATGTCCATCCGACGCCTCAGCGGGTAGGTGCGATACAACAATCTCCCCTGTGCGCTCAACTTCTGCTGTTCGCTCAAGCGGTGCTGTACTCTCCCCTTCAGCGCTCCGCAAACTCTGCGCCGCCAAACTAAACTGTTCTGTGAGCTTAGTTAACTCAGCCATAGGATCTTCAATCTCTTCCAGGATGAGCTCCTTGTCGAGGTTGCTATCTCGGCTATTTGTTGCGCGTGCCTCCATCAGCGCTTCTGGAGCAGTTGCAGGCACAGGACTCTGCTCAACTTCTGGTTGCATTATCTGCACAATTTGGGTAACTTCTGGCGAAATGACCCAGCCGGGAAGCTCGGGCTTCAAGCCCATGGCTGTGCTCACGCTATTGTCTAGGGTTTCCACGTTTTTTTGCTCTTGGTTGGGGAGCAGCGAAGAGGAGTCATGCCCAGTAGGCTCTTCCACCCTTGCTGTCGATGAGCTGGGGGTACTGAAGGGAAATGCAATAAAGAAAGGCTCTTCAGA
>CAIPQU010000055.1 GCA_903867305.1 uncultured beta proteobacterium
TCTGATTGATCCATTTACAGGTTTATGGGAGAGCCATCAAGGGGTTGATTACCCTGCGGTCACCGGAACTCCCATATTGGCCATTGCCAATGGAACTGTTACTCAAGCTGGCTATAACGGTGGATATGGTAATCTCGTAGAAATTGATCATGGACAGGGGTACACCTCCAAATATGGACATGCTAGTCAGATACTTACGCGTATGGGGCAGCAAGTGCAAAAAGGTCAAGTGATTGCTCTTGTAGGAAGTACAGGACACTCTACAGGACCCCATCTTCATTTTGAGATGGCCCAATACGGTCAAGTATTTAATCCCATGGCTTTTTTAAATCAGGGATTACAACTTGGAACAACGGCCAGTAATAACCCAAACTCTGGAGGGTGGAATAAGCCCAGTTCATATCCAAGCGGTCAAAAAAATACCAAAGCATTTTTTTCCACGGGTGAGATGATTGTTGCAGTGAGGGTTCGTTCGGGCAAACCGGTGAAGTGGTAGTTCATGTAGTACAGAATTGATTTACAAGCACCTTAAGTTTTGATGACGATGTGGTTTCACATCCGTCCCTTACACTGAGGATTAATTTGTTCAAGGCATACGATGGATCTTATTCAACCTATCATTATTTCAATTTTATTAATTACGGCAGTCTTAGTTTCTGTGCATCAGGCCGAGAAAATCGCTCATCATTTAGGTGAGCCATTTGGTGCTTTGGTACTTGCGATTAGTGTGACGATTATTGAAGTGGCTTTAATTATTTCAATGATGTTAGCCGGTAAAGAGGGAAGCGATATGATTGCCAGGGATACCGTCTTTTCAGCGATCATGATTGTCATGAATGGTGTTGTAGGAATTTCCATACTCATGGGCTGTCTTAAACACCATGAACTCTCTTTTCGGGTAGAAGGCACGACACCAGCACTAGCTGTGATAACGGCATTAGCTACACTCACCCTCGTTCTTCCTGTGTATACGACCACTACACCAGGATTGGATTACAGTACTAGCCAATTGATATTTGTGGGTATTGCCTCTCTTGTTTTATATGGGGCTTTTGTATTTATTCAAACCGTCAGGCACACAGAGTATTTTTTACCCATAGAGCCGATCAAACAAGTTGCTATTGCTGAGCAAGATCACCTCAATACGCATAAGCCGATTCGTTTGTGGTTAACAGGGGGATTGTTAATTATTTCCTTGATTTCAGTGGTTGCTTTAGCCAAAATGCTCAGCCCAAGTCTTGAGGCCGGAATACAGGCGATTGATGCACCGAAAGCCCTCCTAGGTGTCATCATTGCAAGTCTCGTACTACTTCCTGAGAGTATTACTGCCGTCAAACTTGCTTTACAAAATAAATTACAAATCAGTCTAAACTTAGCCCTCGGTTCAGCAATCGCTAGTATTGGCTTAACGATTCCCTCGGTTGCATTGATTTCTATTCTGTTTGATTTACCCTTGAGTCTGGGGGTTAGTCCGGTCAGTATTGTTTTGTTGGTATTATCACTTCTGATTGGCGTCATGAACTTATCGACTGGACGAGCTAGTTTATTAGCGGGCGTTGTACAACTTGTTATATTCTGTAGTTATTTATTTTTAACCTTAGTCCCTTAATGTGATGATTACGATAGTCCCGATTATTTTATGTGGTGGTTCTGGAACTCGCCTGTGGCCTTTGTCTAGGAATGGCTTTCCAAAGCAATTTCTGGCTCTTTCTGGGACGAATAGTTTGTTCCAACAAACCGTTGAGCGAGCTTCTAAGATCAGCAATCAGCAAATTCGCTCTGTTAAACCGATTATTGTGACCAATGAAGAGCATCGATTTTTGGCGGTTGAACAACTGCGTGAGTTAAAGATAGAAGCCGACTTTTTACTCGAGCCTGCTGGCAGAAATACAGCGCCAGCATTAACGTTGGCGAGTTTCATGGTCAAAGAGCAGTATTCTGATCAAACAGTGATGGTCGTCATGCCGAGTGATCAGACAATTATTCACGAAAATAAATGGGTAGATGCCATACGAAATAGCATTTATCAAGCAAGTTCTGGCGGAATTGTGACCCTAGGAATTACACCAACCCATCCAGAGACTGGATATGGATATATTCAAAAGCAGCACGAATCCAATCAACATCATGCATTTGAAGTATCACAATTTACCGAAAAACCGAATCTAGAAGTAGCAAAACAGTACCTTGATTCTAAGAATTACTTATGGAATAGTGGCATTTTTATTCTTCAGTCGGGAGTTTGGTTAGCGGCGATGGAACGATTTAGCCCAGAAATCATCCAACAAACCCAAATTGCTTGGCAAGGTAAGAGTATTGATCATGGCGGATTTGTAGATTTTGTAAGACCCAATAAAGAAGCTTTTTTAAATATCATCAGCGACTCGATTGACTATGCTGTGATTGAAAAATGTCCTGGAAAGTTGCCGATTCATGTGGTGCCATTAGATGCAGGATGGAGTGATTTAGGGGCATGGGATGCTGTCTGGAGTGTTGGACAAAAAGACCAGCATCAAAACGTCACGCATGGCGATGTTCTTCTTCATGACACCTCGAATTCCTATATTCATGCCACGGGAAAACTCGTTGGAGTAGTGGGCTTAAAAGATGTTGTGGTCATTGAAACAGCAGATGCTGTGTTAGTTGCTGATAAAAACAATAGTCAAGCGGTTAAAAAGATTGTTGAGCAGCTAGAAAAAAATCAGCGCGAAGAAAAAAATCTGCATCGTAAGGTTCATCGACCTTGGGGTTGGTATGACAGTATTGATGAGGGTGAGCGCTTTAAAGTCAAACGAATACAAGTTAAACCTAAAGCAAGTTTAAGTTTACAAATGCACCATCACCGAGCCGAGCATTGGATTGTTGTGAAGGGCACTGCGGAAATCACGAATGGTGATCAAGTCATCACGCTTTCAGAAAATCAAAGCACGTATATACCTTTGGGGCAAAAACATAGACTGACTAACCCAGGAACGATTCCATTAGAAATCATTGAAGTGCAATCCGGAAGCTATCTAGGTGAAGATGATATTGTCCGATTTGAAGATACTTTTGGTAGAAGTTAAACATCCCGCAAGATTGAAAAA
>CAIPQU010000056.1 GCA_903867305.1 uncultured beta proteobacterium
ACTTAAAAAATTAATTTCATATTAAGAAATGAAAAATCATCATTTAAGAAATATTTGATAGGCAATATGACTAGTGTTTTTACTGATGAAAACCCCATTCCACAATGTGAAATTTTATGCGGTATTCAACTAAAAAATGCTAATTCGGCACTAAACCGTGATTTTTATTGTATTGATTGAGTTGGCTAGCCACAAAAACGGCGATTAATTGAAGGACAGCGATCGCGTAGAAAATAGTTTCCGGACTCTTCCAGTCCATGAATAATCCAAATAAAACAGGACCTGATGCGGCACCGATATCAATCCCTGAATACACTAGACCAAACACTCTTCCAGAGGCGCCCCTGGGTGTAGCTGCCCTGACCATCAGATCTCTTGCCGGGCCAGCCATACCCCCACCAAAGCCCATCAGAGCAAAAATAATTGGTACTGTCCATCCTGGAAAGATACCTAATCCAGCAACAATCGCCATGACTCCAGAAATTAAAAATGCCGTTGTTATGACTCTGTCAGGATCTGGAATCTTGGTTGCTACAAACCCTCCAGCAATCAATCCGATAGCGCTACTAATCATAAATAAGGTATACGAAGATGCTGTGAGACTTATCGGTATGTGATAAATATCTACCAAAGCTGTAGACGAAAAACTTTGAATCCCAGCAAAACCAAATGACGTTAAATAAAAGAACAGCCAACTTAGCCACATACTTGGCAATTTAAATATTGATGATGTTGGGAAGTGCTCAGCAGGTTCTTCAATGATTTCAGTAAAAGGATGCTCTGCTAATTGATGGCGGCGAACAATTAAAACTAGAAGTACTAATGCGGCTAGTAAAGCTGCGCCAAATTCAGCGACTCTCCAACTATCAAATATGGCAGTAAGACTGAGCATAAAGATCGGAGCTGCCGCCCATCCGAGATAACCAGTCACGCCATGAATAGAGTACGCATGCGCAAGATTATCAGGTTTAACTAAATGATTAATCATGGTGTAATCCACAGGATGAAATACCCCATTACCAATACCTGCTAAGGCAACACCAACTAATAGCATCTCATAACTATAGGCAAAACCTAAAGTCGTTGCTCCCAATATGAGAAAAATCATCCCCAAAAATAGGATGGGTCTTGGACCATATTTATCTACGAGAAGGCCACTGGTTGTTTGCACGATGGATGAGACAACATAGAAGGTTGTCATTACTAAGCCTAGCTGAGCATAGCTTAAGCCAAATTCAACTTTGAGCCATGGAAATAATGGCGCAATAATTAAATGAAAAAAATGGGAGACACTATGAGCTAATCCAATCAGACTGATCAACTCAACGTCTTTTTTACTAGAATTCATGCCTCCATTTTAAACGGTATTAATGAACCTTTCTTGTAAAAACAAACTCATCATTTTCGACATCAACCGGAATCACGTCTTTAGGACCAAATTTCCCCTCTAGAATCAGCTTCGAGATTGGGTTTTCAATCGCTTGTTGAATCGCCCGTTTGAGTGGTCTTGCTCCAAATACAGGGTCAAATCCAGCATCCGCAATTTTGACGAGAGCGGCATCGCTCACATCAAGTTGCATATCCATTTTGGCAATCCGGTCGGTTAATCGTCTTAGCTGGATCTTTGCAATTGAACTAATCTGACCATGGCTGAGTGCATGAAAGACGACAACTTCATCAATCCGATTTAAGAATTCAGGACGGAAATAATCTTTTACTTCATTCCATACGGCATCACGAATCTCATCTTGAGGTTTTCCAACCATAGACTGAATTACTTGTGAACCTAAGTTACTCGTCATCACAATCACCGTATTTTTAAAATCTACGGTGCGGCCCTGACCATCTGTCATACGGCCATCATCAAGAACTTGTAAAAGAACATTAAATACATCAGGATGTGCTTTTTCAATTTCATCCAGCAAAATCACACTATAAGGTTTACGACGAACTAACTCTGTCAAATACCCACCCTCTTCATACCCAACATATCCAGGAGGTGCGCCAATGAGTCTAGAAACGCTATGCTTTTCCATAAACTCACTCATATCGATCCGAATCATATGCTCATCACTGTCAAATAAAAACGTTGCTAGCGCTTTACAGAGTTCAGTTTTACCTACGCCCGTTGGGCCTAAGAACAAGAAGGATCCATAAGGTCTGCCTTCATCAGATAAGCCAGCCCGAGACCTGCGGATGGCATTGGCTACCGCAGCAATGGCATCATCTTGACCAACCACACGTTGATGCAAATTATCTTCCATCGTTAATAATTTATCTCGCTCACCCTGCATCATTTTTGATACGGGAATACCTGTGGCACGTGATACAACTTCAGCAATCTCTTCAGCGCCAACATGTGTGCGTAACAACTTATTCTTTACAGGAGTACCATTACTTTTTTCTACCGTCGCAGCGTTCTTTAACTTGCCCTCCAACTCTGGAAGTTTTCCATATTGGAGCTCAGCAACTTTGTCTAATTTACCCTCACGCTGTAAGCGAACAATGTCTGCCCGTATACGATCAATTTCTTCTTTGATGTGAGCAGTTCCCTGAGCCGCACCTTTTTCAGATTTCCAAATCTCTTCCAAATCAGCCAACTCTTTTCCCAGACGAGTGATTTCTTCTTCGATTAAATCAAAGCGCTTAATCGATGCTTCATCTTTTTCTTTTTTTACTGCTTCACGTTCAATTTTGAGCTGAATAATGCGACGCTCAAGCTTGTCCATAACTTCAGGTTTAGAATCAATTTCCATTTTGATGCGCGAAGCTGCCTCATCAATTAAATCAATCGCTTTATCTGGTAAAAAACGATCCGTAATATATCGATGCGAAAGTTCTGCGGCCGCAACTATTGCTGGGTCTGTAATTTCAACACCATGATGTAATTCATAACGTTCTTGTAAGCCCCGAAGAATTGCTATTGTTGCTTCAACGCTTGGCTCATCAACGAGTACTTTCTGGAAACGACGCTCCAGCGCAGCATCCTTCTCAATATACTTGCGATATTCATCTAATGTCGTAGCGCCAATACAATGCAACTCACCTCTTGCCAAAGCAGGTTTGAGCATATTGCCGGCGTCCATGGAACCTTCTGTTTTTCCAGCGCCTACCATTGTGTGTATCTCATCAATAAAGACAATGGTTTGTCCTTCATCCTTAGCAATATCGGATAGGACCGCCTTTAGGCGCTCTTCAAATTCCCCCCTAAATTTAGCGCCGGCTAGCAATAAAGCCATATCCAAAACAAGCACGCGTTTATTTTTGAGCGACTCAGGTACTTCGCCATTCACAATCCGTTGTGCTAAACCTTCCACAATAGCGGTCTTACCCACCCCTGGCTCACCAATCAATACGGGATTATTCTTGGTTCGACGCATCAAGATTTGAATAGCACGACGAATCTCATCATCACGCCCAATGACTGGATCTAATTTACCTAAACGCGCGCGCTCCGTTAAGTCGATGGTGTATTTTTTTAAAGCTTCACGCTGATTTTCAGCATCATTTGAATTCACAGATTGACCTCCTCGAACAGCATCAATCGTTGATTCCAGGCTTTTACGATTCAGACCAGCTGCTCTAGCAGCTTTACCAAGATCACCTTTATCATCCGCTAAAATAAGTAAAAATAATTCAACTGCGACAAATTGATCACCACGCTTGTTCGCTTCTTTTTCTGTGAGGTTTAACCAAGCGCCTAAATTTCTCCCAACCTGAATATCGCCTGTTCCTTCCACTTGGGGGAGTTTTTTTGCAATCGCTTCACAGTTTGTCTCAAAAGCGGCAACATTCACGCCAGCCCGTGTTAATAAATTACGCGTAGCCCCATCTCGATCCTTCAATAACGCTAGTAGAAGATGCTCAGGCTCAATAAACTGATTATCAGAAGAAACTGCGAGACTCTGAGCTTCTGCAAGAGCCTCTTGAAACTTCGTGGTTAACTTTTCGATTCTCATGTTTTTACCTATCTAAAAGATATTCTTAATTTGTACATAAGTCTGAAATGAGTAATTTCAAGAGTCCATCTAAAATAGTTTGATGAAAAAAGAGATAAATACCACCAAAATTTGGCTGGTTTACCTTCTAGAGTGTTCTGATGGCACTTTTTATGCAGGCATCACTAATGATCTTGAACATCGATTAGCTACCCATAATGCGGGTTTAGGTGCCAAATATACGCGCGGTAGGACACCGGTGAAGTTACTTGAATTCAAGGCAACAAGTTCGCACTCAGAAGCCTTGCAATTAGAATATCAACTCAAAAAACTATCAAAATCAAAAAAAAGATTTTTCTTCAATTAAATTGAATCTGGGTATTAGGCTCAATTTCTTGACGCAGGTCAATCGTATCTTCACCCGGAATCCTAACCCGAGTAAATACATGCTCTTGATAATTCATGGGTCTTGTCGCATCTAACCCCATCTTAGAGCTTAATCCTTGTTGATACGGTGGCACTAGCTCACCACCTTCTTTCATCCATTCCACTGTAGTCGAAGGATCTAATATGGAACCTTGAGCGCCCTCAATGACTAATAGATCTCGGTGTGCCTGAAATCTGGTAGCTACGGCCCATTCCACTTCTTGTGGTTGATGCACATCCACATCCTCATCAACGACAATTACCTGTTTCACGTCATAGTGCGCCCCAAACGCAGCCATAATGACGTTCTTCGGTTGGCCCTCATGAGATTTTTTCAGCTTCACATAAAGGTGATAACGAGCCACACCACCCATCGACAAATGGACATCCATGACCCCTTGAAAACTTCTTTGGAGATGCGATAACAATGTTGACTCTCGAGGAATAGCGCCTAATAAAAGATGCTCCATCTCCGCTGGAATGATCGTGTGAAACAGCGGATTTTTACGATGCGTCAGAAGATCTACCTGAATCACTTCCCGACTTTCACGGGCACTGTAATATTTGGGAAATTCTCCAAAGGGTCCCTCAAGTTCTCTTTCATGAGGCAATATTTTTCCTTCGATGACTATTTCAGCATTGGCAGGAACTCTAATTTCACTGTTTTTACATTTCACAACATCTAAAGGTTTGCCATGTAAAGCTCCGGCAATCTCTAATTCATCATGATCTAAAGGGGCAATGGCTTGCGAAGCAAGTAAGGTGAGTGGGTCAACCCCAATGACGATAGCAACATCTAAAGCTTGGTTATTTTTTTCAGCTTGCTTAAAAAACGCAAATAAATGGCGCGGCAACATCAAAATACCTAAACGACCATTCGCATGCAGTTGTATCCGATTAATCGACACATTTTGCTTACCTGTCGTTGGATTTTTAGCAATGACTAATCCTGCGGTAATGTATGGCCCATAGTCATATTCACTATGAGTAGGAATCGGTAGTAATGTTTGTAAATCAGGATGTTGAATCACAATTTCTTGGCAAGGAGCGGGGTTTGTACCGATGTCATTCCAAGGGAGAGGATTGTCAGCAGCATGGCGAAAGGTCGGCAATAACTCATCTTCTTTGATACCCATTGCTTCTGCAATCCAAGAACGTTTGGACATAAATCCTGAAATCACCGGCATATCAAAACCTTGTGGATTCTGAAAATATGCAGCTTGCTGACCATCGAGATTTTTAGCAATGGCAGCAAGTCGATGCTTAAGATCACAACCTTTTTTAATCACCGCAATACGCTTAGTTTTTTGTAAGTGATTTAACCAAGTTCTCAGTTCAGTAAATTTCATGCTTCATCCTTAATCGGCAGTGATATTGAGGGTTTTGATTAAACGGCCCCAAGTATTGGTTTGGGATTGTAAAAAAGTATCCAACTGTTCTGGAGTGCCACCATCAGGAACAACCCCCTGAATCCGGAAAGTTTCTTTTACATCATTCATTTTCAGAATTTCATTGACCGTTTGATTGATCTTATCAATAATTGGACGAGGAGTACCCGCTGGCACAACAATCCCATGCCAAGAATTCACGTCATATCCAGTAATGCCAAGTTCATTCATGGTGGGGACTTGTGGCATCAATGGTGAGCGTGTCAATTGACCAATCGCCAGAGTGCGCACCTTACCCGTCTGCAAAAATGAGGCAATATTACCTAAGACGTCAATAGCGACCTCAACTTGACCACCAGCCACATCGGTCATGATGGCTGTGCTTCCCTTATAAGGAATTTGATGCATTTCAATATTTGCCATCTTTTCAAATAAAGCCATCGATAAATGATTCGATGATCCATTGCCTGAGGATCCGTAATTAAGCTTGCCTGGATTAGCTTTCGCAGCTTTAATCACATCTTGTAAGGTTTTATAGGGTGAATCTTTCGATGTAACAAATACCGTCGGTGAGCGCCCTGCCAAAATCACTGAACTAAATGCTTTGTTGGTGTCATAAGGTAAATTCTTGATAAGGAAAGGGTTCGTAACAAAGGGGAACTGGGTAATCAACATCGTGTAACCATCTGGCGCAGAGTTCGCGACATAACTGGTGCCAATCGTTGTCACACCACCGGTTCTATTTTCAACAATCACCGGCTGCTTCCAAATCTCACTCATTTTAGGCGCCAAAATACGCCCTAAAGTGTCGTTAAAACCACCGGGGGGATATGGGACAATGATTTTGATTGGCTTATTGGGATATGCGTTATCTTGAGCAAATAGGGAGTGCGTAAAGATCATTAAAAAAACAAATAAACAATTAAGTACTTTTTTCACAATCCATATCCCTTTTTATTCACCAACGAATGTTTTTACATCTTGACTAAACAGCAATAGAACTCATCAGGCGCTTGATATCTTCTTGATTTTTAGAATTCCCTTGATCGACCACGCGTCCTCTTTCGATCGCATAATGTCGATCACAAAATTGTAGTGCTTTATGGACATTTTGCTCTATTAATAAGATGGATACCCCTTGTTCTTTTAATTTTTGTAATAAAGCAAATATTTCATTAACGATCATTGGTGCCAGCCCTTCAGTTGGCTCATCAATCAGAATTAAACGCGGTGAGCCGACTAATGCTCTGGCAATCGCGAGCATTTGTTGTTCGCCGCCAGACAAGGTATTACCTAATTGGTTTTTCCGCTCTAATAACCTTGGAAACTGTTGATAAAGTTCTGTGATTTTTGACCGATGTTTTGAGCGTTGATTAGAAGGTAATTGCATTAAACCAATTTTTAAATTATCTTCAACGCTCAATCCAGAAAAAATACGCCGATCCTCAGGAACTAAGGCGATTCCTAATCTTGCAATTTTTTCGCTTGGCCAAGCAGCAATACTCGCCCCCAGGAAGGTAATATCTCCTTGACGGGGAGGAAGCCAGCCTGCAATGGTTTTAATAATACTAGTCTTACCAACGCCATTACGACCAAATAGACCAACAACTTCCCCTTCTCCAATCTCGAGAGTAATCCCTTGCAAAATATGAGATAGACCAATGTAGGTATGCACGTCATGGAGTTGTAAGTGACTCATACGGCGTCTCCAAAATAAGCTGTTTGGACTACTGGATTACTGCGAACTTCTTCAGGATTACCCTGCGCAATTTTTTCGCCCTGAGCCATCACTATGACCTGCTTGGATAAATCCATGACGAGTTCCACATCATGCTCAATCAACAAGATGGTAACGCTCTGGCCTAATTGGGAGATTAGTTGTGAAGTCTCATGAGTATCAACTTGCGACATGCCTTGTGTAGGCTCATCTAACAACAATATTTGCGGACGCAAAGCCATCGTGACCGCGATCTCTAAACGACGTTGTTCACCATGAGAAAGCGCGCCTGCTAGCTCATGTACTTTTTCGCCTAAATCAAACTCATCAATGAGTTCTTGAGCTCTTGCTATGGCTAAAGGACTTTGATTAGCTGGGTAAAATAATTTTGACCACGAATCTAATTTTTGCGATGCAAGTAATAAGTTTTGCTCTACCGTTAAATCAAAGAATAAATTCGTGATTTGAAAGGATCGCGCTAAGCCACGATTTAATCGCCCCACAGGATCTAATCGAGTGATATCTTCCCCACGCACGAATAATTGACCTTCATCTGGAATATATAGACCGCTTAATAAATTAAATAAGGTGGTTTTACCTGCTCCATTAGGGCCGATAATGGAAGTAACTCCAAAAGGTTCGACCTCAAATGTGACATCACCAACAGCTCGCAGTCCACCAAATTTTTTCGATAAGTTTTTTGCTTGAAGGATTGGTTGACTCATCTTGCACCTCGCATTTTGAGTTTTGTCGCCAAAATACCAACAATACCTTTTGGTGCAAATATAACGATCACAACAAATAACAGTCCAATCACGATATGGTGATGAACCGTGAGCGTACCAATCACTGATTTCAATATCATCAGTAAGCTACTTCCAAAGAGCGATCCAATCAGTGTTCCTACGCCACCCAGAACTACGGTAATGACAGCATTTCCAGATACGCTAAAGTACATCAGCTCTGGGGAGACAAAACCTCTTAACATCGGATATAAAGCTCCCGATACGCCAGCGACGATCGCTGCCAAAATAAAGGCGATACGTTTTGGTGCTTGAGTATTAAATCCTATATAAGGCAAGCGAGACTCGTTAGAACGCACACCTCCCCAAATCCTACCTAAAGGAGTGTAGAGAAAATACTTTAATAAAAAATAGATGCCAGATATGAATATAAAAGTGATCACAAAAAAGGTAATGGCATCACCTAAATTAAGTGTTACAAAGGGGAGCGGAATCGTGATAATCGGCACCCCAACCATACCATCTGATGCACCTAATGACCGAGTGTTGTAGACCGACTTAGCAAAAACTTGTGCTAAACCAAAACTAATCAATGCAAAATACACACCTTTAGAACGCAGCACTATATAACTTGTGATCCATCCCAGAAAGGCTGAAGCAACTGCAACGACGATGATACAAAGCCAAAAAGAAGGTACCCAGTCACGCAGTATGAGGGCTGCTAAATAGGCTCCAAAGCCAAAATACATCGCTTGTCCGAGCGATAACAAGCCCACAATACCCAGTAACAAATCGACAGATAAAGCTAATCCACCAAAAATCAAAGATTCAGTTGCCAACCTCAAGAAAAATGTATCACCGGTAATCTTACCCACAATGACTAACAAGATGGCAGCCACAAGCATCAAACACTCCATGATGCGAACCGCTTTTTGCTGATACTTATCCATTTTTCATACCCGCATATAAACCACTAGGCTTAAACATCAGGACTAACACCATGACAGCAAATACAATCGGGTCCGACCATACAGGAGAAATATACAAAGACGATAAGGACTGCAATTGCGTTAAAAGTAGACCGGCAACGACCGCACCTTTAATACTGCCTAAGCCACCGACAATGACCACGGCAAACGCTAATAAAATAAAATCCTTCCCCATCGTTGGAAAGACTGAATAGATCGGCGCTAACAATACCCCCGCTAAAGCAGCAAGAGCAACGCCAAAAGCGAATGTCAAAGCATAGACCTGGTTGACTGGAATTCCTAGTGATGCACTCATATCACGATCAAAGGTCGCTGCGCGGACAATAGAGCCTATCGATGTTTTATAAATCAGCAACCAAACCGACAAAATTAATAAGGCTCCAAAGACCATCAAAAACAATCGGTAATTCGGAAACATAACTCCTAAAACCTCACTCGCGCCTGTAATCGGAGTGGCAGGTTTGGATGTATTTGCTCCCCATATCACCTTATACAAATCTTCTAAGATTGTTGCTACCCCAAAGGTTAAAAGCAAGGTTAAGATGTGCCGATCTTTATGATGAAAAACTTTTTTGATCAACAACTCTTGCATCAACATGCCAAACGGTACTAAGAGTAAAGGCACAATGACTAAAGTCCACCAGAAAGAAATTCCTAGACTAATGAGGGATACACTTAGAAAAGCGCCTGCAGCATAAAATTCGCCATGCGACATATTAATGACATCAAGTAAGCCAAAAATAATTGTCAAACCCAATGCCATTAAAATCACCGCAACACCAATGGATAAACCATTAATGATTTGCGGTGCGAATATAAACTGCAAGCTCTCCAACATAGACTACTTTCGCTTAAATTAGAAACGGGTACAAGTATCAGGGCCAATAGCTTGGTCTGCTGGAACACGACTAATCACATTAAACTGACCAGCCTCAACTTTCACCGCATACATTTCTTGCATCGCCTGATGATCACCACCACGCATTTTTTTCATCCCTTGAGGAGTCGCCCACTCAAGATCTTTCATTGCTGCGCGAACTTTATCAGTCTCGGTTGATTTTGCTTTTTCTACAGCAGCTTTATAAAAATATATCAAACCATAGGAGTCCGTACCGTACAAGTCAGGTTGCGTTTTAAACTCATTCTGAAAGGCAGTAACAAACTTTTTATTGGCGGGCGTATCTGACTTAACAGAATATCCAACACCAGTAACATAACCTTCAGCAGCTGAACCGATAGCTGTCATATTTTGTGAAGTAACCGTACCAGCTGCACCAACAATGGTGATGCCTTTATTAACACCGTATTCACTCATTTGAGTTAATAGGCGAACTGTGTCATTGCCGGCTACCGAGGTATAAATCACCGTTGGTTTTGCAGCACGTACCTGACCAAAATATGGAGAGTAATCTTTATTATCTAAAGGAGCAAAAATCTCGCCAACTGTTTTGGCACCCTTTTCTTCTGCAGCTTTTTTGAATGCTGCGACGGTGGAGCGTCCCATCTCATAATCTGGTCCAATGAAAAATACATTAGCATTGGGTTTTTCTTTTGCAAGCCAGGCCGCAAGAGCTGCAGATTGCATACCAGCGCGGGCATTTACTCGGAAAACGTTAGGGGAACACTTATCACCAGTAATGGAGTCTGCAAAAGAGACCGTTGTCGCAATTAACTTGTTGTTTCTTTCCGCTAATTGACCGACAGCTAAAGTAGATCCTGAATTAACTGTCCCAGTTAAAAAATCAACATTGGAAACCTGAAAAAGTTTTTCTGATTTCTGGGTAGCAACAGCAGGATTTGCCTCTTCATCTTCAAAGATTAATTCAACTTTACGCCCCATAATGCCGCCAGCAGCATTGACCTCTTTGGTAGCTAACTCTAGACCCATTTTGACCTGCTGTCCAATCGGCGTATAAGTTCCTGATAATGGTGTGACGACACCAATTTTAATTGGTCCATCTGCAGCCACAGCGATTGACGATCCCAACACAACTGAACTAACTGCTAATACAATTTTCTTGATTTGCATATCTGTCTCCTTTAGTGAAATTATTTGCCAGTGAAATTCGGGGCACGTTTGCCATGAAAAGCAGTCACACCCTCTTTAAAATCTTCCGTTGTCCGCAAGCGGCTATACGAATGTCCTTCTAACTCAATTGCAGTACTTAATAAAGCATCATCAGTGTCATTTAACAGTTTTTTAGCTGTTCTTTGCGCAATTGGTGAGAATGCAATTAACTCTTCTACCAATGCATCAACCGTTGCGGCTAACTCGGCATCATTCACAACCATAGTTGCAACTCCCCAGTCATATGCTTGCTGACCTGAAATACGTCTTGAACGCATAACAATATCTTTTGTTCGGGTGATGCCTACCATTTTTTGTAATCGCGCCGATCCACCTGAACCAGGAATTTGTCCTAACTTTTGTTCAGGTAATGCGTATTGCGTAGTGTTCGTAGCAATCCGAAAATCACAGGCTAATGAAATTTCAAATCCAACACCGAAACAATAGCCTTGATTCGCAGCAATCACCGGTTTACTACATCTGGCAGGAGCCGCAATATTCCAAGCCAATTTGGATACATGCTCTGGAGTTGCCTCTAAAAATCCTTTAATGTCGCCACCGCTAGAGAAGTTCTCACCCTCAGCTCTGAGCACAATAATCCGCACTCGATCATCAGCATCTAGTGCTTCAAAACAAGCCCTTAACTGATCACGTTGCGGCATCATGATAACGTTAAAAGGCGGTCTTTTCAGAACAATATCTGCACGTTTTTTTTCTTCATTAATTTCTACATAAAAACCATCTAGGTCTTTTAATATATTGGCAAAGGGATGGCTAATTTGACTCATTCATTTTTCCTATCGTTAACTTACTTCGTATTCACCTGCGACTAATTTTCTTCTTAAAATCTTTCCTACGGGAGATTTAGGAATCTCTTTTACAAATACATATTCTCGGGGTCTCTTAAAGTTGAGCAACTCTGATTCTTTACAGTATTGATCTAACACCTCAGGCAAGACTAACTCTTTCAAATGGATAAATGCAACAACTTTTTGTCCAAGCCTCTCGTCTTTAATGCCTGCGACAGCGACTTCATCGACAGCAGGATGAAGGGATAAAAGTGATTCGATTTCTACAGGAGAGATATTTTCCCCTCCAGAGATGATCATGTCATCAACGCGACCCGTGACGAAAAGCTCACCCTCGTCATCAAAGTAACCCGTATCCCCAGTAAAGTACCAACCATCACGTAAAGATTTTTGATTAGCATCAGGTCTCTCCCAATAACCAGAAAAAGCCTCATCACTGTATAAATCACAAATAATTTGACCTTCTACTCCTGACTGAACAAGATCTTCTCCAGTCGCTTTTTTCGATGCTTCATCTAAAGCAACCACGCGAATCCGTTCATTCAAACCTGCTCTACCAGCACTTCCAGGTTTTTCAACGGCACGTTGATTGATGGTAAAGGTATAAATCTCACTCGACCCATAATGATTAACAAACAATTCCGGCTGAAAAAGTTCATTGAGTTCCAAGAGTAAGGCGTCATGCATAGGAGCCCCAGCGAAGCCCAGTTTCTTGGTGGTCTTCACTTTCTCTGAACTAAAGTTCGGCGCATGAATTAAGTCATGATACAAAGTAGGTACTAAATATAAATGCGATACTTTTTCTTGGGCAATTAAATCCACCGCTGTAGGGGCATGCCACTTAGGCAAGGCGATATAAGCTCCATTGCCTAAACATAAAGCCAGTAATGTTCTCACACCCATGGTGTGATACAAGGGCATGACACCTAATGTGACTTCATAACTACGGTATTGATTTTGAGCAATATGCGCTATACCAGCGGCTCTTTCGGCACTCTGTGTTCTAGGAACGCCTTTGGGCTTACCAGTCGTTCCAGAGGTATATAACATGACTGAGCAATCACTCGCTACAGCAAAAGGAGTGGGTGTTTGAAGTTGTGTGATCGTGTCTGCAAATAATCGAGAACTTGCAATAGTTTTTTCTCCATGGCCACAATATATCGATGGGATCATTTGATGCTTCAGTACTTCAAATAATTCAGCACCGCTAGCCTGTTCATAAAAAACCAATTTCGATTGAGAGTTCGTTAAATAAAAATCAATTTCATCAGCCTTGGCGCGCCAATTAATTGGTACGATCGTTATACCGGCAATTTGACAAGCCCAGTGGAGGGTCGCCGCTTCAAAACGATTTTGTAGAATACTGAGAACACGATCGCCTTTTTTTAGGCCTTGTTGTAAAAGATCATATTCTAAAGCGCCGACAATCTTCGACCAATCTTCATAGGTATAACGTAGAGGCCCATCGACAATGGCCAAATGATGTGGGCATCTTTCAACGGCTTGTAAAAAAGTTCTTCCTAAGTCCAACATACTCATTTCCCTGCTTCGTTTCTACTTTTTGCCACATCCAATACAGCTTCAACAATTCCTTTGTAACCAGTGCAGCGGCAAATATTCCCTGAAATACCTTCCCGAACTTCAGCTTCAGTTGGGTTTGGATGGTCCAATAAAAATTTACTACAAGTCATTAAAAAGCCAGGGGTACAAAATCCACATTGCAAAGCATGATGTTTTCTAAAAGCAGCTTGTAAATCACTAAGCTCTGTTCCTAAAGATAAGCCTTCAACGGTTTGAAGCTCTTTGCCATGAGCTTGATAAGCAAACATGAGGCAAGATCTTACCGGTTGACCATCCACATGAATCGTACAAGCACCGCATACGCCATGCTCACAGCCATAATGCGTTCCGGTCAAACCTAATTCATGTCGTAAAAAATCACCTAGCGTGGTTCGATATTCGCAATCCGCAGATCTCTTCATGCCATTGACAGTCAGTTCTACAGAAATTTTTTGACTCAAAGGTAGTTGTGACATATTTTTCTCATTCGTCATTGATAGCACCAAGTTGTTTAATCAACAATTCACTTTGGCTTTGCATTAAATGTCTTCTTAATCCAGAACTCGCTGTTGGATCCTCTCGAACATTGGCTGAATTTGCTAAATGAGCCACAAATGCTAAAGCATCTTGTGTAGAAGCCAGTTTTTCTTTAAAGACTTGAGGTGTGTCGTCAATTCCACCATAAGCAAAAGTCCATTCATTTTTATCTTTCACCACCGCTACTGAGACCACCGCAAAATCACCATGACGGTAACCGTACTCGGTAAAACCATATTGAACATTTTTATCTAATTTCGGAAAAATAACTTTGACTAAAATCTCATCCATCTGCCGATCCGTCTGCAAAGCCCCAATAAAAAAATCTTGGGCAGCAACTTTTCTTTGCTGACGATGATTTGCTAAAACAACCGATCCCTCTAATATGGATAATGCCAAGACTAATTCTGCACTAGGGTCAGCGTGGGCAATCGAACCACCTACGGTGCCACGATTACGAATTGGGCGATGAGCAATCCACGGAATCATGGAATTTAATAATGGATGTGATTCGTTTTCGACCAAATGGTCTTCTAATCTTGCCTGAGAAACTGCAGCGCCAACCTCAATCGAGTCATGCTTCTCAACAATTTCATTCAGTTCTTTCACTTCATTCACATCGATTAAGATGGCGGGCGTCGCAATCCGCATGGCTAGCATCGGCACTAAGGTTTGTCCACCGGCAATAATCTTGGCATCTTCCCCGTATTGGCGTGACAACTCCACTGCTTCTTTTAAATTAGTCGGTTGATGAACAACAAAAGGTGCGCTTTTCATGACTCACCCTTGAATTTAGTTTTGATCTTTGTTAACCAACTGGCTTTTTGCTCACCCGCTTCTTTCGCCAATGATTTAAACAATTGATCCAACACGATCCGAATACTTCCATCTAGTAAACGACTACCTACCGCTGATAACTTTCCAGAAATCTTTGCTTGATAGTCATAGGATAGATGCGTTTTTTCACCAACTCGCTTCATTTGAACCCGACCAATACCCTGAGCAATTCCGAGAGGACCGCGTCCCTCACCAGAAAGAACAAAGTTCGTTGGTTCTTGAATCTCACTTAAACGTAGGTTTGCGCTAAACCTAGCCTTGATCACCCCAATCCGAACAACGGCTATACATTGATAAAGAATGCCATCGACTTCCTTCGTTTGGGTCATGGACTCACAACCTGGAATCACGTTTTTCAAACGCAATGGATCCATTAAGACTTGGAAAATTTGCTCAGGACTAATTTCAAAATCAATTTCGCCCTTTGCGCTGAGTGGCATATCAGCATTTTTGGGTAATTCGGTCGTGGCAATTTGCCTTGATTCTATTTTTTTAGCCTTTACCAACCATTCATGAATTCGTGTTGGCGTAGCTGGTAAGCGAATATCATCATACCCAATAGCATCCGCAATGGCGTTGGCAATACAAACTGGGGTACTCATATTGTTTCCTTCACCCAGTCCTTTAGCACCTAATGGTGTAAAGGGACTAGGAGACTCCATATGAATAATCGTCGGAACTGGAATTTCACTCGCTGTAGGCACTCGATAATCTGCAAAAGTTCCAGATAAGAAATTACCATCCGAACTATACACAAACTCTTCGAGTAAAGCTGCACCAACACCTTGACTAAAGGCACCATAAATTTGCCCATCAGCTAAGGCTGGATTCAGAATGACCCCAGCATCATGCACTGTTATGTACTGATCAATTTTGGCACTACAGGAGATTGGATCAATCTCTATGCCGCAGACATCGAGCGCAAAACCATACGCTGCAGAAGTATTAATTCGATCATTTTCATCGGTAGCATGTAATGTTGAGGCGCTCCAAAAAACAGTTTCACGCAATGCGCAGGATTGCTCATCACCTAAGACTTCGGCAACAAGAGCGGGAGCCCAATGAAACGTGCCACAGATCCGCGAAAATGGTGCGCTCTTATTGGTGATTGGATCCGTAATAGCGTCTTTTGCAAATAACAACTCATCATGATCGGCTGTTAAAGCATGTTTTGCGTATTTTAAAATGCGTTGTTTTAATTTCACCGCAGCAAGATGCGCAGTGCCTGCAACTGCACCAGCAAAGCGACTCGAATAATTTCCAGCAGCAACAGACCAAGCATCTTTATGAGTATCAAAATCGACATTGACCACAATGGCAGTTGGTGAAATACCAAAAACATCGGCGACCACTTGACGAATGACGGTTTGATGACCTTGTCCAGCAGGAGCTGAAGCGATATTCACGATCACACCACCCATCGGATCAATACTGATGGTGACAGAAGTAATAGCACCATTTTTCGGTCCAGCTTTGTCTCTTTGCTCTTTCGAAAGAACCGTTGCGATATACCCCATATTGGAGATGGATGGCTCCACAATCGAGGCATAACCAATGCCATACCAACGACCTTCTTTTTGAGCTTGGGCTTTACGCGCCAAGATTTGTTGATAAGCATCAGAACTTTTTACTAGTTCTTGAGCCTGTAAATAATCACCAGAATCTAAAAGCGCTCCCGCTGCAGCCTGAAATGGAAATTGTTTTTTTTTGACGTAATTAAGTGCGGTGATTTCAAAATAAGATTTATTGAGCTGTTTGGCAATCTGATGCACTAAGCGCTCAAGAGCAAAGTAAACCTGTGGGCCACCAAATCCCCGCACAAGTCCTGATGGTGTTTTATTGATTACTACAACTCGATTACGCACCGCAAGATGATCAATATCGTAGGATCCAGTCAAACAGCCATGCATACGATAGAGTGTGGCGGGCTCAGGCGCTCTCAAATAAGCTCCACAATCTTCTAACTGATCATAATCAAGAGCTAATATGCGGCCATCTTTTCTGACCGCAGCTTTAATCGTCGTAGACCTAGCCGTCGCAGAAGTTGCAGCGACTAAATGCTCTAAGCGATCTTCAATAAACTTCACTGGTCGCCCTACCTTACGAGAAGCTAGGCAACATAAAATAATGTACGGTAAGGAGGACTGCTTGACACCAAAGCTACCTCCAGAATCGGGCGGATATTGATGACGAAGTTTGTTTGCAGGTACATTCAGGGCCATGGCCATGACGGTATGCAATGAGAAAGGTCCCATGAAACTGGAGGTAACGCTATAGGACTCATCCGCTTGTGACCAACTCGCAATCATTCCCGAAGTTTCAATCGGTGTACAAGAGTTTCTCGGATAATCAATATCGATACTAATCACATGATCGGCATGGGCAAAAGCATCTTCAGGATTGCCATATCGGAAGGATCGATCAGATACACAATTACTCGGTGTTCCCGGATGCAAAATGATGGCATCGCTCTGAATTGCGTCTTTCACATCGACAACGGCAGGTAAAGATTCGAATTCTATTTGAACTAATTCCGCCCCATCCTCAGCTAAAGCGCGCGACTCTGCAATTACAAGTGCAATAGGCTCACCAACATACCGGACACGATCCATGGCTAAGGCCCATTGACGCATCTCCGACTTCACTGCTCCTAATAAAGGTTTTGAGAGCTTCGTAATATCTTCTGGTAACAAAACCCCATGTACACCTTTTAAAGCAAGTGCTTTTGAAGCATCAATTGAGATGATCTTGGCATGCGGTAGCGGGGATCTGACAACTGCTGCGAATAAGGTTCCAGGATGAATAGGCAAATCATCCATATATTTGCCAACACCTCTTAAGAGAGTTGCATCTTCTACACGCTCAATCGCTTGTCCTAGCAATGAATTACTCAAACGACCCCCATCCATATTTTTATATCTCTACAGTGTAAATCTTCGAGGAAAGTTATTTGGACGAATTGTCCAAAATTTCAAGAAATCGTCCAATAATTTACCAATTCGTCCGATTCTTTATATCGAATAATTGATTTTTTCTATTTGTCGACGATATAGGCTTGGAACAACGCCTTGATGTTGTTTAAAAAATCTTGTGAAATGACTTTGCGCAGCAAAACCTAAATCATCACCAATGTCGATTAAGCTAACGTCATTGGAAGCTAGCGCTGTAAATGCAAACTCCATCTTGAGAACATTGGCATATAACAGTGGTGATAAGCCCGTGCAGCGACGAAAGAGTTCAAAAAAATGTGAGCGTGACAAATTCACCGCCCTCGCGATGCTAGATAAATTTTCAGGCGCGTTGACCGATTCACGCATCATTTGCATAGCGCGACGAATCCGAGGATCCATATAAGACAAATTACTCATTGGTTGTCTAAAAATAGATCCATTAATCACTTCTCGAGGATCAACAAAGGACAAGGTGAGATTTAATAATAAATTTTGTAATCGATCAGTGGTGATATTTTCTGACCACCATAGCTCCATCACCACTTTTTCAATCGATAGTTTCTGTTCTTCAGACAGTTTAATTGTCGAATTTAGAAAAAATCTTGGGTGATGGCTATGAATAAAACTTTTACTAAAAGTCGCTAACCAAGCAGGCTCTAGGTAAAGGGCTAAGATGACGGTATTCCCGTCACCGCGGATGTCATGAAGATAAGCATGCTCTTCCCAAGCATTCACTAAAACAGCATTTTCAGCCGTTAATGGGTAACTTTGCCCGCGAACCCTAAACGCTGTATCAGGTCCGGCCGCTTTCAGTAATAAATGACAATGATGATGTGCGTGCGAGATCAATGGCGCATCCATTTCTAGTAGCGCAACGCGACCAAACTCACCATGAAACAAACGAATTGGGATTGACATAACTCTCTAAGATACACACTCTATAAAAACTTAGGAAGCTTATTTTCCTAGTATTAACCCTAATATATTATGTATTGAGGGCCCATTTTTTTAAACGCTCATCATCACTCGTTCTCGCATCCACCCAACGAGACCCATTCGGTGTATATTCTTTTTTCCAAAATGGAGCGGAAGTCTTTAAATAATCCATCATAAACTCACAGGCAGCATAAGCATCTCCACGATGCGCACTAGCGACGCCAACAAACACAATTTGATCCATGGGCATCAGCTTACCCACCCGATGAATAATCGTGGCGTTTTGAACATCCCATCGCAACTTGGCCTGCTCGATGATTTCTTCTAAGGCCTTTTCTGTCATGCCAGGATAATGCTCTAATTCCATGGCTTGAACCTCATCACCAAGGTGTGTATCTCTGACAGTGCCAACAAAGATATTAATACCACCAACTCCCGGTAAATCTTTGCGAAGTAGGTTTAACTCTGTAGAAACATCAAAATCATGTTGTTGAATAGAGATTTTCATCTAACCACCCGTTACTGGCGGGAAAAAAGCAACTTCAGCACCCGGAATTAAAGCCGTTTCAATCGAGACCATTTCTAACTGTTGTGCTGCACGAATATTTTTATGTGGTGCAAACACATCTTCCCAACCGACATGATGCTGCGCTAAATGTTGACGCAAATCGCCAATTGTTTTGACTGTTGCAGGTAACTCGAGCTCTAAGCGATCTATCTTTAAAGCTTCTTTGAGAGAGGCAAAAAAACGAATCGTGATTTTCATGATCTAACCATGGAGTAGTTGATGAAAAGGAATAAAACGAATTTTATCCCCTTGATGAACTTGTTTTCCAGCTGGAATATCAGCTAAGCCATCGCCCCACGCCGCGCTCGTAAGAACACCAGAACTTTGATTTGGAAACAAGTCTAATTTTCCATGTTGATTAACTTTGACACGTAAAAATTCATTACGCCGATCTGGCTTTAACCAATCAAAGTCTGCTTCAAGCTCAAAATAAGCTTCATTTCTCGTTTCTCTACCTTGTAAAGCCAAAATAAATGGCCGAACAAATAACAGAAACGTCACAAAGCTAGATACTGGATTACCGGGCAAGCCCATAAACCAGGCAGAACTATTATGGTCTCTTCGAACCGTACCAAAAGCCAGTGGCTTACCAGGTTTGATGGCAATCTGCCACATATCTAGTTGCCCTTCAGCAGTGACTGCAGGCTTAATATGATCTTCTTCTCCTACAGAAACACCACCCGAAGTGACAATCAGGTCATGTTCTTGCGAAGCGGATCGTAAGGTGCTTCTTGTAGCCTCTAAGGTATCAGGTACGATGCCAAAATCGGTGTAATCACAACCTAAAGCTTTAACGCAAGCAATCAAGGTATCGCGATTGGAGTTATAAATTCCACCAGGTTTTAAGGGCTGACCAGGTAAGGTGAGTTCGTCACCCGTAAAAAATAAAGCCACTCGAATCCGTTTTTTGACCACTAATTGGGTAACACCGGTGGAAGCTGCAACACCTAATTCTTGGGGACGTAAATAAGTACCCGCTTTTAGAACTGAAGTGTTTTCACGAAGGTCTTCACCTTTTTCACGAATCCATTCACCAAATTTTGGAACGTGATTAACCTTAATCTGATAATGTATACCCTGTTCATCTGGCTGCCCGATCACTTCGCAATCTTCTTGCATGACTACCGCAGTAGCATTGGGGGGAATACTTGCTCCCGTAAAAATTCTGGCAGCAGTCCCAGCCTGCAATGGCTGACCAATATAACCTGCGGGAATACGTTGCGATACGGGTAAGACTGTGCCGATTTCCGTCACATCATCAGCACGCAAAACAAAGCCATCCATCTGCGTATTATCCATCGGTGGCACATTGACTGCGCTAATTAAATCTTGGGCTAAAACACGACCAAGACTTTCTTGCAAAGAAACGGATTCTTCAAGTTGGGTTGGCTTAGCTTGTGCTAATAGTGTTTCTAAAGCTTGAGCAGCAGTCTTCATACTCATGATGTATGTCCTACGATGAATTCTTTAATTGCAGCGACTTCTGGCTTCATATTAAAAACTCGCTGTGGTAATTTCTCAATTCCAATAAAAGCGTCAGGACGCTCAGGTAAATAACCTAAGGCCTCTTCAATGGTCTCCGAAAATTTTACAGGCAAGGCTGTTTCAAGCACGAGCATTTTCACCTTCGGCTCTAAATATTCACGTGCTACTTTCACACCATCTGCGGTATGGGTATCAATCACAATACTATAGACCCGAGCAACTTGCTGAATGGTATGCAGACGATTTGCATGAGTACTTCTTCCAGAGACAAAGCCAAATTGCTCAATCCGTTTTTTGGCGGGATGCGCGGAATAATCAAAACCACCCTGCGTTTCTACCTGAGCAAATAAGTCTTTGACTAAAGCGCCATCACGATCTAACCAATCAAAGACAAATCTCTCAAAATTACTGGCTTTAGAAATATCCATGGAAGGACTAGATGTATGAAAAGTTTCCGCAGACTTACGAGCACGATAATGCCCAGTCTTAAAAAATTCATCTAAAACATCATTTTCATTCGTAGCAACAACTAGTTTTTGAATGGGCAAACCCATCATGCGAGCAATGTGACCAGCACATACATTACCAAAATTACCTGAAGGTACACAAAAGGATACTTTTTCATCACTGGATTTAGTTGCTCTTAAATAACCGGCAAAGTAATACACCACTTGGGCAACCACTCTAGCCCAATTGATCGAGTTCACCGTACCAATCTTATAAGTCGATTTAAAGGCAAGGTCATTACTGACGGCCTTGACCATATCCTGGGCATCATCGAAGACGCCCTCAATAGCAATATTAAAAATGTTAGGGTCTTGCAAAGAATACATTTGAGCGCATTGGAATTGACTCATTTTTCCTGCGGGTGACAACATAAAGACTCGAATACCTTTTTTACCACGCATCGCATACTCAGCAGCACTGCCCGTATCACCAGAAGTCGCTCCCAAAATATTGAGCTCGCGATGTTCTTTGGCAAGAGCGTACTCAAAGAGATTACCGAGTAATTGCATGGCCATATCTTTAAAGGCTAAGGTGGGACCATTGGATAGTGACAGTAAGCCGATCTCTGTACCTGACTCATTACCTAACCAATGAATCGGTGTGATGTGATTGGCATCATCGTATTCGCGCCCATTGCAATAGACCTGAGCGGTATACGTTTTTTGGGTAATGGCCTTTAAATCGTCAAGCGGAATATCGTCTGAAAATAGCCGCAGTACTTCGAAAGCTAAATCAGCATAAGAAAGGCTCCGCCATTCATCGAGAGTTTCTTTTGAAATTTGTGGGTAATGTTTGGGCATGTACAAGCCACCATCCGGAGCTAATCCTGCCAACAAGATCTCTAAAAAAGACAGCTCTTCAGATCCACCACGTGTCGAAATATATTTCATCGAATTCCTAACTTAATTCTTCTAAACGAATTTTCGTTACAGATCCTTTAACTGTCGACAATGCTTCCATCGCACTAATGGCCTTAAGCATATGCTTCTCTTGAGTTTGATGGGTCAATATCACTAAATCCGTTTGACTTTCGCCAGCCGCAGCTTCTTTTTGTAAGAGTGCATCAATCGAAATATTATTATCAGCAAGTATTTTTGTGATATTCGCCAGCACACCAGTCTCATCAGAAACTTTTAAGCGCAAATAATAACTGGTAGTGACTTCTTCAATAGGCATCACCACCGTATTCATCACCTTATCTTCTTGGAACGCAAGGTACGGCACTCGTTTATTTGGTTCGACGGATTGATACCTGATGATATCAACCAAGTCGGCAATGACTGCAGAAGCAGTTGCCTCTGACCCAGCGCCTTTTCCATAATATAAAGTTGTCCCGACAGCGTCACCTTGTACTTGAACCGCGTTCATCGCACCTTCAACACTCGCAATGAGTCGTTTCGCGGGAATTAACGTTGGATGAACCCTAAGTTCAACTCCGTGATTCGTTCTTTTCGTGATACCAAGTAACTTAATGCGATAACCTAACTGCTCGGCATACTGAATATCGATTGGAGCTAATTTCGTGATGCCTTCAATATGTGCTTTATCAAACTGAACAGGTATCCCAAAAGCAATGGCACTCATAATCGATGCTTTATGTGCGGCGTCAATCCCTTCAATATCAAAGGTTGGATCTGCCTCTGCATACCCAAGACGCTGAGCTTCTTTCAGAACATCTTCAAATGAGGAACCTTTGTCTCTCATCTCAGAAAGAATAAAATTTGTCGTGCCATTAATAATGCCAACAACCCATTCAATACGGTTGGCCGTTAAGCCCTCGCGTAAAGCTTTAATAATCGGAATACCACCAGCAACGGCTGCTTCAAAAGCAACGATGACACCATGCTTTTTAGCCGCGGCAAAAATTTCATTTCCGTGCACGGCGATTAATGCCTTGTTGGCTGTAACGACATGCTTACCTTTGGCAATCGCAGCCATGACGAGTTCTTTGGCAATACCATAGCCACCAATTAATTCAATCACCACATCAATATCTGGATTATTAATAATTTGATAAGCATCATTTACTATGGCCGCACGCCCCTGAACAATTTCTTCTGCACGCGCTGTATTAATATCCGCGACGGTACTAATCTGTATTTGTCGACCTGCGCGACGCTCAATTTCTGATTGATTACGCTGCAGGACGGTAAAAACTCCACCACCGACGGTTCCAGCACCAAGAAGTCCAACTTGAAGAGGTTTCATAACATTGACCATTAAATAACTAAGAAATTACTGAGAGATTGAAGATGTTTTATTTCACTGACACTTTAAGTGAGTCAGTGCCCATGCGACGGCGATAACGCTCTAAAAAACGAGCAAGTCTTGAAACCGCCTCACGCAAAACATCCTCAGTGGGTAAAAATACGACGCGGAAGTGATCAGGATGTGGCCAGTTAAATCCTGAACCTTGGACCAACAATACTTTTTCTTCTTTTAAAATTTCCGCAATAAAATCTTGATCATTCTCGATCGGGTACATCTGAGGATCTAATTTCGGAAATAAATATAAGGCAGCCTCTGGTTTGACACAGGTAACACCAGGAATCTGGGTAATGAGTTCATAAGCCAAATCACGCTGACGACGCAGGCGCCCACCCTCTCCAACCAACTCATCAATACTCTGATAACCACCTAAAGCCGTCTGTATCGCCCACTGTCCAGGCACATTAGCACATAAACGCATCGATGAAAGCATGTTTAAGCCTTCAATATAATCCTTTGCAGGAGCTTTATCTCCCGAAACCACCATCCAACCAGCTCGGTAACCACAAGACCGATAATTTTTGGACAAGCCATTAAACGTGATCGTCAACACATCATTCGATAAAGAGGCAATCGATGTATGCTTTTTACCGTCATATAAGGTCTTGTCATAAATTTCATCCGCAAAAATAATCAGTCCATGCTCACGCGATATTTCAACGATTTGCTGCAAAATAGCATCGGAATAAATTACGCCCGTAGGATTATTGGGGTTGATAATGACAATCCCTCTAGTTCGCGGCGTAATTTTCGCTTTGATGTCATCAATATTAGGCGCCCAATTTTTGGTCTCATCACATAAGTAATGCGTTGGTGTGCCGCTCGACAAACTCACCGCAGCAGTCCACAAGGGATAGTCTGGTGCTGGAACCAATATTTCATCACCACTGTTCAGCAAGGCGTTCATGGACATCACGATCAATTCAGAAACACCATTACCGGTATAAATATCGTCAATCTTTACGCCCTTGATCTTCTTTTCTTGGCAGTATTGCATGATCGCTTTTCGGGCTGTAAAGATCCCTTTAGAATCTGAATAGGCTGCAGAATTCACGAGATTACGAATCATATCTTGCTGAATCTCTTCCGGAGGGTCAAAGCCAAATACCCCAACATTGCCAATATTGAGCTTGATAATTTTTTGACCTTCTTCCTCCATCTTAGAAGCAAGTTCTAATACTGGGCCCCGAATGTCGTAACAAACATTATTTAATTTGTCAGATTTACGAAAATTTTTCACGATATCCACACAATTCAATTTAATGAGCGACTGAACCGCTCGCTATATATAATCTGTATATTATGACAGAGCTCAAGCCGTGAAACTACAACCCGATCCAAAAGAGGCGCTCAATACCGTAACTCGATACGATGCGCAATATATCGAAATCAATGAGGTTCGGTTTGAGGAGTCGATTATTTTGATGCCCCAGGGCACTGTTGAGAAGTGGCACGTTCAAGGTTTTGAGGACCTTACCCGTAGCGATTTTTCTAAAATTGCGGATAAAAAACCAGCACTTGTCATTTTTGGGAGTGGCAAAAGGATTCGATTTCCTGCCCCAGCCCTCTTACAGGACCTGATAAAGGCTCGGATTGGCTTTGAAACCATGGATACGCAAGCAGCCTGCAGAACCTATAACATCCTCATGAGTGAAGGCCGATTAGTACTAGGTGCCTTTTTAATGGAAAATGCATGAGCTTTATTTCCGATAAATCGAACTCCTCATTTTTTTCCAATAAAAACTGGGGTTATCAACATCTGCTGTGGCTTGGCTTACTTTCTCTCATTTGGTTAGGAACCTTAGGGTGGCGTCACCTCATTCCATCCGATGAGGGCCGTTACGCAGAAATCGCTCGAGAAATGTTTGTGAGTGGCGATTGGATCGTACCTCGCTATAACGATTACTTGTATTTTGAAAAACCCCCTCTGCAAATGTGGGCTACTGCCCTCGTTTTTAAATTATTTGGTCTTGGAGATTGGCAAGCGCGCTTGTGGTGCGGTCTGACTTCTTTAGCAAGCATTATTTTGGTTGGTGTGACTTGTCGAAGGATTTGGGGGGTAAGATCTGGGACTGTTTCAGCACTCATATTGGCGTCATCACCACTATGGTTTATTGGCGGTCACTTTAACTCGTTGGATATGGGCGTGGCATTTTTTATGTCGAGTGCCTTATGTTGCTTGATCCAAGCACTCTATTCAGAAAATAACTCAAATCAAGAACGTAATTGGATGATCGCCTGTTGGGTCATGATGGCTTTATCCGTCCTCTCCAAGGGACTAATTGGCATTGTGTTACCAGGTTTCGTTCTGGTCGTTTACTCACTAAGCTCAATGGATTGGACTTCCTGGAAAAGAATGCATTGGGTAAAGGGACTAATTGTCTTCTTTGTCATAGTGACACCATGGTTCTTATTGATTATCGAAGATCAAGCGAGTTTCTTTCACTTTTTCTTTATCCACGAACACTTTGAACGATTCACCACCAAAGACCACCAACGGACAGCTCCATGGTACTTTTTTTTACCTTTAATTGCGGTTGGGTTTTTACCGTGGTTAATGCAACTCCCATTTGCTATTTCCCAAAGCTTCAAGGAGCGTCAATCACAACCAGGCTTTAAGCCGCTGTGGTTATGTTTATGTTGGGTTGTCGCTATTACTTTTTTCTTTAGTCTATCCAAATCTAAATTACCTGGCTATATTTTTCCAGTATTACCAGCCCTAGCCATTATGACGGGAGTCTGGGTCACACAACTCTTTGAACAACATCAAACATTACAAGCTCAAAGAAATCATCTTTGGCAAATACAAATGATTGTTTTTGGCATCATGTTTGCCATTGGGTTTTTCTTCATCTCCAAAATCAGTAAAACAGGTGAGGTCTATGAGGCGGACCTGTATGCAAACTATGCACAAATGATTACCTTAGCTTTATCGGTAGGAGTGATTGGATCTCTTCTCGCGTGGATCTTTAGAAATCAAATCATCAAGAGCTTTTTAATTTTCTCCTGGTCCTTCATTCTGGTATGTCTGACCGCGGGTATGGGTCATGAATCTGTTGGCAGATTATTGTCAGGGTACGATATGGCTCAAAAAGCCAAACCATTGATTCAAAAAACGGATCCACTGTATAGCGTTGGAATGCTAGACCATACAGTTCCCTATTACCTTGAACATCCTGTCATCATGGTCAACTATATGGATGAACTGGAATTTGGTATTACGCAAGAGCCAGGGCGCTGGATTCCGACCGTAGATCAGTGGATTGACCTTTGGGAACAACATCTCGACCAAAAAGCTTTTGCTATCATGGGTTGGAATACCTACAAACAGCTTGTAGAAAAAGGCGTCAAAATGCAGATTATCTCTGAAGATCCAATACGAATCATCGTAGGTAAACCCTCCCCCTCAAACCCCTAAAGACTAAAATATCTGTCCTATGACCAACAAAATTCCAGCATTTCTACCTTTTACTAAACCGACCATCGATGAAGAGACCATCGCTGCTGTGGGAGACGTTTTACGATCTGGCTGGATCACGACAGGTCCCAAATCTGCAGAGTTTGAAAAAATACTCTCCGACTATTTTGGGGGTAGACCCGTACGCTGTTTTTCGAATGGCACCGCCACCATGGAAGTGGCGCTTCGTGTCGCTGGTGTCGGCCCTGGAGATGAAGTCATTACGACACCGATTTCATGGGTGTCGACCTCGAATGTGATTTTGGCTGTTGGTGCAAAGCCTGTTTTTGTGGATATCGACCCATTAACGCGTAATCTAGATTTGAATTTAATCGAAGCAGCAATCACTCCAAAAACGAAAGCCATTATGCCGGTCTATTTGGCAGGCCTACCGGTAAATATTGATCAGCTTTACCACATTGCACATCAATATCATTTACGTGTCATTGAAGACGCGGCTCAAGCCTTGGGATCCTCTTGGAATGGTGATCTGATTGGTAGTTCTCGTAAAAACCCTTCAGATCTTGTTAGCTTTAGTTTCCAAGCGAATAAAAATCTGACCACGATTGAAGGTGGTTGCTTAGTGATGTCAACCGAAGAAGAAGCTATTCTGGCACAAAAACTACGTTTACAAGGCGTCACCCGATTGGGTCTTGATCAGATGGAAGTCGATGTTTTGGGTGGTAAATCGAATCTGACCGATGTCAATGCCGTGATCGGTATTCATCAAATGAAACAATTGAGCCTACTCGCGGATCAACGTAAAAAACTGGCGCAACATTATTTTTCCTGTTTTGAAAAAACAAAGCTGGTGAGTCAAGGATTAGAACTACCGATTCCTGATTTTATCCAGAGCAATTGGCATATGTTTCAGGTAGTATTACCCATTGAACGATTAAAAAGCCTAGGCATGGACCGCGCAAGCATCATGCAAAAACTGAAAGATTTACAGATTGGTGCTGGTGTTCACTACCCTATCATTACCCAATTCAAGCTTTATCAAGACTTAGGATATAAAGCTGCAAACACACCGGTTGCCCAAAGAGTGGGTGAATCAATCCTGACTTTACCGCTATTTCCACTAATGTCTAACGCCGATGTTGAACGCGTTGTCAGTGCTCTAGAAACCGCGTTGCAAGGCGTGTAATTGCCAGTTTTGGGTACTTTTACAAAACCATCTTAAAATCAGACTATGCAGATCATTTCTGAGTCTTTGAATCAATTGTCGCCCCCCCTTCCATCGAATCCTTTGATATCGGTGGTAATTCCTGTTTATAACGAGGAAGAGGGTTTATCGGAACTCTTTAAACGCCTCTACAAAGCCCTGGATCTGATGGTTACAGAACTCTCAGTGCAATATGAGGTGGTTTTTGTGAATGATGGGAGTCGTGATCAATCAGCCGCGATGCTAGCAGAGCAGTTTGATAAGCGCCCTGACACGACAAGAGTTGTTTTGTTTAATGGTAACTTTGGTCAACATATGGCGATCATGGCAGGCTTTAAATATGCTAAAGGCGATTATGTCGTCACCTTAGATGCTGATTTACAAAACCCTCCCGAAGAGATCAGTAAGATCGTGCGCCACATGCTAGATGGCTATGACTATGTAGGAACTATCCGCATCGCTCGAAAAGATTCACATTTTCGTCGTTACGCTTCCAAGGCGATGAATCAATTACGGCATCGTATTACGAAAATCACGATGACCGATCAAGGTTGCATGATGCGTGGCTATAACCGACGTATCGTCAATCTAATGAAAAAAAGTAAAGAATTAAATACCTTTATTCCGGCACTTGGCTTTACCTATGCCAGTAAACCGATCGAAATCGAAATTGATCACGAAGAACGTTTTGCTGGTGAGTCGAAGTACTCTCTCTATCAATTGATTCGCCTGAACTTTGATTTAGTGACAGGATTCTCAGTACTTCCACTACAAGCTTTTTCTCTTATCGGTATCTTATTAGCTTTAGCATCGGCCGCATTATTTATTTATCTGATCATTCGGCGTTTTTTAATTGGTGCTGAAGTTGAAGGAGTCTTCACTTTATTTGCTTTAAATTTTTTCTTGTTGGGTGTCCTGTTATTTGGATTAGGGCTACTCGGAGAATACGTCGGTCGTATTTATCAACAAGTACGCAAACGTCCCCGTTACGTTGTCATGGGCGTTTTGGAAAGTGATGCAAAAGAATAAAGCCATCGTTTTTGCATATCATACGGTAGGTGTCAATTGCCTTCAGATATTGCTCAATCAAGGTTTTGATATTCCGCTAGTACTGACGCATGAAGACGCGCCTCATGAGAATATCTGGTTTAAATCTGTGCGCGATCTGTGTACTGAACATCAGATCCCTTACCTTACACCAACGAATTTTGATGATCCTGATCTGATTGCTCAATTAACAGCGATTGATCCTGATTATCTTTTTTCTTTTTATTATCGACACATGATTCCAAGTAATATTTTGGGGATCGCTAAAGTAGCCGCCCTCAATATGCATGGTTCCTTACTTCCTAAATACCGTGGACGCGTCCCTATTAATTGGGCTGTTTTACATGGGGAGACAAAAACGGGGGCAACCCTCCATGTCATGGAAGCAAAGCCAGATGCTGGCGATATTGTGCATCAAAAATCTGTCCCTATACTTCCCGATGAAACGGCGTATGAGGTATTTTTAAAAGTTGCAGAAATTGCAGCTATCACGCTGGAAGAAGTGGTGCCTGATCTGTTAGAGGGAAATGTTCCACGGCGCCCCAATCGACTTCAAGAAGGTAGTTATTTTGGTGGTCGAACTCCAGAAGACGGCAGAATCGATTGGCAACAAAGTGCTCAGAATATCTATAACCTAGTCCGTGCAGTGGCTCCACCTTACCCAGGTGCATTTACGGAAATTCAAGGTAAACAATTGATCGTGAACAAGGCGATGCTGGCTAGCCTGCCTAATCGCCTGATCAACTCTCGATTAGGATTAGACGTTGTCGACAATCGAATTTATGGCTTTTGTGGAGATGAGCGTGCTTTACTCATCTCACAATTAGTCCACGACGGTAAAGAGGTTTCAGCCGCAGAACTCCAACAAATTCTTTTACAAGCAACAAAAGAATAAAATAGACTTAATTACTAAACGGAATTCAATTATGAGTAAAAAGATCTTAATCCTCGGCGTCAACGGCTTTATTGGCCACCATCTTTCCAAAAGGATTTTAGAGACCACCGATTGGGAAGTCTACGGCATGGACATGCAAAATGACCGCCTAGGGGATATGGCACAGCACCCACGGATGCACTTTTTTGAAGGTGACATCACAATCAATAAAGAATGGGTTGAATACCATATTCGTAAATGTGATGTGATTTTGCCTCTAGTAGCCATTGCCACTCCTGCTACCTATGTACAACAACCGCTCAAAGTATTCGAGCTCGATTTTGAAGCAAACTTACCGATTGTTCGCTCTGCCCATAAATACGGGAAACACCTTGTTTTTCCATCGACTTCTGAAGTTTATGGAATGAGTACGGATGCTGAGTTTGATTCTGAATCATCGCCGCTCATCTATGGCCCCATCAATAAACCACGTTGGATCTACGCCTGCGCAAAACAGTTAATGGATCGTGTGATTTGGGGTTACGGTATGGAAGGGTTGCGCTTTACGCTCTTCAGGCCTTTTAACTGGATTGGGCCTGGTCTCGATAGCATCTATACCGCTAAAGAAGGTTCGTCCCGCGTGGTTACCCAGTTTTTAGGTCATATTGTGCGCGGTGAACCGATTAACCTCGTGGATGGTGGCGCGCAAAAAAGAGCGTTTACCTATATTGACGATGGTATTAAAGCTTTAACCTTAATCATCGAAAATAAAAATGATATTGCCAATGGAAAAATTTATAACATTGGCAATCCCAAAAATAATCATTCCGTCAAAGAACTAGCCCAAATGATGATGGATATCGCGCACCGAGTACCTGAATATCAAGCATCAGCAAAACAAGTCGTCATCCAAGAAACAACTTCAACGGAATACTATGGAACGGGTTATCAAGATGTACAGAACCGTGTCCCCAAAATTGAGAATACGATGCATGACCTGGGCTGGAAACCTGAAACAAATATGTCAAATGCTTTGGAGCATATTTTTGAGGCGTATCGGCATGATGTGGCCAAAGCACGCCATTTAGTTGACCTTTAATCACGATGGGTAGTATCGCCCTCAAAGTTGATGTGGATACCTTGCGAGGCACTCTTGAGGGAGTCCCTCGTCTGCAACAGTTGTTCGAAGAACTGCAGATCAAAGCAACGTTCTTATTCAGTTTAGGTCCTGACCATACAGGTTGGGCCCTAAAACGTATTTTTAAACCTGGCTTTTTAAAAAAAGTGTCGCGTACCTCAGTAGTGGAACACTACGGCTTAAAAACACTGAGCTATGGCGTTCTGTTACCCGCACCAGATATTGGGATTAAAGGTAAATCAGTATTACAGTCTATCCAGCAAGCTGGATTTGAGGTCGGTATCCATACGTGGGACCATGTTGTCTGGCAAGATCAAGTGCTTGATGAAGATGCCCAGTGGACGAAAGCGCAGATGCAAAAAGCTTATGAGCGTTTTCAGGAGATTTTTGGTATTGCTCCAAGAACACATGGGGCCGCTGGTTGGCAAATGAATCAGTTCGCCCTTGAGCAATTAGATCTGTGGGGTATGCCCTATTCCTCGGATGGTCGCGCGCCTCTTAATCTAGTTCCTTATCGCTGCCAATTCCAGTGTGGTCCTTCGTCACATATTCAATATCCGACAACGCTGCCGACATTTGATGAGCTGCTGGGTGTTAATGGTATGAACGGTGATGATGCTGTGAACCACCTTCTTGCCCTCACGGCAAACAACCCAAATGATCAGGTCTTCACCTTACACGCAGAATTAGAGGGGCAAAAGCTCTTGCCATACTTTACAAAACTCCTCCAAGGTTGGATCAGCCAAGGACATGCTTGCATCGATATGCAACACCTGCATCAATCTTGGTTAGCTACCGGACAAACGAAGCATTTAATCACCTTACCTCTGCAATTTGGTACTATTCCTAACCGCAGCGGTGAATTACTGATCATGCATTTTGATCAAAATCAAAGTATGTCATACAAATGATGGCAAAATAAACCCATATTTTTTAGGAGATTAAGACGATGAGTATAAAAATTGGCGATGCCATACCTGATTGTTCCTTACCGGCAACCTCTGGACTGACCTTTAGTCCAGCTTCTTGCCTTGGTAAAAACCTAGTTCTCTATTTTTATCCTAAGGATGCTACTCCAGGCTGCACGATTGAAGCCGGTAATTTCCGGGATATGATCGAGGAATTTACCAAAGCCAATACCGTTGTCATCGGCGTATCAAGAGACTCGATGAAGTCGCATGAAAGCTTTAAATCCAAATATGATTTACCTTTTGAACTTGTTTCTGATGCAGATGAGACTTTATGTCGGATTTTTGACGTGATTAAAATGAAGAATATGTATGGGAAAATGGTACAAGGAATAGAGAGAAGTACCTTTGTATTTGATTCTAAAGGAATTTTACAAAAAGAATGGCGTGGACTTAAAGTTGCAGGCCATGTCGAAGATGTCTTGAAAGTCACGCTTGCATTGTCATGAAAAGTAGGTTAACTTATAGTTAATGCATAGAAATCGAAGTTTGTTCACCGTTTTAAAAGATCTTGATCACTTTTCTCGAGATTGGCGAACTTCCCTCCTCGATTTATCCACTCATAGCTTCATCAGATACTTTAAATCACTAAAAAATCGCTGCGACAATCCAGCGATTTTTTTGTACTATCCTTCAAAAAATTTCTCATTTAACTACCTTAAGGAGCTAGTGCATGCCACTCCCCCCAGCACCTACACAAACAGCTGATGAATTAAATTTACCGAGAATAAAGAAATTAGATCTCAAGAAACCGCCTACACCAAAAGCTATTGCGACAGTTGCTGAAGAAGTTGAAATTGAAGAGGTCATATCTGAAGCCGTTGTCATGGACTCACCACCCCAAGCAAGACATCTGGCTCAAGAAACCATTAATAAAATGAAGCAGGTTGCTCCAGCGAAACCAGTTCGTAGTAACCATAAGAATCGCCGTACTTCTGCAGAGAACAAGCTACGTTTATTCGTTCTAGATACGAATGTCTTGATGCATGATCCATCATCACTATTCCGCTTTGAAGAACATGATGTTTACTTACCCATGACAACCCTAGAAGAGCTCGATAACCATAAGAAAGGGATGAGTGAGGTTGCTAGAAATGCTCGTATGGTTAGTCGTGCTTTAGATGAGCTGATTGACGATACCAGTGGCCTGCTCGATGAAGGTATTCCTTTATCGAAATTAGGTAATAAAGATGCTACCGGAAAACTATTTTTCCAAACCGACTTAAAAGAAATGAAATTACCAGAGGGGCTTCCCGAAGGTAAGGGCGATAACATGATTTTGAGCGTTGTCCGCTCGCTGCAAGAATCCAACAAAAATTATGATGAAGTCGTCTTGGTATCCAAAGATATCAATATGCGTATTAAGGCGAGAGCCTTAGGCTTACCTGCAGAAGATTACTTTAACGATCAAGTTTTAGAAGATCGTGATTTGATGTATGCAGGTGTTTTAGCACTCCCCGTCGATTTTTGGCCCAAACATGGCAAAGCTATGGAGAGTTGGAGTGATGGTAAATCGGGCACAATGTATTACCGTATTACCGGACCCATCGTACCTTCAATGATGGTGAATCAATTTGTCTATCAAGAAAATACCGACGGCAGTACACCCTTTTATGCACAAGTCAAAGAAATCAATGGCAAAACCGCATTACTGCAAACCTTAAAAGATTTTTCACATCAAAAAAATAATGTATGGAGTATCACAGCGCGTAATCGTGAACAAAATTTCGCTCTTAACCTACTCATGAATCCAGAAGTCGATTTTGTGACTCTACTCGGACAAGCCGGGACCGGTAAAACTCTGTTAGCCTTAGCGGCAGGCCTTGAACAAGTGCTCGACAGTAAACGCTATAACGAAATCATCATTACTCGAGCAACGGTTCCAGTCGGTGAAGATATCGGTTTCTTACCAGGAACCGAAGAAGAAAAAATGCAACCTTGGATGGGTGCTTTTGATGATAATCTTGAAGTCTTACATCGCAGTGATGACTCCGCTGGAGAGTGGGGGCGCGCTGCAACTCAAGAATTAATTCGTTCCAGAATTAAAGTAAAAAGTATGAACTTTATGCGTGGTAGAACTTTTGTAAGTAAGTTTGTGATTATCGATGAAGCACAAAACTTAACGCCAAAACAAATGAAAACCCTCATCACTCGTGCTGGCCCTGGTACTAAATTAATTTGCCTCGGTAACATTGCGCAAATTGATACACCCTACTTAACGGAAGGCTCATCAGGTCTAACCTATGTAGTAGATCGTTTTAAAGGTTGGCGACATGGCGGTCATGTCACCTTGGCTCGAGGTGAGCGTTCCCGTTTAGCAGATCATGCGGCGGATATCCTATAAATCGGTTTTTATAGCAGTCCTGATAGCTTTGCTATCAGGCTGCGCCTCGATGAAGTCTAGCTATTTTTCTGAAAATGCAACAAGGAGCGCAAAGCTTCCTGATTTTTCAAAAGACCCGTCAGCAGGTCTTGAAGATATCTCTGTAACAGCGATTAGCCTGATTGGAACTCCATACCGCTGGGGAGGAAATACCCCTCAAAGTGGTTTTGATTGCAGTGGACTCATCGCCTATGTAGCTCAGGTGACGCGCAAAAAAAAGCTTCCTCGAACAACGGAGGACTTGGGGAAATATGGTGGCTCTCTAGGACTTCAAACCCCAGCTCCTGGAGATCTCGTATTTTTTAATACTTCTGGAGACTCGCATTCGCATGTCGGTATTTATGTCGGCCAAGGACGCTTTGTCCATGCCCCGTCTTCTGGAGGGACGGTCCGCATCGATGAGATTAAAAATACCTACTGGGCTCCCAGATATACAGAAGCCCGTAGGATAGTTACCGATTAATCTGCTTCGTATTCAACATCTCCAAAGATTTCATCGTCTAAGCCAAAGAAGTCCGTCAAATGTTGATTAAATATTTCGGTTTGCTCCACATTCGAAATATGCGATGCATTCGGAATAATATGTAATACAGAATCAGCAATTTGAGAATGGATTTTTTTCGCCATTTCGGGAGGTGTACCATGATCATGCTCACCCACAATAATCATCGTAGGGCAATTAATTTCTTTTAAGCGATCAAAGGTATTGACATGCGCTATAGCTGCACTACCACCAGCAAAACCCTCTACAGGCGTATCTAAAATACCTTTTGCAATCTTTTGTAATGCTGGCGAATTCGCATTCTTGTAGTCTTCGGTAAACCAACGTGTCAAGGTACTTTCTAATAAACCTTGCATACCTTGATCACGAGCGATTTGCGCACGATCGCCCCACATTTGAACAGCGTTTTCAGGCCGGCGACTCGTGGTATCTGCGAGAACAATCGACAAAAAGACTTGAGGTAACTTTAATATCATCGTCTGCCCAATCATGCCGCCCATGGATAAACCCATCCAATGCATTTTCTGTATACCTAACTCCAGCATGAGCTCAAAGACATCATTCGCCAAACCATCCAATGTATAGGGCGCTTTAGTAACAATACTTTTACCATGCCCTCTCGTATCAAAACGAAGCACTTTGAAATGCTTTTTCAGTAAATCCATTTGTGGATCCCACATATGTAAATCACATGCTAAAGAGTGCGACAAGATCAGCCAAGGACCTTCACCTTCAATTTCATAATACAAACCATTTTTACTTGTTCCCTGCATCTTCCTCTCCTTTATTTATTCAGCTGTAATCTTTGCAGCTTTAGCAATACGAATGAGTTCACTCACCTGAGCTTTAATCAATTTATCAAATTCATCTGGCGTACTTGAAATTGGCTCAAGACCTAAACCAGCATATCGTTCCTTAACATCAGGTAATTGATTAATTCTTTTTACTGCTTGAGCAATCTGCGCTAAAACCTCTTTAGGGGTATTTCTCGGAGCAATTAATCCATACCAAAATTCCCATTGATAACCTGGAACTGATTCAGCTACAGTTGGTAAATTGGGAAACTCTTTACCTCTTTGTATAGAAGTAATCGCAATCGCTCTTGCTCTTCCGTCACGGACCATGTTGATCGCACTAGCGTATGGACTAATAAAAAAGTCAACACGACCAGACAAGACCTCAGTAATCCCCTCTGGAATACCTTTAGTGGGTACATGTAAAAACTCTACCCCTGCTTTGGCTTGTAAGATCTCAGCCCCAAAGTGAGAACCACTGCCAACTCCAGCTGAACTGAAGGTGTATTTACCAGGATCTTTTTTCGCGAGTGCAATTAATTCAGCAACGGAGTTTATTTTTAAATTGGGGGAAATAAGTACTAAAGCCGCCCCTGTCGCTGTCAAAGTAACACCCTCAAGATCTTTTAAGGTGTCAAAGGGTAATTTACTGTAGATGGCAGGTGCTATGGCAAAAGCATTCGAGACGGATAGTAGGGTGTATCCATCCGGTTTAGAACTTGCTACATACTGAGTAGCGATATTAGCCCCTGCACCTGGCTTGTTTTCAATAATGACGCTTTGCCCCCATTTTTCGGATAATTTTTGTCCAAGGATTCGTGCAGTAATGTCCGGACCACCACCTGGGGAAAAACCGACAACGATCTTAACGGACTTGTTCGGGTAAGTTTCTGCCCCTACCTGAAAGCCACAAAAACTCATCAATAATATGATGAAGATGCCGATTTGGTGCTGAAAACGTCTTTTCATTTTGGCTCCTTAAGAATGACTCTATGATACCGAATGATTATTTTTCTTCTTCTGAATACAAAAGGTCTAAAATACAAAAACTCACAATGAAGGTAAAAATGACTTTTAAACAATTATTCCAAGCCAAGTTTTTGATCATTATATTGATTACACTCTTGAACTTGTCAGGTGTCGCAATAAGAGATACTTTTGCAGATACTTTTCCATCAAAAACGATTACTATCGTCGTACCTACCTCACCTGGGGGAGCAAATGATGCAATGGCTCGTATCATTGCGCAAGGTCTCGCTCAAAAACTAGGTCAGTCAGTGATTGTTGAGAACCGTGCTGGTGCTAATGGTGCCATTGCTAGCGAATTTGTTGCACGGGCCAACCCGGATGGATATACCCTGATGTTTGGTTATATTGGTACCCACGGGATTAACCCCGTCCTCCAAAAGCTTAACTATGATCCTGTAAAAAGCTTTGAATCCATCACGATGGTAGCAACATCACCAACCTTAGTGGTTGCTAATAACAGTCTACCTGTGAAAAATGCAAAAGAATTAGTTACTCTTCTCAAGGCGGATCCCGGTAAATATTCGTATGCATCCTCCGGTAAAGGAACCGCTCCTCACTTAACGGGTGAACTCTTTAAATTAAATACTGGAACAGAGATGCTGCACGTTCCCTATAAAGGATCTTCCCCAGCCATCCTTGATACGATTGGTGGCACAACCCAGGTTATGTTCCCGAGCTTATTTACAGCCTATCCACAAATCAAAGGTGGCAAACTTCGAGCATTAGGTATTGCAGGCAAGAAAAGATCCCCCGTGTTGCCTGACGTTCCAACACTGGCCGAACAAGGCATCCCCAATATTGATGTCGATCAATGGTATGCGATGTTTGCCCCTGCAGGAACCCCCAAAGCAATTATTCAGCTACTCAATAAAAATCTCATTGTTGTCTTAAATGAAAAATCAAATGAGAAAAAAATTGAGGAACAAGGCGCTACCGTGGATACGTCAACACCTGAGGAATTAACTGAATTCGTTAAAAAAGAAGCTATTCGATGGAAAAAAGTTGTCGATACTTCCAAAATTACTGTGGATTAATCATGTCAAATAACACTCTATCTGTCATTACCTCTGGAGCATTTGCCGCTGCTCTTAAACTTCTCGCTCCGATGTATGAGAAAAAAACGGGGCATAAAATTCAGTTGTCTTTTGGATCATCGATGGGTACAGCATCGGATTCAATACCAACAAGACTCTCCCAAGGTGAAATATTTGATGTCTTAGTTTTAGCTGGACCTGCCCTTGATAGCTTTATCAAAGAAGGTGTCATCGCAAACGGCTCAAAAGTAGATCTTGCTGGCTCAAGAATGGCTGCAGCAGTAAGAACTGGAGATCCTGTGCCCAATCTTTCTACTTTAGAAAGCTTTAAAAATACGCTTCTCAATACGCCAAGAATTGCCTACTCTGCCAGTGCTAGCGGTACCTACTTATCAGAAGAGGTTTTTCCTAAAATTGGTATCGCCGAGCAAATGGCCAAGTCTGCCAAAAAGATTTTTGGTGAACGCGTTGGAACAATTCTGATGCGCTTAGAAACTGATTTAGGGTTTCAACAATACTCAGAATTACTACCCATCGCAGGAATCGATATTATTCGTGAACTGCCCCCTGAAATCCAAAAGACTTTTTACTTTACTGCGGGGATCGGTGCGATGACCAAGCAACTGCATTTAGCCCAAGAGTTTATTGCTTATTTAGCATCTCAAGAAGCGGCTCCAATCATTCAAGAAACGGGACTGGATGCTGTTTTATCACCCCTGCCATGGAAATAATGTCTTATTAATCAAGCTTCATCTACTTTAGTAGAACTACCATTAGGTTATCTACTAATAGGTTATCTACCTATAGCATGTCGTAATTTTCTCAATTAAATTAACAACTTATTTAATTTACTTGAGAAATGGCATGACGATGACGATCCTCAAAGTGAATGGACAAATGGTTGAAGTAACCGCCGAGCCAAACACCCCACTAATTTGGATTTTACGAGAGCAACTTGGATTAGTGGCTACTAAATACGGCTGCGATAAAGGTTCCTGTGGCGCTTGTTCCATTCATGTGAATGGTGAATTAATTCGTTCCTGCGTTTTTCCGTTATCGGCTGTGAACCAAGATGATCAAATTATGACGGTTGATGGAATTTCTCAATCAAAATATCTCGACACCAATCAAAAACCTCACCGAGCTGTCGTTTCAGCTTAGGGACGTTCTTGATGCTGGATGGCATCATCCAAAATATCATGCCACTCGGCTTTACTTCCCACAAAAATGTGCGAGCTGACTTTGGTGTCAATGTTGTCATCTAAGGTTCCTAACCGAACTCTCATAATGAGAGGCGTGGAAGCTCTTTGACTATATAGTTGAGATCCGCAATGTGAACAAAAAAAGCGATCTACCTTGCCCTCATTTTCAAATTTCTTGATCAAGTCTTGACCTTGTGTCACTTCAAAATTGGATCGTAGAATTTCTGTTGAAGTCACAAAGGCTGAACCACTCGATTTACGGCATCGCTGACAATGGCAATAAATGATCGGGCCTATTTCATGATGAATCTGATAATGAATACCGCCACATAAACAACTTCCTCTAGTCATCTTAGAACCTTTCACGCAGTTGGTGGTAATTGTTGATGCCAATTCGTTAGACCTTGATAGGCATGCGTCATCCGTAAAAGCATCTCTTCCGATAAATCTTTTCCTACCAATTGAAATCCTACAGGCATCTTTCGTGATGAAAAACCGCCGGGAACACTGATTGAGGGAAAACCTAAATAGTTAATTCCCTTGGTGACATGCGTCAGCCTTCCAACACCTTTTAAAACCTCATCTAATGTTCCGCGAGTACTCTCTTCAATCGAAGGTGTATGGACCTGAATCGATGGAATAAACATGGCGTCACAATGCGCGAAGACCTTTTCATCAAATTGCGCGCGATACATTTTCCGACTGTCGATGGCACCCTGATAGTCTTCATTGGAATATTGATATCCCAACTCAATCCTCGCCCTGACCTGATCAGCATAGTCACCTGGGGATTGCTTTAACCACTCATGATGCACTTCAAGGGCTTCAACCCCCATCACAATACCCATCATTTGATTAATGGGTGCCATATCGGGATTATCTAACTCAACAATTTTCATCCCCAAGGATTGAAAGATCGCAATATTTTTCATTAATACTTTTTCGATTTCAGGATCAACTTCCTCCCAATAAAAGTGCTTCGGTATACCAATTCGCAATCCTGAAACTGATTCTTTTAAGCGACTTTCGTAATCATATTGTTGATTCGTGAGTACCGTTAACAGCCTCGCACAATCACGTGCATTTTGGGCAATAGGCCCTACACAATCCAGCGTATGAGCCAAAGGAAACACCCCCTCAGTACTGACTAACTGACGCGTCGGCTTTAATCCTGTGACACCACACATCGTCGCTGGATGGCGGATTGATCCGCCGGTATCACTACCAATTGCGCCAAAAGACAAACGAGCACTCACAGCAATCCCTGATCCACTCGATGAACCTCCACAGACCATCAATTCATTCCAAGGATTCTTGGCATGACCATAATGCTGATTAAAGCCAGTAGGCCCTAACGCAAACTCGGTCATATGAAGTGACCCTGTATACACCTGCCCTGCGGCTTCAAAATAATCCATCACCACAGAATTTCTATCTGGGATATGTTTTTTGAGAATTTTAGAACCCACATGAGCATTTCTACCCGCCATAAAAATTAAATCTTTGTGAGCCATTGGTACGCCATGAAGGAGTCCTAAAGCGCGATTATGAGCTTGTAAATCATCTAAAACAAGAGCACGTTTTAGAGCGCTCTCTTCATCAAAACGAAATACGGCATTGAGGTGAGTTCCAATCCGCTTTAAACGCTCTAGAGACCACTGGGTAAGCTCATAAGAGCTGATCTGACGATTTTTAACAGCCTCAGCGGCGGAACATAAATCCCAATGCAAAATATCATTCATGATTTATTTCTCTGGATAAGCTTGGTTGTACCACTGATAAATTTCTTCGCCAGTCATATGAACCACACCCTCATGACGATTGATATGTTCATAAACTTTTTTCAAATAGGCGATTCTAAAAGGCATACCACTGATATAGGGATGGATCGCGATGGATAAAATTTTAGGACGCTCATTCGCCTCTTCATAATACTGATCAAAAGTATCGATACATTTTTGTGTCCAATAATTCGCTTCGTGATGCTGCACAATCATCATTGGAATATCATTATTCTCAACGGTATAAGGTAATGTGACCAAAGAGCCGCTTTCAGTTTTGATTCTGGTAGGCTCATCATCATAAGGGAAGTCACCAACGTACTTCACGCCAGCTTTTGCTAACAAATCAGGAGTTTCAAAAGTCTGCGTAAGCCCAGGCCCTAACCAACCAACTGGACGCTTGCCCGTAAATTTCTCAATCGTATCCATTGATTTAGCAATCATCTCTGCTTGATTCTCAACCTTATGGATTGGCATTTGCTCATAGGAATGCCCCATAAACTCCCAACCAGCATCCAAACATGCTTGAGCCACTCGCGGATAATCAATACAAACGCGCGCATTCAGAGCCAGCGTAGGTTTGATATTGAGTGAATCATATAAACTTTTAAACCGCCAAAAACCAACACGCATACCATACTCATGCCATGCCCAATTTGGCACATCTGGCAACAATGGAACTCCTGTTGGCGCTGGGATGACTTGTCTAGCCATCGGTCTTGAAATATCCCACACTTCTAAATTCACAATACTCCAAACAATCACTTTGGCTTGTTTTGGAAACTTCAGCGGGGGGCGATCCACAATCGCAGAAAAAGTGATTCTCTCAGTAGGTGACATCGACATAATTTAGTTTCCTATGTTGTTGGTGTTTGAAATGCTTTAAAACCAGTTTGAATAATTTGCGGCAGCGTGCAATATAAAAAACGAGCGCCTCGTGAACATAATGTTTCTTGTGTACTCGGAGAACCAGGCAATCCCCAAATGCGCTGATGTTTTTCTAACTCAACAATCACGCCATCAATCGCTTGCCATAGTGCATCAGGTTGTAAATCCCCTTTAAATCCCATACTATGTGATAGATCGTTCGGTCCAATGAGAAAACCATTTACAGCGGTAGAGGCCGCCAACTTTTCAATATTCTGTACTGCCTGAATCGATTCGACCTGAGCAATACTCATGAATTTTTCTGGGTGACCTTTACTCACGTAATCAATGATCTGTGCAATTTGCTCTAATTCATCAACGGTCTCTGTATGAGGAACCACAAGTCCGTCAACCCCTCGATCAAGATAACGTATCAGTATTTCTGGTTGCTTAGACTCACTTCTGAGCATGGTCAACATACCGTGACTTTTGGCGCTTCTGACCATCGGCCCAATACTCTCAATGTTAATTGCAGCTCTCTCACAATCAATGAACAAGCACTTCGCACCGGCCATTGCCAACATATCAATCGCATCCAGTGATGGGCCACCCACATTGATTGCCCACGTCACAGAATGGGAGGATAAATGCTCTAATAATGGATTCATAAAAATTCGCTAAAAATTAAAATACCTCACAAAGTTGTATCTTTGTGAGGTATTAGGTTACACCATTCGAAGAGATTACACCATTAATGGCTTAATCCGTTGTGGCGTCAAAGGATATTGACGAATTCTTACTTTGGTAGCGTTAAATACGGCATTAGCAATTGCAGCGGGTAAAGATACTAAACCTGGCTCGGCAACACCTCCAGATGCTTTATCGGGACGATTAATAAATATAATATCTATCTTTCCTGGTACGTCTTTCATGGAAGCAATCCGATAGGTATTCCAATCAACACTTAAAACACGGTTGTCATCAAATTTGACTTCCTCGTATAAAGCTCGGCTAATGCCCTGCATGATTTGCCCTTCTAAAGCGGCACGTACCCCTGATGGATTAATCACTAAGCCACAATCCATTCCAACAACAATCCGCTTGACCCAAATACGACCAGTTGTATGATTCACTTCAACTTCACAAGCAACTGCTGCATAAGATTGATAGCCGTTATACAAGGCAAGTCCACGACCAGTAGAAATATTTCCAGTTTTGGTCGGTTTGTAATTACTTTCCCAACCAAACTTTTTAGCCACTGCTTCCAGAATTTCTTTTTCACGTGGCTCTTGAATATGTTTTAAACGAAATGCCAATGAATCCATTTGAGCAGCTAAGGCAACTTCATCAATAAAACACTCCTGAGCAAATCGCGTTTGCATCTCTTGCGGAGCTCGCAAGTGAGCAGTTCTCATAGGAGATGCTTGCTCTACATAAGGTGGCACAGTTTCCCACCAATGAACATGGTTTGGGAATTTATAACTCTCTTCAGGAATATTAAAGTTATATGCGGTCCATTTCTTATGACCGGTTTGCATACCGACCAAAGTATGCTCAGGACTCTCGGCATTAAATTTAACATCCCAGCCATTAAAGCCCTTTGCTTTAAATAACCAAGCTGTCACATTATTTTTCTCATCTAACCCAGCTTTTAAATTAATGATCGATGCTGGCGCTTTTGGATCCCAAGCAGTGCCCTCTTCTCTAGACCATTGAACCCGCACTGGTCGACCGTATTCTTTGGAAAGTAATGCGGCTTCATAAGGCGCCTCATCTGCATCACTGCGACCATATGAACCTGCACCGTGCATCCACTTTGCCTGCACTTTCTCTGCTGGTATATCCAAAAATTTAGCGATCCCTTGACGTTGGAAGTGAGGCTTTTGTGTATCGGTCCAAATCTGTACACTATCCGGTTTTACATCAACCACACCACACGAAGGTGCAATACGAGCATGCGACTGAAAAGGTGCAAAGTATTCTGCCTCAAGCACTTTGGCAGAAGTTTTTAATGCGGCATTTGTCGGTTCGACGTTGTATTCTTTCTTTCCGAAAAACATTGGAACAGCATTCACGAAAGTTGGCGTAGCATTTTTAATGTAATCAAACATTTTCTTATCGCCACCCTGAAGCGGACGTAATTCTTTTGTCCAAACCACTTTCAGAGCGCGAGCAGCCTTCACCGCATCCCATTCGTTTTCAGCAACAACTGCAACAAAATTACCCTTTTGGAATACTTTGACATTCGGAATAAATGCGACAGACTTTTCATCTATGGATATCGGCGTTGCTCCAGCCTGGGGAGGACGAATGGCTCGACCATGTAAGAGATTTTCAGGACGAATATGTGCTGTAAAGTGTTCAGCGCTTATCACCTTATCTTTGATATCGCGACGCGGGGCGTCTTTACCAACAATCTTGTACTCAGAGGGATGCTTGGGTTTAGCAGTTCCAATGACGTTGAGATCATTACCAATCTTTTTATTCCACTCTAAATTGGTCGCGAATTCTTTATCACCGACTAATTGTGAGTAAGTCACAAATTGACTAGGGTTACCCTTCACAGAAACTTTACCATCAACTACTTGTAAATTATCAGGCGTCGTATTGAGTTCTTTGGCAGCAAGACCAACTAAAACTCTTCTCGCTTCTGCGGCAGCATTTCGAATAGGAACCGCCCCTTGGCGCACCCCCGAGCTCGCACTTCCACCACCTTGGTTGGCAGAAAGTCTCGTATCACCAAACAAGACGATGACTTGCGCTAATGGCACATCTAACTCCTCAGCGGCGATTTGTGCATAAGCTACATCAAGCCCTTGACCACAATCCATCTTTCCAGAGTTAATCGTGACTAAGCCATCACGACCAATCTTAATCCACGTATCTAGCGCAGATGGATCAGGGCCTAGTAATTTTGGAGCAACTGCTTGGGCAGTTGCGTCGACCAATGGAAAAACTCCAGAAAACCCAACAACAAGGGCACTAGAACTTTGTAAAAATTCACGACGGGTAATATCTATCGAGCTCATCTTTTTCCCCTTAGGCTTTCATGGTTTCGCGAGCTTTTTTAACAGCTCTCAAAATAGCAATATGTGTACCGCAACGACATTGCAAATTATCTAATCCGCTGATAATTTGCTCATCCGTTGCCCGAGGATTTTTTTCTAAAAGTGCAATGGATTGCATAATCCATCCATTTGCACAATATCCGCATTGAGCAGCTTGCTCTTCAATAAATGCGGTTTGCATTGGATGCAATTGATCACCTTTAGCAAGACCATCTAAAGTTCGAATCGTAAAATTACCATTCGCTACAGAACTCGTCGGTGTAACGCAGGAGCGAACCGCCTGATTATTAACCAAAACTGTGCAAGTTCCACACTGTGCAAGCCCACAACCAAATTTGGGGCCCTTGAACTTCAGTTGATCAGTCAAGGTATAGAGTAGCGGCTGATCAGCAGCTACCTCAACCTCTCTCTTTGATCCGTCGATTTGCAAAGTGTACTTTGGCATATTGCCTCCTATTTTGATCGTTATAACTTCTTTGTGACATTTTAATCTACATCAATCAGACATGCTCTCTAAGCAGGAAAATACTTTGCTAACCATTGAGTAATCACTGACTCCACTCGAGGATCTGCCTCACCCATCATAAAATGCTCAACATCATCAAACAGATGCAGTTCAGTGGGCTTCTTTGCTTTTTTAAACATTTCAATGGATTCCGACGTTGGGGTTACGGAATCAATCGCTGCGTGCAATAACAACAAAGGTCTTGGCGCTAAATCTGCCAACTTATTTTCCGGCATAAAATCAAAAATACTTTGCGCCGTATCCACTGCAAAGTCCATCACTGAATTACCGGGCAAACCTTGTCGTAAATGCGCTGGTATCGGAACAATATCGTACCGAGAAACCATCATCGGTTGGCCATGCTTTGCTCGGTAGGCTTTACCTAACTCCAACATCTTTAAAAATTTCTCCCAAGCACCTTCACCTGGATGTTGGCCTTGTAACTTCCGATCGCCATTACCCCATCCACCAGCAGAAATCACTGCGGCAACCCGAGGATCATCTCCGCCAGTATAAATAGAGACAGCGGCACCAAAGCTAGATCCAGATAATGCAATTTTTTGAGAATTAATTTCTTGTCGAGATTGCAAATAGGTAATCACATCCTTCGTGTTTTGCACTTGATCGGTACACAACACCATACCGGGCTGGCCACCACTTTGCCCACAAGACTGCATATCAAAGCGTAAGGCAAAATAGCCTAAGCGATTATATAAAGCACAAGGTACCTGAACATTAGCACCATCTTTATTGGATCCGAACCCATGCAGAACGATAATGCAAGGATATTGTTTACCCTCAGAATAGTTGGCAGGATAATGCAATACTGCTGAGAGCTCAATACCATTAGAAGGTATCAAAAGATTTTGTTGCATGACTTAGTCTCCTTGTGTAATCATAAAGATATTAATACAAAAAAAATACGGTACACAAAATCGATCTTTACAAGAGACAACCTACTGATGAAAATCCTCCATTTTTTACTCGTTACACTATTTTTCTTTACGACTCAAATTGCCCATAGTGATGAATATCCTTCTCGACCGATAAAGATTATTCAACCCCTCGGAATTGGCACGCCAGCGGATCTTTTTTCTCGAGCGATTGCCCAAAATCTCTCAGAAAAATTTGGTCAAGCTGTGATTGTTGAAAATAAAGTAGGTGCCAATGGACTTATTGGTATGGATGCTTGTGCAAAAGCCCCGCCAGATGGATATACGATTTGCGTTCCAAGCTTTAGTCAAGTCTCCTTAAATCCAGTGGTTTACCCCAATATCCCTTATGAACCTCTTAAAGATTTAGCACCAGTGATCTTCGTTGGGTTTATCACTTCTTCCATTTCCGTGAATGCAAATTTACCGGTGAACTCGATTAAAGAATTAGTTGATTTAGCAAAAGCAAAACCAGACTCGATTAATTGGAGCTCTTGGGGAGTTGGGAGCTTTTCACATCTGTATATGTCTTGGCTAGAAAGTGCCACTGGTGCAAAATTTAAACACATCCCCTACAAAACCATTGATCAAGCTTTAACCGCAACCCTTGCTGGTGAAACGCAAGTATTTATGAATACGCCTGGACTTGTTCTACCTCACGTAAAATCTGGAAAATTGAAAACTCTGGCGATTGCAGGACCGAAACGCTCACCACTCCTTGATGCTCCAACGCTCAAAGAGCAAGGGTATAACGCAGATTTTTTAAGTTGGATTGGCGTGACCGTTCCGACTGGAACCCCAAAAGAAATTATTCAAAAATTGAACGTCGAAATGAATAAAGCGATTGCAGATCAAAAATTTGTTGAGAAAGTATTAACCCCCGTCTCTGTTGAAGCTGTTGGAGGAACGCCCGAAGAGTTTGGTGCTTTTATGAAATCAGATCGTGAAGTTGCAACCAAACTTGCTAAAATTGCGAAAATTAACGCAAATTAATTTGGTTAAAAGGGTACGTTGGAATTATTGGAAGAGTTTGATTTTTGGAACGGTGCTGAAAACCCAAGGGCTAAGTTATCAAACTTCGTGAACTCCCCTTGCCAACATAACTTGACTGGACCAATGGGTCCATTACGTTGCTTACCAATGATAATTTCAGCAATGCCGACAGCCTCAGTTTCGGGATGATAGACCTCATCACGATAAATAAATAAAATCACATCCGCATCTTGTTCAATCGCACCTGACTCTCGTAAGTCAGACATCATGGGTCGCTTATTTTCGCGATTTTCTAAGCTTCGATTGAGCTGTGACAATGCGATCACAGGACATTGCATTTCTTTCGCTAAAGACTTTAACGAACGTGAAATTTCAGAAATCTCCGTTGCACGGTTCTCACTAGAATTCGTGCCTCTTCCAGACATGAGTTGCAAGTAATCAATGACAATCAAACCTACATTGCCATATTTTCTAGCCATTCTTCTAGCTCGAGAGCGTAACTCTAATGAATTTAACGAACCTGTTTCATCAATCAACATCGGCGCCTTACTCAGAAGCCCAATAGATTGCGTGACTCGTGGCCACTCTTCATCAGATAATCTGCCGGTTCTTAAACGACCTTGGTTTACTCGCCCAACAGATCCAAGCATTCGAGAAGCTAGCTGCGTGGCAGACATCTCCATCGAGAAAATCAGAACAGGTAAACCCTCTTTGATGGCAACATGCTCAGCAATATTCATTGCGAAAGAAGTCTTACCCATACTAGGACGACCGGCAACAATCACTAAATCACCTTTTTGCAAACCACTAGTCATCTTGTCTAATTCAATAAAGCCTGTGGCAACTCCGGTAATTTCATTCGCACCACCTCGCTCATACAGCTCCTGTATCCGATTAACAGTTTCTGTCATGAGCGGTTCTATTTCAAAAAACTCGTTTTGACGACCACCTTCACCAATCGCGAGGATCCTAGCTTCAGCCTCATCTAAAATACTTCTGACACCTTTTTCTGGGAAAAAAGCTCCACTGGCAATGCTATCTGCAGTTTGAATGAGTCGACGTAAGATACTTCGATCACTAATGATTTGAGCATAGCCACGAATATTGGCAGAACTCGGCGTATTCGATGCCAACTGATTGAGGTAAGTAATACCAAAGTTATCAGTAAGTCCAAAGGCTTTTAATTCTTCATGAATAGTTAATACATCGGCTGGCTTATTATCATTAATCAGTTTTGAAATTAATTGATAAATAATCCCATGTTCTGAGCGATAAAAATCAACTTCACGCAGAATAGGGGCAACGAGATCTAACGAATTGTTGTCTAATAACAGAGCGCCTAAGACAGATTGTTCCGCTTCCACAGAGTGTGGAGGGACCTTCAAACCTTGAACAGCCCGATCCTCCTCTCCCGTAGGGGTGATTAATCGGAGCGGGCCTGCTTCAGGCATTGAAGGACTCTTTATCGTAATGAATTAAATCAATTAAACTGCTTCACCAATAACTTTAACTATCACTTCAGACACCACGTCTGTATGGATAGCGATCGCTACTGGATATTCACCAACTGCTTTTAATGGGCCATTTGGTAAACGCACAGCACCTTTTTCAATCGTGAAACCTTTGGCGATTAATTGCTGAGCAATGTCATGATTCGTCACCGAACCAAACAAACGACCATCAACACCAGCTTTTTGATGAATCTCAACAACAGTACCTTGCATTTTTTCACCAACAGCTTGACTAGCAGCTAACTTTTCAGCCGCTATTTTTTCTAACTCAGCACGGCGGGCTTCAAACTCAGCAATCGCTGTATCTGTCGCACGACGAGCTTTACGCTGTGGAATTAAAAAATTACGTGCAAAACCATCTTTTACACGTACAACATCACCTAAATTACCTAAATTGGCAACTTTTTCAAGAAGAATGACTTGCATGAATTTATCTCCAATTAGTTTTTATGTTGATCAGTGAACGGTAAGAATGCTAAAAAACGCGCACGTTTAATCGCAGTATCTAATTGACGTTGATACTTTGCTTTTGTACCTGTCAAACGTGCTGGAGTAATTTTGCCGTTCTCACCAATAAAATCTTTTAATGTATCAACATCTTTATAGTCGATTTGCTCAACTTTACCAACGGTAAAACGGCAAAAACGCTTACGTTTAAACAGCGGATTTTGAGCCGGTTTCTTTTTGAGATCTACATTTTTTTTACCAAATGCCATATCAGTTCCTTTAAATAGAAATATGTGTAATGTGAAAGACTAGCGCTTTTTGACGTACTGATTGGTGAGCCATAAATCCTTCAAAGTTTCTTAATTGCCCGATTTCCATTTGATTCAAATTCTGTACTTCTGATCCAATGGCGATGGCGAAGATTTGCATTTGCACTTTTCGATCGATCCCTGCTTCATTCACATTTCCAGAATACTCTAATTGACATTCTAAAACTGCTTGTCCAGCTGGGGTATATCGAATTGCGTCTTTCTTAACTAATCTTGCCGTCAGGCGAAACTCATTGATTGGCTGACCCAATTCCGTCATTAAGCTGCAGGTGCCTCCGCTTGTTGATTTTTACGAGACTCTTCTCTTTGAACTTCTTTCATCATGATTGAAGGTTCAGTCTCTGCTTTTTTCATTTGAATAATCAAATGACGCAAAACGGCATCATTAAATTTAAATGAGTGCTCAAGCTCAGAAAGCGTGGCTTGATCACATTCGATATTCATGCAAACGTAATGAGCTTTTGCCAATTTATTAATCATGTAAGCCATCTGGCGACGACCCCAATCTTCGATACGATGAACTTTACCATTCGCAGCTGTTAAAACAGCCTTGTAACGATCAATCATCGCTGGCACTTGCTCGCTTTGGTCCGGATGGACGATAAAAACGATTTCGTAATGACGCATCAAACACTCCTTATGGTTGTAGCTACCTGGGCGTCAGTTCTCTGTTTAAGAACAGTCAGTGTAGCAAGGGTGAAAATTACATATTTGCAAAAGCGCAAATAAGCCTTGAATTCTATCAAATCCCCGGCTGTAATCCAAGCCATTTCTACATTTAAGTGACATTTTCTATAAATACCTTGCACTCGGTAGGTAACTGTATATAATTACAGCGTGTATATACATTCAGGTAGATATCGATGAACAACCAGTCATTACCCAAATTAACTGCGCGCCAAGAGGAAATCTTGCAACTCGTCCATGATTCCATTGCGGAAAATGGTGCACCTCCAACACGATCAGAAATTGCCCAAAAATTAGGCTTTGCCTCTGCCAACGCTGCTGAAGAACATCTGAAAGCATTGGCAAAAAAAGGTTATCTGGAGTTAAGCCCTGGTACATCGAGAGGCATTCGGATTCGTGAGTCTATTCGGCAAACCGCTAAGCAACTCAATCTGCCTTCGCAACTACTATCGCAACTCACGCTACCATTAATTGGTAGAGTTGCTGCCGGAGTGCCTATTACGGCCATCGAACATGTCGAACAACACATTCCTGTCGACCCCAATTTATTCAAACATGGTGCGGATTACCTCCTTAAAGTCAAAGGTCTCAGTATGCGAGACGCCGGAATCTTAGATGGGGATTATTTAGCCGTGAAAAAAGCTTCAGAAGCTCGCAACGGCGATATCGTTGTTGCTCGAATCGATGATGAAGTCACGGTCAAACGATGGATGAAGGTAAAAACGAATTCCGGTATTCAGATACAACTCATTGCAGAAAACCCTGACTTTGAACCAATCATTATTCATGATAATCATCATGACTTTTGCATTGAGGGTCTTGCAGTTGGGCTTATTCGCCCGAACGGATTATAAAAAAACCGGAAATAAATCCGGTTTTTTTTATGAAAAAATAACTCTTTCATTCAGAAAATGCAGGCAGAAACTTTAACGCAGAAACATTAACGCAGAAACATTACCGCTTCTCTTGTTTAGTAATCTCTTTCTCATCCTGCCATTCATAAACGCCAGTATTGGTATTGAGCAAGCGTAGCGTTAAGTTGTAATAGACTTCCTTCATCTTCTTGTTTGATTGAGGTATGCTCGCAATATCTCCCTCTAAGAGGTACTTAGCACCCTCTAAATTACCAATCTTTGTCGATGTTTCTTTGTTATACATCCCGGAATTTTGTCTAGCGAGTTCGCCGGTAATATTCGCCATGCTATCAGTTCTTGCAGCAAACTGAACTTGGCCACTTTTTAATAATTGAGTCTCGATCTTGCTCGTAATTAAAGCAGTATCAATGTACTGGTCAGTTTTGTTTTTTACTGGGGCTACAGTAATCAAGGGTGGCGTTGGCGCATTCACAATGATTCTGGTTTGCAACATAGAACGAGTCATTCCCTCAGCTAACATTTGCAAATCCGATATCCCATAATTCGTCGAACGAGCTTCCACACGATTGGAGTCAACATAAGACACTTTTGGCTCAGAAGCACAACCAAATAAAAAAGTACTCACCAGACCAACAAGCACTAACTTCGAAGAAAGACCAAAACGATCATAGGTTTGCATAAATTGCCTCAGTATTAATAAGAATCTAATTGTATTTTATAGTTAGTTGCTTCAGGAGTAGGTGCAACACCTTCAATCACCGCAGTTCTTCCATCAGGGATGACAAGTGGTTTCCATGCCTCATCATTCCAAACTTGCTCACCTTTCAAACCTAACCACTGAAAACGATACTGAGCGGGTTGTGAATTTCCATTATTTTTAATCGTGGCCTGAACAATTAACACCCCATTGCGATCAAAACTTTTTAAATCCTGAATTTTGATATCACTCGTCTTACCCATTCGTAAAGAGTGCTTATCAATAAAGGACGAACAAGAAATCAGCAAAAGAATCGTAATAACTAAAAAAAGTCTGGGGAAAAAGTTTTTTTTCATTTCAAGCCGTTTCATTTATAGAAAAAATTATCGTCGATGAATCTAGCATATTAACGTGTTGGAATAGGGTTTGGTTGACTCGGTGGGACATTTAAAGATGCTGGGGCATTTTTGATGACGGTAGCAATAGGCTGTCCAGTATTCTGAAAACCATTAACTACATCATTACTTGACATCATGCTTGCACGATCTCGAAAAATACGAATATAAACAATGTTCTTATCGCCATTGAATGCGATTTGACGCCCGACTAAAGACCCCGTTGGGGTACGAATCAACAAGCCTCTCTGACCATTGGGTACTTGAGCTCTTGCCAAATAAATATTGGCTGGCAAGTTAGACCAATGGCGAACATCGGCTGCACTAATCTCTGCCATAGTAATTCCGGTAATCATTCCAGCAATGGCGCCCAAAGCTGCTTGATTAGAGTTGTTGCTATTGTTTCCTTGAATCGCCTGCTGGGTCCCTACCTGAGCTAATACCTGAGTTACCGCTCGAGTAGTGGCTCGTAACATATAACCTGGCATTTCATCTCGCAAATCTCTTCTTGCCATACTATCCACACTCGTAATCATATTGAGATTCATCAATTGACCATCGACAACAACTTGACCAGGATTAAAACGCTCCGTATTAGGGGCTATATACGGATATGCGACTGTTGCAAAACGTAACTGGCCACGAATTGGTATCGGCAGATTCACCTTAAAATTATCCATTGTTGGTAAAAAACCTGTTTCAACAACAAATAGCGTGTCTGTCGTTCCATTCGGTGAGGAGTTCACTGGCTGGTTGATGTTGGCGTCTAGATTTTTAAGCCCGTCTTGTAAAAAAGGTACATCAGGGCGTAGTTCAATCGCTAGCCTATAACCCGGAGCAGCCAAAGAAGGTTCACGTAATTTCTCAAAAATAAAAGCGGCTAAATAATGTGCCGCAGCACTTTGATAGGAGTTTTTTAAACTGAGCGTATCAGGATCTGACAAGGTATTCACTGGATAACCACTAATCATGGGATTGCCTTGTACAAAACGGTTATCTACCGTTCCTTGCATACCTTTCACCCCTTTATTTTTTTGCTCTGTAATCGCCTGATACTTGAGCTCATTAAAGGCGGCTAAGTCTTGCTCACGCTTCACCATCTTCATGACTTCAACGCGGGCATTATTCCAATCACCCAATAAAATATGATTTAAAGCAATCGAATAAGCTAAAAGGGAACCCTCATAGCCTTTCATTTCATACTCTTTTCCAATCCCTTCCGATAGAAAATATCCACCAAGACTCGAAAGCGATGATTTCAGGTTAGCTCTTTTTGCCTCACTTTGCTGCAAAATATCATCAGCGGATAAAAGCTGTCGAGTACTATCAGGAACTCGAGATGCTCCCATTAAGCGCTGAACACTTCCCTGCTCGAGGTTATAGATATTATTCTTTGTGGGAATCGCTTGTTCTATACCAGCAGATGCGGCGGGCAGATTCCCCATCGCAAACACTTGTCGAGTTTGGTTGATTTTCGTTTGTTGGGTAGCACAAGCGCTTAAGAAAAAGATACAACAAAGGCTAAGCCGACTCATCTTGGAACGCTTCAGATATTCTTTCATGGTGCTGTAATTAATGAAATCGCTTCAAAAGTTCCTAAATGTAACACATTTGAAAGGAATATAACACCCATCCCCCGTGAAAGTCTTTAATCGCTTAAAATAACGACTAACATGAATGCGCCTCGCTCGATCTTTTCAATTCCTTCTGCACCTCACCTGAATTCTTATCCTAAATATTGGGCAGAATGTTTTGGTCGTGCACCCTTTTTACCCATGTCGCGCCAAGAAATGGATACGCTGGGATGGGATTCTTGCGACATCATTCTGGTGACCGGTGATGCCTATGTGGATCACCCTAGTTTTGGTATGGCCATTATTGGCCGACTCCTCGAGTCACAAGGATTTCGTGTCGGTATCATCGCCCAACCCGATTGGCAGTCCGCAGACCCCTACAAGATTTTAGGGCAACCGAACCTGTATTTTGGCGTGACTGCTGGCAATATGGATTCGATGATTAATGGCTATACTGCCGATCGTAAAATTAGAAAAGATGATGCCTATACGGCCGGCGGTATGAGTGGCAAACGACCAGATCGTTGCTCTTTAGTGTATGCCCAGCGCTGTAAAGAAGCTTATCCGGAAACACCTATTATCATGGGTGGGATTGAAGCATCACTGCGTCGAATTGCGCATTATGACTATTGGCAAGACAAAGTCCGGCGCTCTATTTTGATAGATGCGAAGGCAGATATTCTGCTGTATGGCAATGCGGAGAGAGCTCTTGTTGAAATCACCCATCGCCTTTCGCGTGGAGAAAAGGTTCAGGAAATCACCGATGTTCGAGGTACTGCCTTCATTCGGCGCACGACGGCGAAGGGTTTCGTAGAAATTGATTCAACGCAAGTGGATGAACCTGGGAAGATTGATCCTCCGATTAATCCCTATTTGATGCCTGATGAGCAAGCGGCAGCGCAAGGCCAAACTTGCGCTAAATCTTCGGATGAGCCAATTGAACCAGTGATCAAAGAGCAGCCGATTCAAATACATTTATCGCCGAAACAAAAATTACACCGTGACTTTACCGTAATTCGTTTACCTAGTTATGAAGCAGTCAAACGTGACGCTGTTCTTTATGCTCACGCGAATCGTATCTTACATTTAGAAACAAATCCTGGTAATGCTCGAGCACTGGTCCAACAACATGGTGAAGGTGCCTCGATCAGAGATGTTTGGCTCAACGCCCCGCCGATTCCATTAACAACCGATGAAATGGATTTTGTCTTTGATCAGCCATATGCAAGAGCGCCTCACCCAAGCTATGGCGATGCAAAGATTCCTGCTTGGGAAATGATTCGTTTCTCAGTCAATATCATGCGTGGTTGTTTTGGCGGATGTACTTTTTGCTCCATCACAGAACATGAAGGTCGCATCATTCAGAATCGTTCATCGGATTCCATCATCCGCGAAATCGAAGATATCCGTGACAAAGTTCCAGGCTTTACTGGCGTCATTTCTGATTTGGGCGGGCCTACTGCGAATATGTATCGCATTGCCTGTAAATCGAAAGAGATTGAAGCGCACTGTCGTAAACCATCTTGTGTCTATCCGGATATTTGTCCTAACCTCAATACTGACCACACGCCATTAATTCAGCTCTATCGACGCGCACGATCCCTGAAAGGCGTGAAGAAGATTTTAATTAGCTCAGGCCTAAGATATGACTTAGCGATTAAAGCACCAGCCTATATTAAAGAACTAGTCACCCATCACGTCGGTGGTTATCTCAAAATTGCCCCAGAACATACCGAAGGTGGACCATTATCAAAAATGATGAAGCCAGGTATTGGAAGCTATGATAAGTTTAAAGAACTATTTGATCGCTTTTCCAAAGAAGCTGGTAAAGAACAATATCTGATTCCTTATTTTATTGCCGCCCATCCCGGAACGAGCGATGAAGACATGATGCATTTAGCCATGTGGTTAAAACAAAATGGTTTTCGTGCCGATCAAGTTCAAACTTTTTATCCATCTCCGATGGCTACTGCCACGGCGATGTACCACACGAATAAAAATCCATTACGTAAAGTGACCAGAGATAGTGAGTCCGTCGATATCGTGCGTGGTGAAAAACGTCGTCGTTTACATAAAGCATTTTTACGCTACCATGACTCAAACAATTGGCCATTGCTACGTGAAGCTCTAAAAAATATGGGGCGAGCTGATTTAATTGGTAATGGTAAGCAACATTTAATTCCGAGTTATCAACCACGTATCGATGGTAGTTATCAAAGTTCGCGTCGTAAAAATTCGACACCGATGACAACGGCTAGTTCAACGGCCAATCCAACGGGCCGTGCTCGAGTATCTTCTAAAACAGTCAATAACCCTCGTGATTTCACGATTCCAGAAACTGTTTCAAGGAACAAGCCTCGTACTGCGAGAGGCAGTATCCTGACCCAACATACTGGTTTGCCACCTCGTGCATCAGCCAGATCCTCACAGAAAAAAAATAAGGTGTAATTTTTTTATGTGGGAAGTGATTCTCCAATACTGTTTAAAGTATCCCAATGAGGCCGAGTCCTTGCTCGAAAAAACTGGCTTTTTACAGAATATAGAAAACCCGTTTCCTAGAAATCTTTTACCTGGACATATCACTGCCAGCGGAATTGTAATACGCCATCAAGAAATGCTCCTGATCAAGCATCGTTATATCAAAGAATGGTTTCAGCCTGGTGGGCATGTTGACCCATCAGAAGATCCACTAGTCGCAGCCATACGTGAGGTAGCTGAAGAAACTGGTTGGGAAACGATTCCATCAGCAAAACATGATCAAACCATTCCTATCGATATTGATGTTCATCTGATCCCAGCAAATCCGATCAAAAATGAACCTGAACACCTACATATTGATTTTGCCTATTTATTAGAACCGATACGTCTTGGGGTTGCAAGTGATCCTGAGGCGATTCAGTGGGCGCAATTAGCCGACTGCACAGCTCCTCGCTTAGCCCGCTGCGTACATAAATATTGGGGGTTAGGTAGTTCCTAATAAACCCGTGGCGCCAACCACCGCGCCAAAAGCTAATAACCATAAAATATGGATATTGGTCGCCCAAACCAAGATGCACGTCATCGAGGCCACTAGCCAAATTTGCCAGTTATTTGCTAAAACAAAATCACCCCGTACAATCACCCAACTTGAGACCAACATGGACCCAATTACGACTGGTGATAGACCTTGCTTGAAGGCAATCACACCTTTTTTTTCACTATTTTTCTGTACCCAACGTGTTGCTGTATAGGTCAACACACAAGATGGCGTAAGCGCACACAATAAACACATGACAAAGCCCATCAAGGCAAAGAGATAATGAGACTGTCCAACTGGTGTGGCATTGATGCCAAAATTCCAACCCATCATCGCCAGCATTAATGCATTCGGTCCTGGCGATGCTTGAGCAAGAGCAATTCCAGAGGAAAATTGCGCCTCCGACATCCAACCATGCTCATTAATAAAAAACCGGTGGAACTCGGGAATCAAAGCAATTGCGCCACCAATCGCAAAAATGGACATCGAGCCAAATTGAAATGCTACTGTCATCCAATCAGAAAAATGAACCGTCATGAAAAGGTCCCATTTCGATGTTGTTGAATGATACGAAAATAAGTCAACACACAGGATGATATTCCCATCACCAGCATGACTGGGATTAAGGGAAATTTCAACACCGCTAATAAAACAAAGGTAATTAGCGTAAAAATGATGGCGATGAAAAAGCTCAGAGGATGGGTGCGTAAACTACTCGCCATTTTTAGCGAAGTACCGGCAATCAGTCCTGCGGATACAGCTCCCATACCCTGCAAAGCAGATGCCACAGCAGGGTAATCGCGTAACTGCTCAAAAAAGATTGCTACGAAGATTAATAAAAGTGCTGGAAATGAGAAGATTCCAGCGACCGCTACAAAGGCTCCCATCCAGCCAAAACATCTTGCTCCAAACATGACTGACAAATTAACAATATTTGGACCAGGCAACACTTGAGCAACAGCCCACTCCTCTAGAAAGATTTCAGCAGTAAACCATTGACGTTCATCGATTAATACTCGACGTGCTACTGGAAACACGCCACCGAATCCCTGCAAGGCGAGCCAAGTCATTGCCCAAAAAAGTTCACGCAGAGATTTTGGGCTTTTAGGTCCCCAAGAATTATTTTGTTCCATAATCATAGTTTTAACGAAGCATATAAGAGAATACCTTAAGTTAAAATGTACACACGCATAATCCTTATTCTTTTTACTTTTTTATTGACTGAAATATCTATGGCACAAATTCCTGCTTCCCCCATCGTCAAATCTGATTTAGCTCCAACTGGAAAAATCCGCGCATCTATTAATGTGGGTAACCCAATTTTAGCCAAGCGTGATCATGATCATGCCCAACCTTATGGAGTCTCCATTGATTTAGCGACGAACTTAGCAAAAGAATTAGGGCTAGAGCTCGAACTCGTGGTGTTTGATTCGGCAGGTAAATCCGTAGATGCTGTCGCCAACAAAAAGGCAGACTTTGGTTTTTTTGCCATTGATCCTGTGCGTGGTAAAGAAATTACCTTCACCCATGCTTATGTCGTGATCGAGGGTGCATATGTCGTGCCAAACAATTCTGCGATTCAATCAAACGATGAAGTCGATCAAGCAAAAAATCGTATCGTGGTTGGAAAAGGTAGTGCTTATGATCTTTATCTCACTCGTGAAATTAAAAATGCACAAATTGTTCACGCACCAACATCTCCAAAGGTTGTTGAATTTTTCGTGAATGGTGGCTATGAAGTTGGGGCCGGCGTAAGACAACAATTAGAAATGGATCTTGCAAAATATCCTGGCATCCGTTTATTACCAGGCCGATTTATGCAAATTAATCAATCGATGGGTGTCAATAAGGATGTCAGCGATGCTACGAAAGCTTATCTCAAAGACTATGTAGAACGCATGAAAGCTTCTGGTTTCGTTGCAGAGGCTTTATCTAGACATCAAATCCAAGGTGCAGGTGTTGCGCCTCCAGGTAACTAAGTTCTAGCTGTCTAAATAACTGCTTCTTTTAGGCCCCCCTAGCGCACTAGATTCGCGATGAAGGCAGCAGTTATATCACCTATGCGGATGTCAACTTAGTCGTCAGATATGACTGACGTCTTGGACAAAAATATGACAAAATGATTTTATATTTGTCAAAAAATACATTATAGAGGATTGCATATGGCCAAATGGTGCCGGTTTAAACATCACAATAGCCCACTCATACAATTTGGTCAATTAAGCCCTGACGAACTCAATATTCAGGTCGCTACAGGGGATTTATTTTCCAGTTATGCGCTCACTGATGTTTCCATCCCCCTTCAAGAAATTGAACTTCTTTACCCTTGCGAACCCTCCAAAATGATTGGTTTATGGAATAATTTTCATGAACTAGCAAAACAACAAGGTAACGAAATACCATCAGAGCCACTCTATTTTATTAAAGCACCAAACTCCT